>JBBFLY010000028.1:0-35462 GCA_037478855.1 Acidimicrobiales bacterium | reverse complement strand
GACGCGGATCGGGAACGCCTCGACGAGCTGTTCGAACGCCACCCTCGCATCGCCGCGGGCTGGGCTGCGCTGCAAGAGCTCTACGGCCTGTACCTCGCCGAGGACCGCGACGGCGCCCTCGCCGCGCTCGGCCGGTTCACCGACCTCTACGAGACCGGAGAGCTCCCCGAGTTCCACCACGTCGTCGACACGATCATCGCCTGGGGCGACGAGATCCTCGCCTACCACGACCCGACCGTGGACCGGGCCAGCAACGGCCGACTCGAAGGCACCAACAACAAGCTCCAGGTACTGCGACGCGTCGCGTTCGGGTTCACCAACCACGCCAACTTCGAAGCCCGAGGCATCCTCGCCTGCCCCGCCATACCATCACCCACACCGAGACCAGCCGCCCTCACCCCATGAATGCGCGCAGTCTCTTTTTCTTTTCTCATCTCGGGTCTTCGCTCGCTCCGTCCCGGACGGGGAGAGTACGTGAGTAGGCTGCGATCATGCGCACCGGTCGAGGTTCGTCAGATGGCACGCGTCGAACTGGTGCGAGGAGCTCGCGCACCGGGCGTGGCGGTCCCGCAGGGGACGGCCGGCGGGGATCGGGAGCCCGGGGCGGGCGCTCCGGAGTTGCCCGCGGTTCGTCCGGCACCCCAGGCTCGAGCGCAGGCAGGTCGGGATCACGGCGGGCCGGAGGCGCATCGGGTACCTCCCGCCGTGCTGCCGATGCCACGGGGCGGGCCTCCTCTACGGGGGACGGTTCGCGACGGGCCGGACGCATCGGTGGGCAGCGCGGCACGCGGAGTGCAGAGCTTGCCGAGTCGGGAGGTCCGGCAGCGCGAGGGGCTCGAGCGCCGGTGGGCCGCCGCCGTCCCGCCGGCCCCGGTGGTGTGGGTGGGGCTTCGAAGGCGGCCGGGGGCGCTCGACGGCAGGGCGCAGCCGGCCGATCGGGTCGCCGCGATGGTGCCGCGGTGCGTGAGCCCGATACCGTTCGGGCGCCGCGCACCTGGGGTGGCGTGGCTCGCCGAGGGGCGGGACGTCTGGGATCGGAGTCGACGCGAGGCGAGCGCAGCGCCTCGACGGCATGGCGGCGGGCCGCGTCCACGAGCGCGGTGGCTCCCTCCGGGCCGCCGGAGCCCCCACCCGTGTGGATCGACGAGGGGGAGATCCGTGATGAGGCGGCGGAGGCAGTAGCCCGAGGGAGACGTCGGGCATCGAACCGGGCCGGGCGGGGCGGCGAGGCGCTCCCCGACGACGTCGGTCTCGGATTCGACGGGGACCTGGCGAGAGAGCTCGCTCGTGCCGTCGATCCGGCGAAGCGGGCGCGGGTTGAACGACGTCTCGAGGAGGCCGTGCGCGCGTTCCGAGCCGAGCGCTTCGCGGATGCGGCGCGCATCCTCAAGCCGTTGGCGGAACAGGCTCCGGGCGTTGCCGCGATCCGGGAGCTGTACGGCCTCACGTTGTACCGCCAGGGAAGGTGGCAGGCGGCTATCCGTGAGCTGGAGGCCTTCGAGGCGCTCACCGGGTCGACCGAGCAGCATCCGGTGATCGCGGACTGCCATCGGGCACTGCGTCGCTGGGAAGAGGTGGAGGCACGCTGGGACGAGCTGCGGCGAGCCGCGCCCTCCCCGGAGATCGTCACGGAAGGACGCATCGTGGCCGCCGGTGCGAGGGCGGATCGGGGTGAGCTGCGCGACGCGATCGCGCTGCTCGAGAGCGGCTTCAGGTACCCGAGAAGACCGAAGGAGCACCACCTGCGGCGGGCGTACGCGCTCGCCGATCTCTATGAGCGGGCGGGTGATCTGGCCCGCAGCCGGGAGCTGTTCGAGCGGATCCATCGTGACGACCCGGATTTCGTCGATGTGGCGACCCGGGTCCGCGCCCTTCGCTGACCCCGGGGCTGCCCCCCACGCGCTGGCACCCCTGACGAGGTGCTGTCGATGCGGAGCTGCGGGCTGACAGAGCAGCCCGACCGTCTGGCAGGCGTCCCGGCTCCAGGTCGGCTCTCGACCGAGGATGGTGCGGGCTGACGAGGGTTGGTCCCGGTTCCGTCCCCGTCGGTGTCGCTGACTACTGTTGGCTCACCGCCGTGAGGACCGCTCCGAACGGTGTTGGTTCGATCGTCGATCTCGAGAGGGAGTGGCATGACCGACATCCAGGCGTTGCTGGGCGACGAGGCCGAGCAACTGCTCACCTACGAGTGCAAGGGCATCCCCAAAGAGGAGCTCACCCTTCCCGGCCCGGACATCGTCGACCGCGTCTACCGGGACTCCGACCGTTCGCCACAGGTGCTGCGGAACCTGCAGGCGATGTTCTCGGCCGGACGACTCGGCGGGACGGGATACCTCTCGATCCTCCCTGTCGACCAGGGCATCGAGCACTCCGGAGCGGCGTCGTTCGCACCCAACCCGCGGTACTTCGATCCGAAGAACATCGTCGAGCTCGCCATCGAAGGCGGCTGCAACGCGGTGGCGACCACCTTCGGGGTGCTCGGGATGTGCTCACGACGCTATGCGCACCGCATCCCGTTCATCGTCAAGCTCAACCACAACGAGATGCTCTCGTACCCCACCACCTACGACCAGATCATGTACGGGTCGGTCGAGGAGGCGTGGAATCTCGGCGCCGCGGGTGTGGGGGCGACGATCTACTTCGGCTCCAAGGAGTCCCACCGGCAGATCGTCGAGGTGAGCGAAGCGTTCCAGCAGGCGCACGAGCTCGGCATGTTCACGGTGCTGTGGTGCTACCTCCGCAACTCCGACTTCAAGGTCGACGGGGTCAACTACGAGGACAGCGCCGACCTCACCGGTCAGGCGAACCACATGGGTGTCACCATCGAAGCCGACATCATCAAGCAGAAGCAGCCCACGAAGAACGGCGGCTACAACGCGGTCAACTTCGGCAAGACCAGCAAGCTCGTGTACGGCGAGCTGGTTGCCGACCACCCCATCGACTGGACCCGCTGGCAGGTCGTGAACAACTACATGGGGCGGATCGGACTGATCAACAGCGGCGGTGAGTCGAAGGGCGCGAGCGACCTCGCGGACGCAGTGCGCACCGCGGTCGTGAACAAGCGGGCTGGTGGCACGGGGCTCATCAGCGGGCGCAAGGCCTTCCAGCGTCCGATGGCTGAGGGCATTGAGCTGCTCAACGCCATCCAGGACGTCTACCTCGACAGCTCCGTCACCGTCGCCTGATCCACGACCCCGGGCCCCGGCGTCGGCCGTCGCGCCTCGGCGCGCGCAGACGCCGGCGGTCCGGGCGCGTGCACCGGTCGGGCGGTGGCCGGCGGTACAGTGGCCGTCGGCGTCTGATGCGACGTCAGGATTCTCCTCCACAACACCAACTTCCACGGAACAAAGGGGTTCTCGTGTCCGATACAGCTGAGCGCACCGCGCCCGAGCAGCTCGATCGGGTCGTCATCCGCTTCGCCGGCGACTCGGGCGACGGGATGCAGCTCACGGGCGACCGCTTCACCAGCGCGAGCGCCGTGCTCGGCAACGATCTGGCGACCTTGCCGGAGTTCCCCGCCGAGATCAGAGCACCTGCCGGAACCCTCGCGGGCGTGTCGGCCTTCCAGGTCCACATCTCCGACCACGACATCACCACGCCGGGTGACGCCCCGAACGTGCTGGTGGCGATGAACCCGGCGGCGCTGCGAAATGAGCTGCCCAAGCTGGAGCTGGGCGGCACCATCATCGTCAACGTCGACACGTTCGACGAGCGGAACCTGCTCAAGGCCGGCTACGAGTCCAACCCGCTCACCGACGGCAGCCTCAAGGGCTACACGGTCTACGAGGTGCCGATGACCAGCCTGACCAAACAGGCATGCGAGCCGCTCGGGGTCAAGCCTCGTGACGCTGACCGGTCGAAGAACTTCTTCGCGTTGGGGCTGATCTCGTGGATGTACTCCCGCCCGGTGCAACCGACCATCGACTGGATCGAGGCCAGGTTCGGCAAGAACGAGCTCGTTCGCGACGCCAACCTGGCGGCCTTCAAGGCCGGTCACGCCTTCGGTGAGACCGCGGAGCTGTTCGATCACCGCTATGAGGTGCGCCCCGCGCCGAGAAAGCCAGGCGTGTACACGAACATCAACGGCAACACCGCCCTGGCTTGGGGGCTGATCGCGGCGAGCCAGCTCGCGAAGCTCCCACTCTTCCTCGGCTCGTACCCGATCACGCCCGCCTCGGACATCCTCCACGAGCTCTCCAAGCACAAGAACTTCGGGGTGCGCACCCTTCAGGCCGAGGACGAGATCGCCGGGATCGGAGCCGCGCTCGGCGCGTCGTACGGCGGCCATCTCGGATGCACCACCACGAGCGGCCCCGGCGTCGCGCTGAAGTCCGAGACCATCGGCCTGGCCATCAGCCTCGAGCTGCCGCTGCTGATCATCGACGTCCAGCGGGGCGGGCCCTCGACCGGTCTGCCCACCAAGACCGAGCAGGCCGACCTGCTCCTCGCGATGTACGGGCACCACGGCGAGTCGCCCCTGCCGATCGTGGCGGCCTACAGCCCGTCACACTGCTTCTTCGCTGCCATCGAAGCTGCCCGCATCGCGCTCAAGTACCGGACGCCGGTCATGCTGCTCTCCGACGGCTATCTCGCCAACGGCGCCGAGCCCTGGCTGCTGCCTGACGTGTCGACCCTTCCGGACATCAGCGTCGAGTTCGCCGTCGCCCCCAACCACATCGACGAGGAGGGCAACGAGGTGTTCTGGCCCTACCTGCGGGACCCGGAGACCCTTGCCCGACCGCTGGCCGTGCCCGGCACCCCGGGGCTTATGCATCGGATCGGAGGCATCGAGAAGGCCGATGGCAGCGGCGACATCTCCTACGACCCCGAGAACCACGAGCGGATGGTCAGGCTGAGGGCCGCGAAGGTGGCCGGCATCGCGCGCGACATCCCTCCCGTGGAGGTCACCGGCGATGTCGGGGACGCCGAGCTCCTCGTCATCGGGTGGGGTTCGACGTGGGGGGCCATCAGCGGCGCAGTCGACCGTGTCCGCGCCCGGGGCCACCGGGTGGCCCAGGCCCACCTCGTGCACCTGAACCCATTCCCCTCCGACCTCGGTGACGTGCTCCGCCGCTACCCGAAGGTGCTCTGTCCGGAGATGAACCTGGGGCAGCTCGCGAAGCTGCTCCGAGCCGAGTACCTGGTCGACGTCCGCTCGGTGAACAAGGTGAAGGGTGTGCCCTTCACCGCGGGGGAGCTCGAGAACGCGATCCTGGAGACGCTCGATGACTGACACGTCGGTTCCCGCCACCACCCGCAAGGACTGGGCCAGCGACCAGGAGGTTCGCTGGTGCCCGGGCTGCGGCGACTACTCGATCCTCGCCGCCGTGCAGCTGCTCATGCCCGAGCTCGGTGTGCGTCGCGAGAACACCGTATTCATCTCCGGCATTGGCTGCGCCGCCCGCTTCCCCTACTACATGAACACCTACGGTCTGCATGGCATCCACGGCCGGGCACCCGCGATCGCCACCGGGCTCGCCATGGCCCGACCCGACCTCGACGTCTGGGTCGTGGGCGGCGACGGTGACATGCTCTCGATCGGCGGCAACCACCTGATCCACGCGCTGCGCCGCAACGTGAACATCAAGATCCTGGTGTTCAACAACCAGATCTACGGTCTGACCAAGGGCCAGTACTCACCTACCAGCGAGGTTGGCAAGGTCACCAAGTCCACGCCGTTCGGGTCACTCGACACGCCGTTCAACCCCATCAGCCTCGCGCTCGGTGCAGAGGCCACGTTCGTGGCCCGCACGCACGACATGGATCGACAGCACATGATGGAGATGCTCCGACGCGCGCATGAGCACAAGGGCGCGGCGATCGTCGAGATCTACCAGAACTGCAACGTCTTCAACGACGGCGCGTTCGAGGCCATCACCGGCAAGGCGCACCGCGACGACATGCTGATCCCGCTCGAGCATGGCCAACCGATCCGCTTCGGCAAGGAGCGAGAGAAGGGCGTGATGCTCGGCACCGATGGTCGCTTGCAGATCGTGCAGGTGGCCGACGTCGGAGAGGACCGCATCCTCGTGCACGACGAGAGGGGCAATCGCGGCCTGAGCTTCATGCTGTCGCGCCTGTCGAAGGGACCGTATGAGCCCACGCCCATCGGTGTGTTCCGCGCCGTACAGCACCCGGAGTACGTCGAGGAGACCGAGCGGCAGCTGCTCGCGGCGCAGAGCCAGAAGGGTCCTGGTGATCTAGAGGCGTTGCTGCACTCCGGGGCGACCTGGACCGTCCAGTAGACCCAGTCCCGTTCCGGCTCCGGCTCGCGCTCAGGTCAGCGAGCGGAAGACGACCCCGGTGGCGGGCTTGGGGTAGAAGAAGGTGGTCTTCGGCGGCATCCGCTCGCCGCCGTGGGCGATCTCCACGATCTGGCCGACCGTCGCCGGACGCAGCAGGATGCCGGCTCGAGCGTCACCGGCGCGCACACGCTCAACGACCTGCTGGACACCGTGCTGGAACACGAGCTCGTGCGGCGGGAGGTCTTCGAGCGCCGCGTCGAGCCTGCAGGTGTCGAGATCCCGAACGGTGGCCAAGACCTCAGCTCTGGGACGGAGCGCGAGCGCCCGGTCAGCTTCCACCAGCACGAGGAAGCCCTCCCGCTGCATGCGCGGGATCAGGTCTGCGTCGAGCTCCACTGGCTCGCCGACCTCGAAGACGCGGGAGAGCGCGCCGGCAACGTCGAGGTCATCGGGTAGGCCGCAGAGGAGGCGGTGGATGGGCTGCACCGTCAGCTCGTCGTCTGCCAGCTCCACCACCCAGGTCATCACGAAACCCGGACCGGCCCCGGGGGGCTGGTGGGTCGCGTCGCGCGCGTCACCCTGCTCGGCCAGGTAGCTGAGTGCGGTCTCGTAGCGATGGTGCCCGTCGGCGATCACGATCGGTGCTCCCGCGACCGCCGTCGCGATCGCGTCGAGCTGGTCGGGGTCGGTCAGCCGCCACAGGGAGTGGGTGAGCCCGTCGCGGTCGGTCCAGCGGGCCAGGGGGGGTGAGTTCGTGTCGAGCAGGCTCGTCAGTCCGGGGACGGGGGAGAGCCCCCAGACCGCAGAGAGGTTCGCGCGGGTCGCCCGCTGCAGGAGGAGACGATCGCTCCTCGCCTTCGGCGTGGTGTGCTCGTGAGGGAGGATCGGAGCGCCGCCGCCGGGTGGCGTGTCCCCGGGCTTGGCCAGCTCGAGGGCGCCGTACACACCGGTGGTGTGGCGGCTCCGACCCGAGTCGTCGACGTAGTCGATCCGGTAGACGTAGAAGCTGGGCTCGGGGTCGTGTACCAGGACGCCTTCGTCGAGCCAGCGGCGAAGCGTCTCGGCAGCCTGCTCATAGGGCTCGTTCCCGTCGACCCCAAAGCCCGGGGTCCCGCCTGCCACGGGGAGATCGACGTGCACCACGTTCGCCGGGTGGCGTTCGGCCAGGGACCTGCGCTGCTCAGGATCGATCACGTCGTAGGGCGGAGCGGTGACGTCCGCCAGATCGACGCGCTCGAGGTTGTAGCAGATCCCGCGGAAAGGCTCGAATCGGGGCACCGCCCCTGTCTACCAGCCCGGAGACAGGCGGAGGATCAGCTGACCTGTGCCACCATCCAGGGCATGGGCTGGGTGCTCGATCTCGACGGGGTGGTGTGGCTCGCAGACCGCCCGATCGAAGGCGCGTCCCGCGCCATCCGCGCGCTGCGCGAGGCGGGCGAGCCGGTCGTCTTCGTCACGAACATGTCCTACGGTCGGCGCGGCGACGTGGTCGAGAAGCTCCGGTCCATGGGCATCGACGCCGGAGACGACGTGATCACCTCGGCCACCGCGGCTGCCACGCTGGTCGAGCCGGGGGAGCGAGTGCTGGTCTGCGGTGGACCGGGTCTGGTCGAGGCGGTCAGGGAGCACGGGGCGGTGGCGTTGCTCCCCACCGGTCCTGAACCACCCTCCGAGCTCGACGTGGTGATGGTCGGCTACGACCCGGCGTTCGACTACGCACGGATGACCGCGGCTGCGACCGCCGTGCGCCGGGGGGCGAGGCTGATCGCCTCGAACGACGACGCCACCTATCCCACCCCCCGCGGTCCGATCCCCGGCGGTGGTGCGATCCTGGCGTCGATCGAGCGGGCCACTGGCCGTACCGCCACCGTCGCGGGCAAGCCCTATCCACCCATCTGTGAGCTGGTTCGCGAGCGGGTCGGCGCGGCGGGCACCGTCGTCGGTGACCGGGCCGACACCGACGGTCGGTTCGCCCGGGCGCTCGGCTTCCGCTTCGCACTGGTGCTGAGCGGCGTCACGACGGAGGATCAGCTGCCGGTGGAGCCCGAACCGGATCTGATCGCCCCTGACCTGGCGAGCCTGGTGCTCGGCGAGCGGCGCTGAGCTCCGGCTTCGGCCACCGGGGGGCGGGGCTGCTTCTTCGTCGTCCTCGTCGTCTTGATCGTCCGGCTCGACGCTGGTTCGTTGCCCTGCACCGTTGCCGGCCCTAGCCTGCAGGCCATGGCCAAGAACCCGGTGAAGAGCGCGCTCGAGGTCACCCAGCGAGCCCAGGATCGCCTTGAGGCGTTGGTGCGCGAGGTCGCGAAGCTGACCGAGCAGCAGTCTGCGCAGCTCCAGCAGGCCCTGTCGGACCTCGTTCAGAGAAGCCGGGAGAACAGCGAGCGGGTCGCCGAGCTGGTCGACCGTCAGCTCGCCGCTCAGCTCGCCGCGGTCGGCATCGCCACCAAGGCCGACATCCGTCGACTCGAGCGCAAGATCGACGCGCTGCAGGCCAGCGGCGCTGCTCCGACCACCACGCGTGCCGCGAAGCGCCCCGCGACGAAGAAGGCGGCGGTGAAGAAGGCGGCGGCGAAGAAGGCTGCCTCCAAGGAGCAGCCTCCGGCCAGCGCCTGACAGATCTCGACCCGGCCAGTCCGCCAGCGACCGGGAGGCTTCCCACGAGCAGTCGCCGCCGCCTCGACGTGGAGCTCGTACGCCGGGGCCTCGTCGCGAGTCGCGAACAGGCTCGAGCGGAGATCGAGGAGGGCCGCGTGCTGGTCTCCGGTGCGCCGGCCTCGAAGCCCTCCCGGCTGGTCAGTGCCGCAGAGCCGATCCGCATTACCGGCCCCCGGCCACGCTTCGTCAGCCGCGGCGGTGAGAAGCTCGACGCGGCCCTCGAGCACTTCGGCATCGATGTGACCGGCTGGCGAGTGCTCGACGCCGGCGCGTCCACGGGTGGCTTCACGGACTGCCTGCTACAGCGGGGGGCGAGCCGGGTGGTGGCCCTCGACGTGGGATACGGCCAGCTGCACGACCGGCTCCGCCGTGACCCCCGGGTGCAGGTGGTTGAGCGCACCAACCTGCGCCACGTCGAACCGGCGGCCCTGGATGCACCGTTCGATGCGGTCGTCGCGGATCTCTCGTTCATCTCGTTGCGCACGGTCGCCGGCGAGCTGCTCTCCCTCGCCGCCCCCGGAGGCACCCTCGTGCTGTTGGTCAAACCGCAGTTCGAGGCCGGGCGGGAAGAGGCCACCCGCGGTCGAGGTGTCATCCGTGAACCCGGGATCTGGCAGCGGGTGCTCGAGGAGGTGGTTGCCGTGTTCGAGCACCGGGGAGCGATCATCATGGGTCTGATGGTGTCGCCGCTGCCCGGATCGGATGGGAACGTCGAGTTCTTGCTCTGGCTGCGCGCGCCCAGCGACGGCGGGTGCCGATCGGCGTCGGGAGCGGCGCGGGACGTCGTGACCCGTATCGACGTGGAGCGGGTGGTCGTTGAGGCCAGCCGGATGCGGAGTGGATGATGGCGACCATCGCGTTCGTCGTCCATCACGATCGACCGGAGGCCGTGGCGCTGGCGCGCGACACCGCCGCCTGGCTCACGCAGCAGGGTCACGAGGTGCGGCTCACCGACGAGGACGCGGCGGTCGCGGGCCTGGCCCCCAACGGCCATGCGCCGGATGCGATCGTCACCGGCCTCGACGTGGCGGTCTCCCTCGGCGGCGACGGCACCATGCTGCGGGCCGTGGCGATGGTGGCGGAGGCTGAGGTCCCGGTCATCGGGGTGAACCTCGGTCAGCTCGGCTACCTGACGGAGGTCGAGCCCTCAGGGCTGCGTGACGCACTCACCCGCTTCCTCGCCGGCGACTACCAGATCGAGGAACGGATGCTGCTCGCCGTGCGGGTCGAGGGAACCGGCGGGACGGTCGGCACGGGTGAGGCGATCGCCCTCAACGACGCGGTGATCGAGAAGACCCTGGGCGGTCACACGGTCCGCCTCGACGTCGAGATCGACGGCCGCTTCTTCACCCCCTACACCACCGACGGGCTCATCGTGGCCACGCCGACGGGATCGACCGCGTACTCGCTGTCGGCACGGGGCCCGATCGTCGATCCGACGCACCGGGCGCTGCTGTTGACGCCGGTCTCCCCACACATGCTCTTCGACCGCACCCTCGTGCTCGAGCCCGACTCCATCGCCCGGATCACAGTGGCGGGCACCCGCCCAGCCACCTTGTCGGTTGACGGGCGGCTGCTCGGCGAGCTGGCTGTCGGCGACTCGGTGACCTGCACCGCATCGGAGCACGTCGCCCGGCTGGTCATCTTCGGTCCCAGGGACTTCCACGGGATCCTCAAAGCGAAGTTCAAGCTCGGAGACCGCTGATGCTCGAGGAGCTCGCCGTCACCGATCTGGGTGTCATCGCCAGCACCTCGTTGCTGCTCGGACCCGGCATGACCGTGCTCACCGGTGAGACCGGTGCGGGCAAGACGATGATCGTGGAGGCGATCGACCTGCTGGTCGGTGGACGCGCCGACGGGGCGATGGTCCGCCCGGGTGCCCCGGAGGCGGTCGTGGAAGGGCGGTTCGTCGGCGACGGAGAAGAGATCGTCCTCCGACGGGTCATCCCTCGCGAGGGCCGCTCCCGTGCCTATGTGAACGGGCGCTTGGCCACCGTGGCCGAGCTGAGCGAGGTCGGCCGGGCACTGGTCGACCTGCACGGTCAGCACGCCCACCAGTCCCTGTTGTCGACGCGGGTGCAGCGGGCAGCGCTGGACCGGTTCGGGCAGGTGGACCTCGGCCCGCTGACCCGGGCGAGGGCGAGGCTGGCCCGCATCGAGGAGCAGCTCGCTGCGCTGGGAGGAGACGAGCGGGCCCGTGCCCGGGAGATCGACCTGCTCCAGTTCCAGGTCGACGAGATCGACAAGGCCGAGATCGCTGGCCCGACCGAGGACGAGGAGCTCGAGCGAGAGGAGGACATGCTCGCAGGAGCGCTCGAGCACCGTCAGGCTGCGGCCGAAGCGCTCCGTGCGCTCACGGGCGACGGCGGAGCGGACGACGGGCTGGCCTGCGCCATCGGAGCGCTGGGTGGTCGAGCACCCCTGGAGGCGATCGCGCAGCGCCTACGGGGGATCGCAGCCGAACTGGCCGACGTCAGCAGCGAGCTGCGAGCGGCACTGGAGACGATCGAGGACGACCCCGTCCGACTCGAGGAGGTGCGGGCCCGCCGCAAGCTGTTGCACGATCTGCGACGCAAGTACGGGGACACGCTCGCCGAAGTGCTGCGGTTCCGCCACGAGGCGGCGCGCCGGCTCGAGGAGCTCGCATCCCGGGACGAGACTGCTGCCCGTCTGGAGGCGGAGCGCGAGGCGGCGCGAGCCGAGGTCGTCCGTGCTGAGCAGGCTGTCGGGCAGGCACGCCGGCGCGCCGCGCCCGCGCTCGCCTCAGCCGTCCGGGCCAACCTGGCGGAGCTCGCGCTCGAGAAGGCTCGGCTCGAGGTGCACGTGGGCGACGACCCCGGTGACGAAGTCGCCTTCCTGCTCGGAGCGAACCCCGGCGCGCCGCTGCTGCCACTGTCGAAGGTGGCCTCCGGTGGTGAGCTGTCTCGGGCGATGCTCGCCCTCCGGCTGGTGCTCACCGAGGCCCCGGACACCCTGGTGTTCGACGAGGTCGACGCCGGCATCGGCGGGGAGGCGGCGATCGCCGTCGGTCGGGCGCTCGCTGGGATCGCTGAGCGCCATCAGGTGCTCGTCGTGACCCACCTGCCGCAGGTCGCCGTCTTCGCCCAACGGCAGTATCTGGTCGGCAAGCAGGTCCGCCGCGGTCAGACCTTCACCACCGCCGAACCCGTCGACGGCGAAGCACGGGTGGCTGAGCTGGCGCGGATGCTCTCCGGGAACCCGCGGTCCGAGCCGGCGCGGGAGCACGCACGGGCGCTGCTGCAGGAAGCCCGTGCCGCTACGGGCACCTTGGCCTGACCGCAGGGGCCAACCTCTTCACCTTCGTCCCCGCCCCGCAATCCGGGCTTGCGACGCGGCCTCCGGTGCACCGCGTTCGCAGGCCGCCGCAGTATGGTGAGATCCCGTCCTGCATGACGTGGCCGAGGAGGACGGGTAGTGACGAAGCACATCTTCGTGACCGGTGGGGTGGCCAGCTCCCTCGGCAAGGGGCTCACCGCGTCGTCGCTCGGTCGTCTCCTGCGGTCCAGGGGGTTGCGGGTCACGATGCAGAAGCTCGACCCCTACCTCAACGTCGACCCCGGCACGATGAACCCCTTCGAGCATGGTGAGGTGTTCGTGACCGAGGACGGCGGAGAGACCGACCTCGACCTCGGCCACTACGAGCGGTTCGTGGACGTCAACCTGACCCGGGACTCCAATGCCACGACCGGCTCGATCTACTCGGCGGTGATCGCCGCGGAGCGCCGGGGCGACTACCTCGGCAAGACGGTCCAGGTGATCCCCCACATCACCGACGAGATCAAGCGTCGGATCACCAGACTGGCCGGCGACGACGTCGACGTGGTGATCACCGAGATCGGTGGCACTGTCGGTGACATCGAGATCCTCCCGTTCCTCGAGGCGATCCGACAGTTCCGTCTCGACGTGGGGCGCGAGAACGTCTGCTACGTGCACGTGACCCTCGTTCCGTTCATCGGACCCTCCGGTGAGCAGAAGACGAAGCCCACCCAGCACTCCGTCACCGAGCTGCGCAGCCGTGGCATCCAGCCCGACGCGATCGTCTGCCGCAGCGAGAGCCCGATCTCCGCGGAGCTCAAGCGCAAGATCTCCAACCTCTGCGACGTCGAGGTCGGCGCGGTGGTGAACGCGGCGGACGCGCGCAGCCTCTACGAGATCCCCCTCGTGCTCCACGAGGAAGGGCTCGACGAGGTCGTGTGCAAGCTGCTCGGGTTCGGTGACCGGGAGATCGACCTGTCCTCCTGGGAGGTCCTCATCGACCGGATCGAGACCGCCACCAGACCGGTGAAGATCGGCATCATCGGCAAGTACGTCAGCCTGCCGGACGCCTACCTCTCCGTGGTCGAGGCCCTCAAACACGGTGGGTTCCACCACGGAGCGGCCATCGAGATCGACTGGATCCAGGCTGAGCAGGTGGAGGGGCTGCTCGCAGAGGGTCGGTTGCGTGACCTCGACGGCATCGTGATCCCCGGCGGCTTCGGTGAGCGCGGGGTAGAGGGCAAGATCGCAGCGGCGACCTACGCCCGGGAGAACGAGATCCCCTGCCTCGGACTGTGTCTCGGCATGCAGGCGATGACGATCGACTTCGCCCGGAACGTGCTCGGTCTGGTCGACGCGAACTCGAGCGAGATCAACCCGCAGACCCCTCACCCGGTGATCGACCTGATGGAGAGCCAGCGGGACCTGACCGATCTCGGCGGCACCATGCGCCTCGGTGCCTATCCCGCCATGCTGCTCCCCGGCTCCCGGGTGGCTCAGGCCTACGGCAAGGAGGTCGTCTCCGAGCGCCACCGCCACCGCTATGAGTTCAACCCCAAGTACCGGGCGAAGTTCGAGGGATCGGGCTTCGTGTGCTCGGGCACCTCGCCCGACGGGCGGTTGGTCGAGTTCATCGAACTGACCGACCATCCCTTCTGGATCGGCACGCAGGCCCATCCCGAGTTCAAGAGCCGTCCGGACAACCCGGCGCCGCTGTTCCGCGAGTTCGTCGGTGCGGCCCTCGCTCGCGCCGAAGGCCGGAACCCGCATCTGCTCCACCTCGACGAGGAGCAGATCGCGGGAAGCGTCTGAGCGCCGTGCGCCAGACCGATCGTCCGGGATTCCGGCGCCTCTCCGAGCGAGTGGTGTACGACGGTCACGTGATCCGCCTCGCGATCGGCCTCATCGAGGCACCGGACGGTCAGCAGTTCGAGCGCGAGATCGTCCATCACCCCGGTGCGGTGTCGGTGGTGCCGCTCCTCGACGACGGTCGGGTGGTGCTGGTCCGCCAGTACCGGGCGCCGCTGGATCGGGAGATGCTCGAGATCCCCGCGGGGAAGCGTGACGTCGCCGGTGAGCCCCCCGAGACGACCGCGAGGCGCGAGCTCGAGGAGGAGACCGGTCTGCGAGCCGCGGTCGTCGAGAAGCTGGTCGAGTTCCACAACTCGGTGGGCTTCTGCGACGAGCACTCGCAGGTGTTCCTGGCCCGGGAGCTCCAGCCGGTGGCCCAGGACCTGCAGGGGGTCGAGGAGCAGCACCTGACGATCGAGCGGGTGCCGCTGGCTGATGCCCTGGCCATGATCGACACGGGCACGATCACCGACGCCAAGACCGTGATCGGTCTGACGCTCACCGCCCGGCGCCTTGGCTGCTGAGCCCGTCAGCGAGCCCACCCTCCCCCTCGAGGTGGAGGAGCTCCTGAGCTGGCTGTCGGCCGAGCGCGGTCGCTCCGCCAACACGCTCGCGGCCTACCGTCGCGACCTGCGCGCCTACTGCCGATGGCTGGCCGCACAGGCCGTCGCGCTGGACGAGGTGCAGGAGCAGCACATCACTGCCTACATCGCCCATCTCCGGGACCTTGGACGTGCGGCCTCGTCGGTGGCGCGGGCGCTGGTCGCGGTGCGTGCGCTGCACCGCTTCCTCGCCGAGGAGGGCCACCACAGCGGCGATCCAGCGGCTGACGTGGAGGTCCCCCGGGTGCCACAGGGGCTGCCCAAGGCCCTCAGCGAGCAGGAGGTGGAGCGCCTGCTGGCCGCGGTCACCGGGGACGAACCGTTCGCGCTCCGTGACCGGGCGATCCTCGAGATGCTCTACGGCACCGGCGTGCGGATCTCGGAGCTGGTCGGCCTCTCCCTCGGCGATCTGGACCTCGAGGGTGGTCTGGTGCGGGTCTTCGGGAAGGGTGCGAAGGAGCGGATCGTGCCCCTCGGGCGCTTCGCCCGCGCGGCGCTCGGCGCGTGGCTGGGCCCGGGTGGGAGGGAGCAGCTCGTCCCCGAGCGCTGGGCTCGCCGGACTGACGCGGACGCCGTGTTCCTCAACCAGCGAGGGGGGCGGCTCTCCCGCCAGGGGGCGTGGGGCATCGTGCGCCGCTACGGGCTCGCCGCCGGCCTCGGTGACCGTCTGACGCCGCACGTGCTGCGCCATTCGTGTGCCACGCACATGCTCGATCACGGGGCTGACATCCGGGCGGTGCAGGAGCTGCTCGGGCACGCCTCGGTCAGCACGACGCAGGTGTACACCCTGGTGTCGACCGAACGGCTCCGAGCGGTGTACGAGTCGGCGCATCCCCGCGCCAGAGCCCGATCGAGGGACTACCCTTGTCGCCCGTGAGCCCTGACGCCGATTTGAGCAGTGAGACCGAGGCGACGATCCGAGCAGCCCTCGACGCCGAGGCGGCCCAGCTGCGGGAGCAGATCCGCGAGCTCGGCCGCGCCGAATCCTCCCTGCAGTTCGACGACAACTTCGCTGACAGCGCGCAGGTGGCAGCGGAGCAGGGTGAGTTTCAGGCTCTCGCCGCCCAGCTCCGTGAACAGCTCGAGGATGTGGAGCGGGCGCTGCGCAAGCTCGACGAGGGCACCTACGGCCTGTGCGAGGTCTGCGGTGAGCCGATCGGGGAAGCTCGCCTCGAGGTGATGCCCGCCACCCGGTTCTGCATCAATCACGCCGGCTGACGGCGCGCGGACATCGCGGTGGCGCGCACCCCACACCTGGTCCGTCGCTTCTTCGGATCGTTGTGGCCGGGCGGTCCCCGCCGTGGAGATGCCGAGTGGGTCGAGGAGGTGCTGCTTCCCGCCGAGCGTGAGCTGTGGCGCCGCATGTGCAACGCCGACCGCCGCCACGCGGTGCGGGTCGCACGCGAGGTGCAGGCGACACTGGGGGCTGCCGCCACGCGCCCGGTGCTGGCGGCGGCGCTGCTGCATGACGTCGGCAAGACGGACGCGAACCTCCGCACCTACGGTCGGGTCATCGCGACGATCTCCGCGGCGGTGGTCGGCCACGATCCGGAGGTCATCCGGGACTGGACGCGAACCCGGGGCTTCACTCGGCGGGTGGGCTTGTACCTCCAGCACGACCGGCTGGGAGGCGACATGCTCGCGCTGGCCGGGAGCGATCCGCTGACGGTCGCCTGGGCTCGTGAGCACCACCGTCCTCCCGACGAGTGGACGATTCCCGTCGAGCTCGCGAGGGCACTCCGCGACGCCGACGACGACTGAGCCGGTCAGGACCGCCTCGCGCGCAACCGCAGGCACCGCTGCAGGTGCGGTCGGGCTCGGTGCTGGGTGTCAGGGTCGGGGAACCAGGCCGAGCGCGTCTCGGGCCCGGGTCAGCGTCGCAGCCGCGACCGTCTGCGCCTTCTCGGCCCCCTTGGCCAGGATGGACATCGTCCCGGCCGGGTCGGCAGCCAGCTCCGCGTAGCGCTGCTGGATGGGGCGCAGCAGCTCGCAGACCGCCTCGGCGGTGTCGGCCTTGAGCGGTCCGTACTGCGTGTAGCGGGAGGCGATGACCTCAGGGTCTTCTCCGGTGATCGCGGCCATGATCGACAGCAGGTTCGAGACACCGGGTTTGCTGTCGGGGTCGTAGCGCACCTCGCTCTCCGCGTCGGTCACCGCCCGCTTGATCTTCCTCTCCACGCTCTTGAGGTCCTCGAGCACCAGGATGGTGCCCTGCGGGGAGTCCTCGGACTTGGACATCTTGCGGGTCGGGTGCTGCAGGTCCATGACCCGGGCACCGACGCGCGGGATCGCCGCCTCCGGGACCACGAAGATGTCGCGGCCGTTGCCGTATCGGTGGTTGAAGCGGATGGCGAGGTCCCGGGCCAGCTCCAGGTGCTGACGCTGGTCGTCGCCGACCGGGACCCGGTCGGTGTCGTAGAGCAGGATGTCGGCCGCCATCAGCGCCGGGTAGGTGAACAGGCCGGCGGAGACGAACTCGGCGCCCTCGGACTTGTCCTTGAACTGGGTCATGCGCCGCAGCTCGCCGAACGCGGCGGTGCACTCGAGGATCCACGCGAGCTCGGTGTGCTCTGGCACGTGGCTCTGGATGAACAGGGTCGCGACGTCCGGATCGATGCCGATCGCGAGCAGGACCTGGGCCAGCTCCAGCGTGCGGGCCCGCAGCTCGGCGGGATCTTGCGGGACGGTGAGCGCGTGCAGATCGACGACGCAGTAGAACGAGTCGGCCTCATGCTGGTCGCGAACCCAGTGCCGGAGCGCACCGAGCAGGTTGCCCAGCTGCACCGCGCCAGTCGGCTTGATCCCGGAGAAGACCCGCGTCATGAACGGTCATGCTACGGGCTGCCCACCGGGCGCCCGAAAAGACCTCCCGACCTGCGCCGTCGGGCCGGGTGCTGAGCGGTTGGGACCGCACCCAGCATGCGCGATCCGGGCTGACACCGGCTCTATCGTGTGACACCGATGTCCTACGCCGTTCAGACGCCGGTCTTCGAAGGGCCCTTCGATCTCCTCCTGCACCTGATCCTCCGTGAGCAGGTCGATCTCTACGAGATCGAGCTGGCGTCGATCGTCGATGCGTACCTGGCCGAGCTCGAGCGGATGGAGGAGCTCGACCTGGAGGTCGCCACCGAGTTCCTGCTGATCGCGGCCACCCTGGTCGAGCTGAAGGCCAAGCGACTCCTGCCGGACGACCGTGACGTCGACGTGGATGACGAGCTGGCCCTGTGGGAGGAGCGCGACCTGCTGCTCGCCCGCCTGCTCGACTGCAAGACCTTCAAGGACGCGGCCAGCGTGTTCGGCGCGCTCGCCGCCGAGGCTGGCCGTTCGTATCCCCGTCAGGCCGGGCTCGAGGAACGCTTCGTCGATCTGACCCCGGATCTCCTCGCCGGGATCGACGCGGAGGACCTGCGCGCCGCGTTCCTGCGGGCCATCGCACCGCGCCCCGCTCCGGTGGTCGACCTCAGCCACGTCGGTGCGATCCGGGTGAGTGTGAGCGACGCGGTCGAGGAGCTCGTCGACGAGCTGCCGCGCCTGGGTCGGGCGACGTTCCGCCAGCTCACCGAGAGCTTGGTCGACCGGGTGGAGGTCGTGGTGCGCTTCCTCGCGATCCTCGAGCTCTACAAGCAGGGGCTCGTCGACCTCGAGCAGAGCCGGGCCTTCGGCGACATCCGGATCACCTGGATCGCCTCGCCCTCCGTGCGTGCCGCGGACCTGGCGGCGGTCGACGTGTACGAGGGCTGATGGGGTCGGACACCCGCCGGGCCGTGGAAGCCATCCTGATGGTCGCCGATCGGCCCATCGACCCGCACCTGCTCGCGCAGGTGACGGAGACCAGCCCAGCGGAGATCGACGAGCTGCTCAGGGCCCTCGCTGCCGAGTACGAGCAGCAGGGGCGCGGTTTCGTGCTGGCCCACGTGGCCGGCGGATGGCGCTACCAGACGCATCCCGATCTCGCTCCGTACGTCGAGCGTTTCGTGCTGGAGGGCCAGACGGCGCGGCTCTCCGCCGCCGCTCTGGAGACGCTGGCCATCGTGGCCTACAAGCAGCCGATCTCCCGGGCGCAGATCGCGGCGATCAGAGGTGTGAACGTTGACGGGGTGGTGCGCACCCTCGAGCAGCGGGGGTACATCGCCGAGGTGGCGAGGGACCCGGGGCCCGGCCAACCCGTGCTCTTCGGCACCACCGACCTGTTCCTGGAGAAGCTGGGGCTGGCCAGCCTCGACGAGCTGCCCCCGATCGCAGACTTCGTTCCCGGGCCGGACGTGGTCGAGGCCCTGGAGGCGGGTCTGCGGGCCGACATCGCGACCGGCGAGTCCGAGCGGCGCGACCGACAGGCCGATATCGCCGCAGCTGAGGGGGAGCTGGCGAGCGCTCCTCCCTCCACCGATCCGTCTCGAGACGACGAGATCCGAGGCGGCCAGGCGCACGTCGAGCAGACGCACGTCGATGAGGCGCGAGCCGACCGGTCGGCTGACGGACAGACACGAGACGGCCTCGAGCCGGCTTGAGTCGTGCCTGCCGTGCCGAACGCCGAGGGCGACCGGCTCCAGAAGGTGCTGGCCCGTGCCGGCTTGGGCAGCCGGCGTGCCTGCGAGCAGCTGATCGCCGCCGGACGGGTGACGGTGAACGGACAGGTGGCCGAGCTCGGTCGCCGTGTCGACGTCGTTCATGACCGCGTCGAGGTCGATGGCGTGCCGGTACCGGTTCGACCGGGACTCGTCTACTACCTCCTCAACAAGCCACGCGGCGTGGTGAGCACGGTTGAGGACCCTCAGGGTCGACCGACGGTCGTGGAGCTCGTCCCCCCGCAGCCGCGCGTCCACCCGGTCGGGCGGCTCGACGCGGACACCGAGGGCCTGCTCATCCTCACCAACGACGGCGACCTCACCTTCCGACTCACCCACCCGAGGTTCGGGGTGGAGAAGGAGTACCTGGCGCAGGTCGTGGGCAAGCCGTCACGCCAGGCGCTCCGTCGCCTACGGGAGGGCATCGAGCTCGAGGACGGAACGACCGCGCCGGCCCGGGTGGCCCTGCTCGCGCCGAACCTGCTGCGCATCACCATCCACGAGGGGCGCAATCGTCAGGTCCGGCGGATGTGCGAAGCCATCGGCCATCCGGTGGAGCGGCTGGTGCGTGCGCGGATCGGCCCGCTCACCGATCGCAGGTTGAAGCCAGGTTCCTGGCGGGAGCTCAGCTCCGAGGAGGTGCTCGCCCTCGAGCGAGCCGCCGCGTCACCGGCGTCGGGTCACCCGGACGGGACGCCCCGGGTCAAGCGGTCTCGTCGGCGCAACTAGCATCGATGCGATGCCCAGCGTTCGTGCGCTCCGCGGCGCCACCACGGTCGACGAGGACACCGAGGAACAGATCTTCGAGCGTGTCATCGCCCTGCTCGAGGCCATGTTCGACCGCAACGGCATCGACAAGAGCGACGTGATCAGCGTGATCTTCACCGCGACCGACGACATCCACGCGGCGTTCCCGGCTGCGGCGGCTCGCAGGTTCGGACTCGGTGACGTGCCGCTGCTGTGCGCGCGTGAGCTCGACATTGACGGCGGGACCCCCCGGTGCATCCGGGTCCTCATGCACCTCACGACCGAGCGGTCGCGCGACGAGCTGCACCACGTCTACCTCGAGGGTGCGAGCGGCCTGCGAGACGACCTCCCCGCCTGAGATGGGGGAGCGACGTCGCGCCGCAATCGTGGGCACCGGGCTGATCGGTGGGTCGATCGCGCTGGCCCTGCGGTCGCGTGGCTGGCACGTCACCGGCCGCGACCGCGACGAGCGGGCTGCCCGCAGAGCGCTCGAGCTCGGCGCACTCGACCGCATCGGCGACGACCCCGACGCGGAGATCACCTTCGTGGCCACCCCGGTGGGCTCGATCCCCGCCGTGGTGGAAGAGCTTCTCGCCACCTCGAGCGGACTCGTCACCGACGTGGGCAGCGTGAAGGGACCCATGCTTGAGCTCATGGCCGATCCCCGCTACGTGGGTGGGCACCCGATGGCCGGATCAGAGCTCGAGGGCGTCGACGGGGCACGCGCCGACCTCTTCGAGGGCGCCACGTGGGTCCTCACCCCGGTGGCCGGCACCGACGATGCGGCCTACGCAGCCATCCGCGGGGTGATCAGCTCCTTCGGAGCTGATGTCGTGAGCATCCCACCGGAGCGCCACGACACGATGGTTGCCGTCGTGTCCCACATCCCGCATCTCACCGCAGCCACCCTCATGCGCTTGGCCGACCAGCGTGCCAGTGAGCACCGCGCGCTGCTGCGGTTGGCGGCCGGCGGCTTCCGGGACATGACCAGGATCGCCGCCGGGCACCCCGGCATCTGGCCCGACATCTGCGCCGAGAACCGAACCGCGATCCTCAGCGAGCTGGACCGGTTGGTGGAGGCGCTCACCGAGCTGCGCGACCTGATCGACCGGGGTCGCCGCTCGGAGCTGGTGGCGATCCTCGAGCAGGCCCGGGAGGCTCGCCTGTCGCTCCCCGTGCGCTACGCGCGCCCCGAGGAGCTGGCAGAGCTGCGCGTGCCCGTCCCGGACCGCACCGGCGTGCTGGCGGAGATCACCACGCTCGCCACCGACCTCGATGTGAGCATCGCAGACATCGAGATCGCCCACTCGGCCGAAGGACCGCAGGGTCTGCTCATCCTCCTCGTCGAGGCGGAGCTGGCCGGTCGACTCCAGGATGGGCTGGTGGCCAAGGGCTACCGGCCGTCGGTCCACCGCCTCCAGTGAGCGCGACCTACGCGGTCCGGCCGCTCGACTCGCCACCGGATACCACCGTGGTGCTGCCGGGATCGAAGAGCCTGACCAACCGGGCACTGCTCTGCGCGGCCCTCGCGGAGGGCGAGAGCACCCTCGTCGGTGCCCTGCACGCCGACGACACCGAGGCGATGATGGACGGTCTCGGCCGCCTCGGCGCGCGGATCCGGTCGGGCCCGGACGACTCGACGGTCGTCGTGGCCGGCGTCGGGGGCTCCCTGCCTGGTCACCCGGTCGTCCTCGACGCGCGGTTGAGCGGTACCACCTCCCGGTTCCTGCTCGCCACCCTGGGCGCCGGTTCCGCGCCGTTCACGCTCGACGGTGCCCCGCCGCTGCGGGCCCGTCCCATGGCTGACGGCATCGCCGCGTTGCGCCGGTTGGGGATCGACGTGGTCGAGCGCGGTGAGCCCGGCCATCTGCCGCTCACCGTCCAGGGACCGCCCCGGACCTCATCGACCCAGGTCCCCGGTGACGTGTCGAGCCAGTTCCTCTCCGGTCTGCTGCTCGCGGCGCCCTCCTACCCGGAAGGGCTCGACATCGAAGTCGCCACGCCCCTCGTCTCGGCGCCCTACGTCGAGATGACCGTCTCGGTGATGCGGAGCTTCGGGGCTGCCGTGAGCCGGCCTGCCGCGGAACGGTTTCGCGTCGAGCCCGGCGGCTACCGCGCCACGACCTACGCGATCGAGCCGGACGCGTCAGCGGCCTCGTACTTCTTCGCGGCAGCGGCGATCTGCCGCGGTCGGGTGCGCGTCCCGGGCCTGAGAAGGTCCTCGCTGCAGGGTGACATCCGCTTCCTGGATGTCCTCGCGGAGATGGGGGCGACGGTGACCTGGTACGACGGTGGTGTCGAGGTCTCGGCAGACCGGCCGCTTCGAGGTGTCACCGTGGACCTGCGGGATCTCTCGGACACTGCCCAGACCCTCGCGGTCACGGCGGTCTTCGCGACCTCACCCACGGAGATCACCGGCATCGGGTTCATCCGGGCCAAGGAGACGGACCGGATCGCTGCGGTGGTTCGGGAGCTGCAGCGGGTCGGGGTGGAGGCCCGGGAGACGGACGACGGCCTGGTGATCAGCCCCGGCACGCCCCACCCGGCGGTCATCCAGACCTACGACGACCACCGGATGGCGATGAGCTTTGCGCTGCTCGGCCTGCGGGCACCCGGCATCGAGATCGCCGACCCGGGGTGCGTCGCAAAGACCTTCCCCCGCTACTTCGAGGTGCTCGAGCAGTTGCGGGGCGGCTCCGGCGCGGCGGGTAGCGTGGCGGGCCGATGAGGGTGATCGCCATCGACGGCCCAGCCGGGTCGGGCAAGTCCACCGTGGCTCGCGCGCTCGCTCACCGTCTCGGCATCGGGTACCTGGACACCGGCGCGATGTACCGCGCCGTCACCTTCGCCGCGCTCCGCCGGGGCGTCGACCCGGAAGATGTCGAGCGCGTGGCCCGGGTTGCCGAGGACTGCGAGCTGGTGATGGAGGACGATGGCACCGTGCGTGTCGACGGGGTCGACGCGACGATCGAGATCCGCGGTCCGGAAGTCACGCGCGCGGTGAGCATCGTCGCCGCGAATCCGAAGGTGCGCGAGGAGATGCGGCGACGCCAGCGCGCGTGGGCTGAGGCCAACGGGGGTGGGGTCGTGGAAGGACGTGACATCGGGACGGTGGTGTTCCCCGATGCGGAGCTGAAGGTCTACCTCGATGCGCGGCCTGAGGTGCGTGCCGCCCGTCGATCCAGGGAGGTCTCGGAGCTCAACTACGAGACGGTCGCCGCCGAGCTTGCCCGACGTGACGCGCTCGACCAGGGGCGCGAGCACGACCCGCTGCGGGCGGCGCCCGACGCGTTCGTCATCGACACCTCCGACCTCGAGGTGTCCCAGATCGTCGACCTGGTGCTGGAGCGACTGCGGTGAGCGGCGAGGCCCCGGACGCACGTCCGATCGACCACCAGGGTCGACCGGTCATCGAGAAGGTGAAGGCCGACCGCGAGATCATCATCCCGGAGGGGCATCGTCGCGGCGAGCAGATGACCCTCGGTCAGCGGATGATGTACCGGTTCCTGTGGTGGGTGGTGCAGATCGTGGGTCGGACCTACTTCCGGCTCTCGATCACCGGTCGAGAGAAGGTGCCGACGAGTGGCGCCTTCATCCTCTCGCCGATCCACCGGTCCAACCTCGACACGCCCATCGTGGCGGCCATCACCCGCCGGAGACTGCGGTACATGGGCAAGGAGTCGCTCTGGAAGAACCGCTTCGGAGCCTGGTTCCTGACCACGGCGGGTGGCTTCCCGGTCGAGCGGGCATCGGCGGACCGGGCGGCGCTGCGCGCCGCGGTGGAGGTTCTCGAGCGGGGCGAGCCGCTGGTCATGTTCCCGGAGGGCACCCGGCAGTTCGGGCCCACCGTCCGGGAGCTGTTCGAAGGTCCCGCCTACCTGGCGATCCGTACCCAGTGCCCGATCGTGCCGGTCGGCATCGGCGGCACCGAGCGGGCGCTGGGCAAGGGGAGGAAGTTCCCGCGTCCGACGAAGATCGCCATCGTCGTCGGTGACCCGATCCTCCCGCCGCCGAAGGGGGAGGGCGGTCGGGTCTCACGTCGAGCCACCCGTGAGCTGACTGCCCGCCTGGGCACAGAGATCCAGCGGCTCTTCGACGAAGCGCAGGCGCTCACCGGACACCCCAACACCTCCTGACGGACCTGGTCCGCCTCCCGGGTCGTCCGCTCCGCGCGGTCCCAGACCGGGATCGGTGAGGCGCAAGAGGGGACGGTCGGGCTCAGAACATCCGGGCCTGTCTGGTGATCTCGCGCACCAGCGGCTCGAAGTGCTCGAGTGGCAGGGTGTCGTAATCAGGGTCGAACGCGGTCTGGTCCCACTCGTCGGCGAATCGCTCGGCCAGTGCGAACGTCTCCGGGTCGAGCGCGCTGCGATGCTTCTCCCGGGCATTGGGATCCCCACCGAAGTGGTGGTAGTAGTGCCGCCCCTGGAAGTCCTGATGCACGCGGATCATCTCGTACACCTCATGGCGGACGTACGGCTTGATCATCTCCGCAGCGATCGCCGGGTGGTTGGGCACGCTGATCGCCTTGCCGACATCGTGCATGAGTGAGGCGAACACCACCTCCGGGTCGGCGCCGGCGCGCTCGGCACGGGTGGCGGTCTGCAGGCAGTGGGTGAGCTGGTCGGTCGCGAAGCCGTCGGTGATCGACGACAGGGACCGGAGCAGCTCGAGCATCCGATCGGCGACCCGGCCCTGGTTCCGGGCGGTCTCCCGACCGATCACCGCCCACTGCTCGGCGGTCGACTCATCCATCCGGGTGAAGCTGCTTGCCGTGGCCATGGGAGCCATTGTCGCGCTGCGGGCCAGGTCGGTCACCGATCCGCCCCGGTCACGTCCCGCTCACCGGTTGGTCACCGTCAAGTCGGTCACCGTCAAGCCGTGACGGCTGGTCAGCTCAGCGAAGCGAGCACATCGCTGGCGCGCACAAGCCGGTCGTTGACCCCGGGGCGGGCCGTGATCGGCCCCCCGAGGGCGAGGGTGGCGAGCGCATCGACCGCTCCGAGCAGCTCGCGCAGGTTCCGTGGGGGTGGGAAGTACTCGTCCTCGTCGGTGAAGCGCACCTCCTCCACCCCCTCGGCCGGTGCAAGCCGAGCGATGACCGCCTCGACCAGCTCCTCGGGAGCCGATGCCCCGGCGGTCACACCGACCACGCCGTGCAGATCATCGGGGAGCTCCTCGGGCCCGTTGACCCGGTGAACCCGGAGGCATCCGGCGGCTCGGGCGAGGCTCTCGAGGGCCCGGGTGTTGGAGGAGTTGGCCGAGCCGATCACGACGACGGCGTCGCAACGGGGTGCGATCTCCATCAGCGCGGACTGGCGGTTGGTGGTCGCGAAGCAGAGATCGGAGCGTCCCGGCATCCACAGGTCCGGGAAGCGTTGGCGGGTCGCCTCCGCCACGTCGGCCCAATCCCGGTGGCTGAGGGTGGTCTGCGCGAGCAGGGCCACAGGCTGATCGAACTCGGGGAGCGCCTCCACCTCCTCGACCGTCTCGACCCGGTGGATCGCGTCGGGCGCGACGGCCATGGTTCCGACCGCCTCCTCATGACCCTCGTGACCCACGTAGACGATCCGGTAGCCCTTCGCCGCCCGGACCTTGACCTCATGGTGCACCTTCGTGACCAGCGGGCAGACCGCGTCCACGACGTAGCCGCCGTTGGCCCGCGCCGCCTCGACGACCTCTGGCGCGGAGCCGTGAGCGGACAGCATGAGGGGCCGTCCCGGTGGCACTTCGGCGATGTCGTCGACGAAGACCACGCCGAGGTCTTCGAAGCGTTGCACCACCCGCTGGTTGTGCACGATCTCGTGGTAGCAGTACACGGGCGGTTCGAAGGCTCGTACCATCCAGGCCAGCGCCTTGATGGCCATCTCCACGCCGGCGCAGAAGCCCCGGGGCGCTGCGAGCAGCACCCGCTCGACGGCGGGCTCAGACTCAGGACCGCTTGGCGTGGTCATGGTGAGCTCAGGCTACCGGGGTCGTGGGTGGGCCCAGTACCCTGATCGTCCTGTGTCCGCCCCCCGTGTCGTCGCAGTCGCGCCTGCCTCGCCGGCGGCGCTCGCCGGTCTCGTCCCCGGCGACGAGATCCTCGCGCTGAACGGCGAACGGCCTCGCGACGTCATCGCCTACCAGTTGCTGGCCGACGAGCCGGAGGTGGTGCTCGAGGTGAGCCGTGGCGGCCTCGAGCTGCAGATCGAGGTGCGCAAGCAGCCCGGCGAGCCGCTCGGAGCCGAGGTGCACACCGCCCTGTTCGATCAGGTTCGAACCTGCGACAACCACTGCGAGTTCTGCTTCATCTACCAGCTGCCGCGCGGGCTGCGGAAGAGCCTGTATCTGAAGGACGACGACTACCGGCTCTCGTTCCTCTACGGCAACTTCACCACCCTCACCAGGTTCACGGAGGCGGACCTGGAACGAGTGGTCACCGAGCGTCTCTCGCCGTTGTACGTGAGCATCCACGCCACCGATCCCGCGGTGCGGGCCGAGATGCTCCGGAACCGACGGGGGGCGACCAGCCTGCGCTGGCTGCGGGCGCTGCTGGACCACGGCATCGAGGTCCACGGGCAGATCGTGGTCTGCCCGGGCGTGAACGACGGGGACGTGCTCGAGGACACCTTCGCCGGGGTGCTCGACCAGTACCCGGAGCTGGCGACGGTGTGCGTGGTGCCGCTCGGCGTGTCGCGGTTCAACACCGAGCCTCGCATGCGACCGCACACGCCGGAGGAGGCCGCTGCAGTCGTGGCTGCGGTGCACGAATGGCAGGAGGTCTTCCTCGGGGTGCTCGGTCGGCGTGTGGTGTTCGCCGCCGACGAGTACTACCTGCTGGCCGACGAGCCCTTCCCACCGGCGGAGGCGTACGAGGGGTTCCCGATGCAGGAGGACGGCGTCGGGATGGTGCGCGCGTTCGAGCGGGAGCTCGAGGAGGGGGCGGTGCAGACCGCGACCACACGCGGTGGGTTCTTCGCCTGGGTCGATGGCGCTCCGCCGGAAGGGTACCGCGCACCGCGGACGCCAGAGGGGGTTGAGGCCCGCGTCCGCCGCGCGGGCGCGCCGATCGGGGTGCTCACCGGAACCTACGGTGCTCGGGTCCTCGAACCGATGGTCGCCCGCCTGGGCCGCGACGATGTGCGGGTCATCGAGGTTCGCAACGAGTTCTTCGGTGGCAACACGGGTGTGGCCGGGCTGCTCGTCGGAGCCGATCTGGCCAGGGTGCTCGCCGGTGAGCCGGACGGGCACCGCTACCTGCTACCCGACGTGTGTCTCTCCGGCGGACGCTTCCTCGACGGAACGAGCCCCGCGGAGCTGCCTCGTCCGGTCGAGATCATCGCCACGAACGGCGCGGCTCTGCGTGCCGCGCTCGGAGCCTGACATGGGGCTGCCGGTCGTCGCGGTCGTCGGGCGTCCGAACGTGGGCAAGTCCACGTTGTTCAACCGCATCGTCGGCCGCCGGGAGGCGATCGTCGAGGAGCGACCCGGGGTGACCCGGGACCGCAAGGAGATCGAGGTCGAGTGGCAGGGTCGCCGCTTCCTGCTCGTCGACACCGGCGGATGGCTCCCGGGAGGGACCGAGCTCGATGCCAAGGTCAGCCGCCAGAGCGAGCGGGCGGTGCGTGAAGCCGCGGTGGTGCTGCTGGTGGTCGACACCACCGTGGGCATCGTCGAGGAGGACGCCCGGGTGGCCGAGCTGCTCCGCCGCAGCGGTGCGACCGTGCTGGTGGTGGCCAACAAGGTCGACGACGAGAAGCGGGAAGCTGCCATCTGGGAGTTCGTTGGGCTCGGTCTCGGCGATCCGTGGCCCGTGAGCGCCCTGCACGGGCGGGGGACCGGTGACCTGCTCGACGAGGTGGTGCGCCACCTTCCACCACCCCCGGAAGGGGCCGATGGGCAGCACGCACAGGTGCAGCCGACCGAGGGCTCAGCGTCTGAGTCGCCACGGGTCTTCTCGGTGGCCATCGTCGGCCGCCCCAACGTCGGCAAGTCGACGCTGTTCAACCGGTTGATCGGCGATGAACGGGCGGTGGTGCACGACCTGCCCGGCACGACCCGCGACACCATCGACACCGTCGTCGAGACCCCCGACGGGCCGGTGCGCTTCGTGGACACCGCAGGGATGCGACGCCGAGCCCGCATCGACGAGGGCACCGAGTACTACTCGCTGGTTCGTGCCCTGCAGGCGATCGACCGCTCCGACGTGGCCCTGCTGGTCATCGACGCCACCGAGGGGGTCACCCATCAGGATCAGCGGTTGGCCGAGCGGATCGACGCGGCGGGCTGTCCGATCGTGGTGATCCTCAACAAGTGGGAGACCCTCGACCGGGAGCGCCGCGAGGACGTGCTCGCCGAGGTCGGTCACAAGCTCCGCTTCCTGGGCGAGGCACCGGTGCTGAAGATCAGCGCGCTGACGGGGAAGGGCGTACACCGGCTGCTCCCCGCGCTCAGCGGCGCCATCGAGGACTATCACCGTCGGATCCCAACCAGGAAGGTGAACGAGGTGATCCGCGCCGCACAGGCGGCCCAGCCCGCGCCACACGGTGCCCGGGTGCTGTACGCGACACAGGGGGCGGTGGACCCACCGACGTTCACGCTCTTCGCGAACCGCGACCTTCCTGCCTCGTACCTGCGCTATCTCGAGCGCAAGCTCCGGGAGGCCTGCGGGTTCGGAAGCACGCCGCTGAAGCTGCGGGTGCGACGACGCACGTCCTGATCCGGGTGTGGGGAGCCCGTCTGTCGGCACGGGACGCCCGGCGGCAGCCGTCACGCGTTCCCAACCGTCCGGCGCCGACCGGCCAGTACCATGTGGCCCACCATGGATCAGTTCCTCCTGGGCCTCGTCTCCCTCGGGAGCATCGTGGCGGCGGCGGTGTGGGGTCGGTCGGCTCGGTACCGCGAGAAGCTCTACCAGCGACTCCAGCGCGAATCCGGCGACGCCGATCTCAAGGCCCTCGCACTCTCCGACTTCCGCAAGGACCTGCACACGACCATCCTCTACGGCGTCCTTGCGCTGGCGGCCGGTGTGGGGGCCTTCGCTGGTCGTGACGTCGGGGCGATCCTGCTCGCGATCATGCTCGTGCCGATCGCCATCTCGCTCGTGTTCGGGCGCAACTTCGTCAACGAAGCCCGGCTGGAGCACAGCCGTTCGGAGCTGGAGCGTCGGGCTCAGGAGGTGCTGGTCCAGGAGGACCTCGCGCCCCGACGCTGGGCGGCCCGCCTGGCTCCCGAGGAGCTTCCCAACTTCCCGGGGTTCGAGGTGGGCCGGGTCTATCAGGCTGGCACCGGGCTCATGGCGGGTGACTTCTACGACGTGTTCCGTCCTGCGGAGACCCGGCTGGCGGCGGTGATCGGCGACGTTGCGGGCCACGGCATCGAGCCGGCCATCACGGCCTTCCAGGCGAAGTACCTGCTGCGGGTCTTCCTGCGGCAGTACCGCGATCCCGCCCAGGCCATCGAGGAGCTGAACCGTCAGATGTCGGCGATGGGGCGCAGCGAGGAGTTCATCTCGCTGTGTGTGGTGCTCTTCGACACCAGCGCCGACACGCTGCGCTACGCCTCGGCGGGGCATCCGGCGGCGTGGCTGTGGCACGACCGGGAGGTGCAGCCGCTGCGCGCCACCGGCCCGTTGCTCATGCTCGATCCTCGGGCCGACTTCTACAGCCGGGAGATCCCTCTCGAACCCAACGATCTCTGCCTGCTCTACACCGATGGTCTCTCGGAGGTCCGTTCGGGGAGTCAGCTCTTCGGCGAGGAGCGCATCGCGAACGCCCTGAGACGTGATCCCGGAGTGTCCCCCGACGTACTCTGCAAGTCGTTGCTCGAGGCCGCCCGTGACTTCTCGAGCGGCCCCATCACCGATGACGTTGCCATCCTCGCGATCCGCAAGGTCTGATCCCGACCTCGGCATCGAACGCTCCAGCACCCCTGCTGACCCGATCGCCGCGGCGAGCGCGCGGGCGCGCGAAGGCAACCTGGCCACCGGAGCGGCGAAGCTCGCCGAGCAGGGCAAGCTCTTCGTCCGGGATCGGCTCGCGCTCCTCCTCGATCCGGGCTCGTTCGTGGAGGACGGCCTGCTGGCCAACGCCACCGCTGATGCGCTCCCCGCCGACGGTGTGGTCACGGGAACCGGGACGGTCGACGGACGACCGGTGTGCGTCGTGGCCAACGATCCGACCGTGAAAGCCGGCTCGTGGGGAGCGCGGACGGTCGAGAAGATCGTGCGGCTCACGGAACTCGCGCTGCGCGATGAGCTACCGGTGTTCTGGCTCGTGGACTCCGCGGGTGCTCGCATCACCGACCAGGTCGAGCTCTTCCCCGGTCGTCGGGGGGCTGGTCGGATCTTCCACAACCAGGTCAAGCTCTCCGGTCGGGTACCCCAGATCTGCTGCCTGTTCGGACCGTCCGCAGCGGGCGGTGCCTACATCCCTGCGTTCTGCGACGTCGTGATCATGGTCGAGGGGAACGCCTCGATGTATCTGGGCTCCCCGAGGATGGCCGAGATGGTGGTGGGTGAGGTCACCACGCTCGAGGAGATGGGCGGCGCGCGGATGCACGCCACCGTCTCGGGTTGCGGGGACAACCTGGCCGAGGACGACGTGGATGCGATCCACCAGGCGAGGGCGTACTTCTCCTACCTGCCGCAGAGCTGGAGAGAGCCCCCTCCCCGCTATGAGGCGCGCCCACCGGCGAGGACGCTGAGCCGCGACGTCGTGCCCGATGAGGAGGCGCGGGGCTACGACATGCACGACGTGATCGACGGGCTGGTCGACCTCGAGAGCTTCTACGAGATCAAGCCGCTGTTCGCGCCGGAGCTGATCGTCGGCTTCGGGCTCATCGAAGGCTCGCCGGTCGGCATCGTGGCCAACAACCCGATGCACAAAGGTGGTGTGCTTTTCGTGGACTCCGCCGACAAGGCCGCCCGGTTCGTGTGGTGCTGCGACGCGTTCAACATCCCGCTGGTCTTCCTCGCGGACGTTCCGGGCTTCATGGTGGGCACCCAGGTCGAGCGCCAGGGGATCATCCGTCACGGGGCGAAGATGATCACCGCGGTCGCGGAGGCGACGGTGCCGAAGATCTCAGTGATCGTGCGGAAGGCCTACGGAGCCGGGCTCTACGCGATGGCCGGTCCTGCCTTCGAGCCGATCGCGACCCTCGCCCTGCCGACTGCGAAGATCGCGGTGATGGGCCCGGAGGCCGCGGTCAACGCGGTCTTCGCCAACAAGATCGCCGCCATCAAAGACCCACTCGAACGCGAGGCCTTCGTGCGCCGTCAGCGTGAGATCTACGAAGCCGACGTCGATCTGCTGCGGCTCGCCTCGGAGCTGGTCGTCGACGCCGTGGTGGACTTCCCCGACCTGCGTGACGAGATCGCCCGCCGGTTGGAGCGGGCGGCGGGCAAGACCCGCGACTTCAGCGAGCGCCGACACGGCGTGCCGCCGGTGTGAGGGCGCCGGCATGCCCTGGTGCGACGACTGCTCGAGGTTCTGGAACCCCAACAGCCTGCCCCCCGACGGGACCTGTCCCACCTGCGGGCGGCTGATCGGGGAGCCCCCCGACACCCACATCCCGTGGCACTTCTGGATCCTGGTCGCAGCCGCGGCGCTCTACCTGGGTTGGCGCGCGGTGCAGCTCATCCAGTGGCTGCTGAACTAGCGCCCCTGCGTCGGTCAGGAGCGCTTCCAGAGCTCGGCGATCCAGGGCTTCGGGCCCAGTGACTGGATGCTGCCGTTGCGTGCGGGACCGTAGCCATAGACCTCGTCGCGTGAGGCGATGGCCCAGGTCACTCGTTCGATCCAGATGTAGGGGGTGTTCTCGTTCAACACCCTCGCCACCTCCGCGTAGGCCTCGTCGCGTACCTGGCGGTCGAGCGTGGCGCGCCCGCGATCGAGGGCCGCGTCGATGCGGGGGTCGCCGAACTGTGCGAAGTTGAGCGAGACCAGTGACGGATCGATGTTGCGCGAGTGCAACCAGACGTGCTCGAGGTCCGGATCCGCGCCACCGAAGAAGCGCCAGTCCGAGGCCTGGTACTGACCGAGCGCCGCGTGGATGACGAGGTCCCCCTGGGAGAGGGTCCTGACCTCGACCTGCATGCCCGCCGCCTCCCACATCTCCTTGAGCAGCTGCTGGACCTGAGCGACGTAGGCCTGATCAGCCGAGTAGGTGAACGCCAGCGGCTGGCCGGTCTCACGCTCGTACTGCTTGACGAGCTGGCGGGCCCGCTCAGGGTCGTAGCCCGGGTACCCGGAATCCTCTCGGTAGCCGAGCTGACCGGGCGCCCAGAGGCTCTCGGTCGGGACCGCGATGCCGTATCCGGCCTCTTCACGGACCCTGGCCACGTCCGTCGCCGCTGCTACCGCGAGGCGCGCCGTGGGATGGTCGAAGGGGGGTCTGCCCGAGTTGAGCATGATCAGGCGCTCTTCACCGTCGGAGTAGGTGAGCAGCTTCACCCCTGGGGTGGTGCGCAACCGGACGATGTCCCCGGGCGAGGCGGTGTCGATGGCGTCCAGGGTCCCGTCGACGAGCTGATCGGCGCGGGTCTGAGCGTCCGGGAGGGGCCGGAACTCGATCCCGTCGAGGTAGGGGAGGGGGCGGCCCGCGGCGTCCTTGCGCCAGTAGTCGGGGTTGCGTCGAAGACGGACGTACTGGCCCATCACCCGGTCCTGGAAGGTGAACGGACCGGTGCCGATCGGTGTGGACAGCGGGTCGCGCACCATCGAGGGACCCGGCACGTAGCCGGCCTGTGTGGTCAGCAGATAGGGGAACGTCGCCCAGGGTTGGCGCGTGGTGACCGTCACCTCGAGCGGTCCGGTCACCTCAACGGACCTGACGTCCTGAAGCGCCCGGCTGGTCATGATCGACTCGGTGTAGTTCCGCAGCACCGCGGCCACCGCTTGCGCGTCGAGCGGCGAGCCGTCGTGGAAGACGATGCCCGGCCGGAGGGTGATTCGCCACGTCGTGAAGTCGTCGTCCGGTTCGATGGCCTCGGCGAGGAACGGCACCGCGTTGCCCTGATCGTCGAGCGCGGCCAGCGAGTCGTAGATCGCGGAGGCCACCATGTGCCCGGAGAGCGCGAATCGCCCCGTGATCGGGTTCAGGTCGTCGGTCTCCGCCTCAAGGCCCCACACGATCCGCCCACCGGTGGTGGGCGAGCCGTCTCCTGTGAAGGGGTCGACGGTGCTCGACGTCGCAGCCGTCGTGGTGCTTCCCCCCGAGGCGCACGCCGCCGCCACCGATGCCAGGGTCACCAACACGGCGAGCAGGAGCTGGCGGGGGCGAGGGCTGATGGTCCCCATGGTGATCTCCTCCCCGATCGGCGTGGCGGCAGGACTGCTCTCCAGTCGGCCGGTCGGGCCCGAGTTGGGGGTGCCGGAGCCGTTTGGGGCCGATCGGCCCACTCCGGGTCGCTTCAAGCAGTTGGGGGATCGTTCAGCCCGGCGGGTTCGACCACCCCGGCGGGGCAAGTAGAGTGGCTGCCCTACGGGCTGTGGCGCAGCTTGGTTAGCGCGTCGGTCTGGGGGACCGAAGGTCGTGGGTTCAAATCCCGCCAGCCCGACCAAGACGGACCGCCGCTCCTCGTACGGTGTCCCGGACCGCGGAGAGCGGCCGCGGTCCGACGAGCCGTTCGGAGCAGGAGCTGATGGGCGAGAGGCAACCTGACCGTGGCGCGCCCGGGCCGGCCGAGCTCGAGGACGCCACTGAGGTCGAAGCCCCGGGCGGGGTGCGCGCAGTTCGCCTGCGGAAGCTCGCGGCGCTGCGGGCCCGCGGGGTCGATCCTTATCCCTACCGCTTCGATCGGGATCGCACGATCTCCGAGATCCGACAGCGCTTCGGCGACCTGCCGCCGGGAGAGGAGACCGACGAGCGGGTCCGGATCGCCGGTCGGATGATGCTCAAGCGCGAGCAGGGTCGGCTGACCTTCGCCAACCTGCGGGACCGATCGGGGGAGATCCAGCTCTTCGTCTCCCGCGGGGAGCTGGGTGAGGAGGCCTTCGAGGCTTTCAACGATCTCGACCGCGGCGACTGGCTCGGGATCGAGGGACTGGTCATGGCCACCCGGAAGGGTGAGCTGTCGGTCAAGGTCGAGCGGTTCGAGCTGCTGGCCAAGGCGCTGCGGCCGCTGCCGGACAAGTGGAAGGGCCTCGCGGACATCGACACCCGGTACCGGCAGCGCTACGTCGACCTGATCGTGAACGACGAGGCGCGCCGGGTGTTCGAGATCCGCGCGGCGGCGATCGACGCCATCCGTTCCCGACTGCGCGAGCGTGGCTACCACGAGGTCGAGACACCGATCCTGAACCTCCAGCAGGGCGGAGCCACGGCTCGTCCGTTCATCACCCACTACAACGCGTTGGACCTCGACACCTACCTGCGCATCGCCCTCGAGCTGCCGCTGAAGCGGCTGATCGTCGGTGGTCTGGAGAAGGTGTTCGAGATCGGCCGGGTGTTCCGCAACGAGGGCATCGACACCCGCCACAACCCTGAGTTCACCATGCTCGAGTCCTACGAGGCGTTCGCGGACTACACGGACATGATGACGCTCACCGAGGACCTGGTCTCCTCGGCCGCCCTCGCCGCCAACGGCACCACCAAGGTGACCTTGCGGGGTCGAGAGATCGACCTGGCGCCTCCCTGGCCCCGGGTCACCATGCGCGAGCTGATCCACCGGACCGTCGGTGTGGACCTCCACCCGTCGATGCCGGTGGCGGAGGTGCGCCGGGTCCTCGACGAGCTGGGGCTCGCCTACCAGGATCACTGGGGATCGGGTCGGCTGATGTTCGAGGTGTACGACGAGCTGGTCGAGACGAGGGTCTTCGAGCCGACCATCGTGGTCGATCACCCCCGCGAGACCTCGCCGCTGGCGAAGCCCCATCGCTCCGATCCGACGCTGGTCGAGCGCTTCGAGGTCATCGTCGACGGCCGCGAGCTGGCCAACGCGTACAGCGAGCTGAACGACCCGGTCGAACAGCTCGCCCGCTTCGAGGAGGAGGCGGCGGCCAAGGCGGCCGGTGACCTCGAGGCCGGCGACGTCGACCTCGACTACATCCGGGCTCTCGAGTACGGGTTGCCGCCCTGCGGCGGTCTCGGGATCGGCATCGACCGGCTGGTCATGCTGCTCGCAGGCGTCGAGAGCATCCGGGAGGTCATCCTCTTCCCGACCCTGCGTCCCGAGGTGGGCCTCACCCGCGACGAGTTCCCACCGGCCTGAGGGTGGCTGGGACCGCCTCAGCTAACGTGACCGCGTGGATGCCGAGCTCGATCCGGCGAGCAGCCTGGGGGACACTCGGGAGCTTGACGGCCGTGTCCGCTACGAGCCGGAGCCGCCGATCCTCGTGGTCACCATCGACCGGCCCGAGGTCCGCAACGCCGTGGACCGCCCGACTGCGGCGGCGCTGGCCGCCGCGTTCCGCCGCTTCGAGGCGGATCCGGAGCTGTCCGTTGCCGTCCTGACCGGTGCTGGCGGCACGTTCTGCGCGGGTGCGGATCTGAAGGGCATCGCCGAGGGGCGCGGCAACCGGGTCGTCCTCGACGGCGAC
>JBBFLY010000027.1:0-36335 GCA_037478855.1 Acidimicrobiales bacterium | reverse complement strand
ACCCCCAGCCGGTCCAGAAGCTCGCGGGCGCGCTCCCAGTCAGCGTCGGAGTAGGTGTGCCACCACGGCTCGAGCGCGGCGTGGCGACCGGTGACCACCACGTCGAGCGCGGTGAGGTCACCTCGGAGCTGATCGGCGAACCCCGCGCTGCAAAGCCCGATGCGCGCTCGCAGGGCCCGAACGTCGACCCGGCCCAGGACCCCACCCAGCAGCTCGACCTGCCCCGAGCTCGGATGCAGCCACAGCGACGAGATTCGCACCAGGGAGGTCTTGCCCGAGCCGTTCGGCCCCAGCACCACCCATCGCTCGCCGGGGCGCACCTCCCAGTCGACCTCGTCGAGGATGCGCTGGCGGTCGCGCATCAGCGACACCCGCGCCAGCCGGAGCACGGGGTTCACGTCACCAGCCGTCTCGATCACGTGAGCGCCTTCACCAGCAGCATCACGGCCGCGGCTGCGGAGAGCACCAAGACCGCCCGACGGGCCACCGAGCCGTCGACCCGCCGTGCGAGCCAGCCCGACGCCGCGAAGCCGCCGAAAACCCCGGGCAGGAGCATGGCTCCCTCCGCGAGCTCCCGTCCCCCGACCCGGCCGAGCGCCACCAGGGACGCGAGCGAGACCACACAGGAGACGACGAAGTAGCGGGAGAGGGTGGCCCGCAGGTCCGGTCCGCTGCGGTGCTGGAACGCCAGGGCGACGGGCGGACCTCCGGCTCCGACCGTCGACTGCATCACACCGGACATGCCGCCTGCCGCGACCAGCAGCGGTCGGCTAGGTCGCGGATGGAAACCGGAGGCCGACAGCGCGACCGCAGCGAGGAGCATCGCCGCGAAGAGCGTGCCCAGCAGCTGGCCGTCCGTGACGACCGCGAGCAGCGCCGCTCCCGCCAGCGCACCAGGGATCTGGCCGGCGAGAGGCCAGGCGACCGTGCGCCAGTGATGGCTGCCGCGCTCGCGGCGAACCACGAGGAGGTTGAGCGCGAGCGTGGCCAGGATCAGCGGAGCGGGCACGAAGGACGGGTCGATGAGCACGAGCAGGGGCGCGGCGAGCAGCGCGGCGCCAAAGCCAACCGATCCCTGGACGGCGGCGCCGAGCGCTATGACAAGCGCAGCGAGGACGAACGTGATCATGCCCAAGGGCACGGAGTGTGCCACCGCCGTGTCCGGCCGACGAAACGCCGGACGCGACAGGGCCCCGCCGCAGCGGGGCCCTGTGGGTTCGTGCCGGCGCCGGTGCTCAGCCCGTGAAGCGCGGCGTGGTGGTGGCGGCCGCCTGCTGCGTGGTGGTGCTGGCGGCGGTCGTCGTCGTGGTGGTCGGCGGCAGCGTGGGTGGCGGCTGGGTGGTCGGCGTCACGCCGGTGACGGTGGTGCTGGCGACCTCCGCGTCGCCTTCGGGTGTGCAGGTGAGGTTGAGGGTGACCCCGAGAGGCTGGGGCACGATCGTGAGGGTGACCTGACCCACCGTGTAGATGATGTCGGTGTCGCCGGCTTCGACGGTGCCGGAGAACGGGCCAACTGCGATCGGCCCGGGCGGCGGGATGGGGATCGAGGCCGGCGGGGGCGTCCCGGGGATCGGCGGGTCGCCCACCGCGCCTTGCGCCACGATCGGCAGCGTCAGGCTCGAGACATCGAGAGAGGTGACACCGAAGCTCTGCAACGTGGTAACCACGTCATCGGTGAAGCTGAGAGACCAACCGAACGACACCGTGTCGGAGTCACCCGGTGACAGGTGCGCAGGCACCGCCGGCGACACCGTGAACGGGACGGGGATGGACCCACCGACGGCCGCGAGGATCGCGGTCGTCGCATCGTCGGCACCGACGCAGACGACGGTCACCGGCACTGTCTCCCCCGCGCCGGCGGGCGCGGCGACCGTCAGCAGACCAGCGGCGATGCTCACGGCCGCGCCAAGCGCCGCAGCTTTACGAACAAGCATGTCTATCCCCTCCCTGGAGATCCCCGGCCGGTGAGCCCGCGGAGGACCCACCTGAAGTGGCCGGAGCGTAGTGTGGCCGCCGATTCGCCATCAAGCGCCGTCACCCGGCTGCTCCGTGACGCGCGCCAGCAGACGGGCTCTGCCCCGTTCGATCTCGTCGGTGAGCAGGCGCTCGAGCACCACCCCAGCGAAGGAGCCCCCGTAGTGCAGGTGCATCCGCAGCCGGCTCACGCCCTCCTCGCCGTCCACGGTCGCGTCCAGCACCCACGCCGAGTGCCTGCGACCGTCGAGCTCGCGGCGCTCGAAGCGCACCCGCCGGGGCTGATCGTGGACGGTCCGGACCATCCGCAGCCGCTTCGAGCGGGCCAGCGGCCCGATCCTCCCACGCAGCTCGACCAGCCAGGCCGGACCCAGATCACCCGGATCAGCAGGTGCGTGATCGGCCCGAGACACGATCGACAGCCAGCCCGGGTAGCCGGCCAGGTCCTCCACCTCGGCGAACAGCGCCTCGGGAGCGCACGGGGCGTCGAGCGAGGCGGTGAAGTCCATGCCTGACATTCTGCCCGCCCGTCCCACAGGGGTTCTCCTCGTGCATCCCCGTCCCTGCACCTCCCGCCGGGGACGCGGTTGCACGCTTCGCGCGCTGTGCTCCGGTGGACCCTACGGGGACCGGTCGAGCAGCTCGACCGCGGCAGGCTCGACGACGACACCCACCTCGCTCCCCGGTGGGGGTGCGGCGTCGTCGCCGACCGGGACGTCGAGTGTCGCTCCCTCCCCCACCCGCACCCGCACCCGCAGCTGGTCTCCCGCGTAGAGATGCCCTTCGACGGTGCCGCGCACCGGTGCGGAGTCCTCCAGTCGCGCTCCTCGCGGACGGATCAGCACCCAGCAACGGCCGGATGGCAGCGCCCCGGCGGTGCGGGCCAGGACCTCCCCGGCGAGCAGGACGCTGTCGGCTCGCACCTCGACCTCGAGCACGTTCGTGAAGCCCAGGAACCGAGCGGACCACACATCACCGGGATGGGCGCGAAGCTCCGCCGGCGACCCGCGTCGCACCACCCGACCCTCGCGGAGCAGGACCAGCGCGTCGGAGAGGGTGAGGGCCTCGTCCTGGTCGTGGGTGACGTACACGACCGTCAGCCCGAGGGTGGCGAACAGCTCCTGCAGCTCCACCAGCAACCGTTCGCGCAGGGCGCGGTCGAGTGCGCCGAGCGGCTCGTCGAGCATCAGCACCCGCGGCGCTGGAGCGAGCGCACGAGCCAGGGCGACACGCTGGCGCTCCCCACCCGAGAGCGACGACACCGCACGCGCCCCGTAGCCCCTCAGACCGACCAGCTCCAGCACCTCCTCGACCCTCGCCCGCTGCTCGTCGCGGCTCGCGCCCCGCACCCGAAGACCGAACGCCACGTTGCCCGCCACGTCGAGATGCGGGAAGAGCGCATAGTCCTGGAACATCAGCCCGACCTCCCGGCGGTGCGTCGGCACCTCCGTGACGTCCCGCCCGTCGATCAGAACCCGCCCCTGCTCGCATCTCACGAGACCCGCGACGGCCCGCAGCAGCGTGGTCTTGCCGCTGCCCGAGGGGCCCAGCACCCCAAGCACCTCGCCAGCACCGACCCGCAGCGACACCCCGTCGAGAATGCGGCGGCCGTCGACGCCGACCACGAGGTGCTCGACCTCCAACATCAGAACTCGCCGATCCGGGCCACGCGGACCCGTTCGATGAGCAGCATCGCCGCCACGGTCAAACCCATCAAGATGGTCGACAGGGCAGCTGCCTGGGCGAAGTTCAAGGGGCCTGGTTGGCCGAGGAAGCGGTAGATCGCGAGCGGGAGGGTGGGCCACTCGCTCCGGGCGAGGAACACCGTCGCACCGAACTCACCGAGAGAGACCGCGAAGGCGAAGCCTGCGCCCGCGAGCAGCGCCCGCCCCACCAGCGGCAGATCGATCTCCCGCCACACCCTCGCGGGTGACGCGCCGAGCACCGCGGCCGCGTCACGCAGTTCGGGGTCGATCGAGCGCAGCGCGGGCACGAGCAGCCGGATGACGAACGGCACCGCCACGAGCGCATGCGCGATCGGGATCAACAGAACCGAGTCGCGCAGATCGAGCGGCGGCTCGTCAAGGGCGATCAGGAACCCGAAGCCGACCGTCACCGCCGACGTGCCGAGCGGGATCATCAGCGCGGTGTCGATCCAGCGCGCATGGCGCGCCTCCCTCCCACCGCTGTCCGCGATGGCGAACGACGCCAGGGTGCCGACCAGCACCGCGATGAGCGTCGCCGCACCGGCGAAGAGCACCGAGTTGCGAACCGCCTCCAGCGGCGGCACGAACAGCACGCTGCCCCGACGGGAGGACCCGAGCGCCCGGTAGGCCTCGAAGCCCCATCCGGCCGGGGTGGACAGGGAGCGCCCGACAAGGACCGCGAGCGGAGCGGCGAGCAGGAGCGCGATCACCCCGAGATTGGCGCCGAGCAGCAGTCGATCGCGCCATCCGGAGAGCCGGCGGGCCGTCTCCTCTGCGGGTCGCAGCTGCTGGCTCAGCGCGCGACGCTCCTGGTAGCGCGCGTAGGCGGCCAAGACGACCACGACCGCGACGAGCTGCACCAGCGCGAGCACCGCGGCGGTGTCGAGGTTCAGCAGGCGAGCCGTCTGGGTGTAGATCTCGACCTCCACCGTGCGGTAGCGCGCCCCTCCGAGGATGAGCACCACACCGAAGCTCGTGAAGCTGAAGAGGAACACGACCGACGACGACGCCGCCATCGCAGGGCGCAGCAACGGCCAGGTGACACGCCAGAAGCTCTGCCATCGGCTCGCTCCGAGCACGCGGGCGGCCTCCTCGAGGTGCGGGTCCAGGTGCATCCACAGACCGCCGACGGTGCGCACAACGACCGCGTAGTTGAAGAAGACGTGCGCGAGAAGGATGGCCCACACGGTGCCCTGCAGATCGACACCGACCGGGCTGCGCGGCCCGACCAGGCTGAGGAACGCCGCGCCGACCACGACCGTCGGCAGCACGAACGGCACGATCAGCGCCGCCCACAGCAGCCGCTTGCCCGCGAAGTCGAACCGGGCGAAGCAGTACGCCGCGGGGAGCCCGACGACCACGGTGAGCACGGTGGAGGCCGCCGCCTGCCAGACGGTGAACCACAGCACCCGCCGCAGCGATGGATCGGTGAGCACCTCCCCGAACGCGCCGAGATCCCACGCCCCTCCGGGCCGCAGCCCTCGCAGGACGATCGCGGTCACCGGATAGGCGAAGAAGACGGCGAGGAAGGCGAGGGGGATCGCAGCGGGCAGGGCACGCCGGAGACGGCGGGCACTCACGACGAGAACAGGCTCGTCCACTCCCCGATCCAGCGGTCACGGTTGGCGGCGACCTCCTCCGGCGGCAGCGCGAGCGGCTGGGGCACGAGTGCCGCGAACTTGGTGAACGCCTCCGGCAGGGTGGCGCTGCGGTTGACCGGATACACGAACATGCGCAGCGGTACGTCCTGCTGGAACGGCACCGACAGCAGGAAGTCGATGAGCTGGCGAGCGGCTTCGGGGTGCGCGGCGCCCTCGAGGATCCCGGCGAACTCGATCTGGCGGTAGCAGGTCGCGGGCACGAACCCCGTCGGTGCGTCGTCGACCGGGATCGACGGATCGGAGACCTCCGCCGCAGGGCTCGAGGCGTAGCTGACCACCAGCGGCCGGTCGCCTTCCCCGCTGCCCCCGGAGAACACGCTGTAGTAGGCCTGCTCCCAGCCGTCTGCCACCGTGACACCGTTCGCCTTCAGCGCGCGCCAGTAGTCGAGCCAGCCGTCGCCGAACACCGCTCTGGTGGCGAGCAGGAAGGCCAGACCGGGCGTAGAGGTAGCGGGGTTCTCCACCACCAGCAGGTCCCGGTAGCGGGGGTCCGCCAAGTCCTCCATCGTCTCGGGGACCGGTAGTCCCTTCGCCCGGAAGAACGCCCGATCGTAGTTCACGCAGACGTCGCCGACGTCGATCGGGGTCAACCGATGTCCGCGATCGAGGACATACGTCGGGTCCACATCGGCGAGCCCCGGTGACTCGTAGGGTTGGAACAGTCCCTCGTCGAGGACGCGGGTCAGCAGGTTGTTGTCGACACCGAACAGCACGTCCCCCTGCGGGTTGCCCCGGGTGAGGATGGCCTGGTTGACCACCTCCACCGCGTCGCCTCCCTTGACGATCTCGACCTTGATCCCGGTGCGCTGCTCGAACTCGGCCAGCACGCTGTCGCTCACACTGAACGAGTCGTGGGTGAGCAGCCGCACGGCGGTCGGCCTCGATGCCCGCTCACCCTCGCTGGGGCCGGACGACCCGCACCCGGCGACGAGCAGCGCACCGAGCGCCAGCATGACCAGGCGGAGCCGGAGACTGCGCCTTCCGGACGAGATGTTCATGGGTTCCCTCCAGTGAGCCCTCGCTCGACGTGGGTGCCTCGAGCACCAGGTTGGATCGCGAGCAGCACGCCCTCACCCACCCGGACCGTCGCCCGCTCTGCGAGGAGCTCGTTGCTCACGCCACGCGTGGTGCCGGGGTGCAGGGTCTCGTGGTCGAGTGGATAGAGCAGCCCTTCGGTGGTGACGCCGTGCACCGGCCCGTTGACCGGAAGCAGCGTGACGAGCTCGCCGGGCGTACCGAGCAGCTCTGCGAAGCGCCGTACCACGTGCAGGCACGCCCCGCTGTGGCGGGCCTCGATCTCAAGCGGTGCGAGCTCCTCGCTGGCCAGCACCAGGGCGTTGGCCAGGAGGTGATCGAGACGCCCGCCTCCCCCTCCGAGCACGATCACCCGGCGGGCGCCGAGCTGGCGCGCCCTGCGGAGGGCGAGGTCGAGGTCGGTGCGGTCCTTCGTCTCCGGGTGCGACTCCACGACCGTGCCCCGAGACTCTGCGTGCGCGAGCAGACCGATGTCCACCGAGTCGAAGTCGCCGATCGCCAGGTGCACGGGCCAGCCGAGCTCGAGCGCATGGTGCAGTCCGGAGTCCGCGGCGATGACGTAGACGTCGCGGGGAACGCCCGCCAGGACCTCGGGGTCCGGCCGCTCCCCACCGGTGAACACCACCGCGAGCTCGCCGCTCGGTGAGGCTTCCGGTCGGGTGCTGGGGTCGCGTCGGCTCGTCATCGTCACGTACCTCGGGAACACGACGAGATGACCCAACCTCCCTGCGCCGGCATGACCCGGATCAGGTTCGAACGGTCGGAGGGGAAGCTGCCCTCCCTCTCAGCCCGGCTCCCCGGACTCCCGTGTTCCGCGTGGGGCCAGGCTAGCCGTGGTCAACCCTGGCGCAGTGCCCCACGACGAACCTGTCAGCCAGGCTGGCGGAGCACGACACGCCCGCTGACAGGTTCGACTCGCCCAGAGCGCGGCTCGCTCAGGCTCAGCCGACAGCTGCGGCGGGGACGCCGCGGATGCCGCGCTCGTAGTGATCCACGAACCACCGATAGGTCGCCGCGATGCCGTCACGCAGCTCGATCGTCGGCTTCCAGCCGAGCGCGTTGATCCGGCTCACGTCGAGCACCTTGCGGGGCATGCCGTCAGGCTTGCTGGTGTCGAAGACGAGCTCGACCTCCGGATAGACGATCTCGCGGACCATCTCGGCCAGCTCCCGGATCGTCACGTCCACGCCAGTGCCCACGTTGATGGGCCCCGGCTCCTCATAGACCCGCATGAGGAACACGCACGCGTCCGCCAGGTCGTCGACGTGGAGGAACTCGCGCCGCGGGGTGCCGGTACCCCAGATCTCCACCGTCCTGTCGCCCCGCACCCTGGCGTCGTGGAACTTCCGGATCAGCGCTGGGAGCACATGACTGGACTCGAGATCGAAGTTGTCGTGCGGCCCGTAGAGGTTGGTGGGCATCGCCGAGATGAAGTTGCACCCGTACTGGGCGCGGTAGGCGTCGCAGAGCTTGATCCCGGTGATCTTGGCGAGCGCGTACGCCTCGTTGGTCGGCTCGAGCGGTCCCGTGAGGAGCGCGTCTTCCGTGATCGGCTGAGGGGCGAGACGCGGGTAGATGCACGAGCTGCCGAGGTACAGCAGCTTCTCCACGCCGAACAGATACGCCGCGTGCACCACTGTGGCGTGGATCATCATGTTGTCGTAGAGGAACTCGGCGGGTCGGGTGGAGTTCGCGAGGATCCCGCCCACCGTTCCGGCCGCCAGGTACACGAACTGCGGGCGGTTGGCACGGAACCAGTAGTTCACCGCCGCCTGGTCGCGGAGATCGAGCTGGTCGCGACGGGCGGTGAGGATGTTCGTGAACCCCTCGCGCTCGAGGCGACGCACGATGGCCGAGCCGACCAGGCCCGCGTGACCGGCCACGAAGATGGGCGCGTCGTGAGGGATCTCGGTCGCCATAGGGTGGGCTCAGGTTACCGCTCAACCGTCCGGAGCCTGCTGCGCCCTCCGCAACGCTGGCACTCGCCAGCGCTCTGCGCCCCGGTCGGAGCGTGCGAAGATCGCCACCGTGCCAGCCGCTCCACCGCCGCCGCGCCGAGCACACAGGGCCGTCGCGGCCGTGCTGTGCTCGGTGGCGCTGCTCAGCGCGAGCTGCGCCAGCTCCTCGAGCCCGACCCGCGATGGGGCCGCACCTGAGGGGCCACCCGAGCGACTCGTCGTCACCGTGCACCGGTCGTACCCGCACGATCGGCGGGCCTTCACCCAGGGCCTCGAGCTGGCCGACGCGGACAGCTACTTCGAGAGCACCGGGCTCCAGGGACGGTCGTCGGTCCGCCGGGTGCGGCTCGACTCGGGGGAGGTCATCGCCAGACGCGACCTCGACCCGTCCCAGTTCGGCGAGGGGCTCACCCGGGTCGATGAGCGCCTCGTGCAGCTCACCTGGAAGGACGGCGTCGCCCGTGTGTACGACGCCACGACCCTCGAGCCGCTCGAGGATCTCACCTACGAGGGTGAGGGATGGGGGCTGTGCCACGACGGGACGCATCTGGTGATGAGCGACGGGTCCGACACGCTCGCCATCCGCGATCCCGGCACCTTCGAGGTCGTCGAGCGGGTGCGGGTGACCCGAGACGGGAAGCCCGTCCAGAGGCTCAACGAGCTCGAGTGCGTCGACGGCGCCATCTACGCGAACGTGTTCCAGACCGAGGAGATCCTGCGGATCGACCGTGGCAGCGGCAGGGTCACGGGCGTGATCGACGCCTCCGGTCTGCTTGCCGCCGATGACGCGGCCAACGTCGACGTGCTGAACGGCATCGCCTACGACCACACCCGCGGTGTGTTCCTCCTCACCGGCAAGCTCTGGCCGAAGCTGTTCGAGGTCACCTTCGAGCCCGCCAGCACCTAGCCTGCCGCCGATGCGCCGCACCCTCTTCACCGACGAGCACGAGCTGTTCCGCCAGTCCTTCCGGGCCTTCGTCGAGAAGGAGATCGCCCCCCACCACCTCGACTGGGAGCGGGCGGGGATCGTGCCCCGGGAGCTGTTCCTCGCCGCCGGCGCCGCCGGCTTCCTCTGCATGGCCGCCCCCGAGGAGTACGGCGGCGGCGGGGTCGACGACTTCCGCTACAACCTCATCATCAGCGAGGAGATCCAGCGCGCCGGCGTCGCCGGCAGCGGGCTCGGGATCACCCTGCACAACGACATCTGCCTCCCCTACTTCCTCTCCCTCGCCACCGAGCAGCAGAAGGCCCGCTGGCTGCCCGGCATGTGCTCCGGTGAGCTGATCACCGCCATCGCCATGACCGAGCCCACCATCGGCTCGGATCTGGCGTCGATGCGAACCTCGGCGATCCGCGACGGTGACCACTACGTGGTCAACGGCTCGAAGACGTTCATCACCAACGGCATCAACGCGGACCTCGTGATCACCGCGGTCAAGACCGACCCGTCGCAGCGCCACAAGGGCATGAGCTTGCTGGTGATCGAACGGGGCATGGCGGGCTTCGAGCGGGGTCGGAACCTGGAGAAGGTCGGGCTCCACGCGCAGGACACCGCCGAGCTGTTCTTCACCGATGTCCGCGTTCCCGTCTCCAACCTGCTCGGCGAGCAGGGAGCAGGGTTCGTGCACCTCGTCCAGAACCTCCCCCAGGAGCGGCTCTCCATCGCCATGTCAGCCGTCGCGGCTGCCCGTCAGGCGCTGGCGTGGACGCTCGACTACGCGCGGGAGCGGGAGGCGTTCGGCCAGCCGATCGGCTCGTTCCAGAACAGCCGATTCCGCCTCGCTGAGATCAAGACCGAGGTGGACATCGCGCAGGTGTTCATCGACCGCTGCGTCGACGCGCTCAACGCCGGCGAGCTGACCGCCGAGGAGGCGGCAGAGGCCAAGTGGTGGTGCACCGAGCTGCAGAAGCGGGTCGTCGACACCTGCGTGCAGCTCCACGGCGGCTACGGGTACATGCTCGAGTACCCGATCGCACGGGCCTACGTCGACGCCCGGATCCAGACGATCTACGGCGGCACCACCGAGATCATGAAGGAGATCATCGGCCGGTCACTCGGCCTCTGACCCTCGGTGCGGACCCATCCGGCGGGCCCCGGTACCACTACGATCCTTGCGTGGCTCCCGTCGTGCTGACCTTCGTGCTGACTGCGGCGCTCACACCGGTCGCGATCGCGGTCCTGCGGCGGCTCGGGGCCTATGACGTGCCGACGGCCCGCTCCTCACACGTCGACCGGACCCTCCGCGGTGGTGGGGTCGCGGTCGCCCTCGGCGCGACCGCCGGGCTGACCCTCGGTGACCGCGGTGATGCCTCGTCGCTCACCACCATGCTCACCGCGGTCTCGATCCTGGCCGTGGTGGGGCTGATCGACGACCTACGCACGCTCGACGTCCTGCCCCGTCTCGGTGCGCAGCTGGTCGGTGCGGCGCTCTGCCTCCCCTGGTTCCTCAACAACGTCTCGCTCCCCTGGGGACTGAGGGTGCTGTGCGCGGTGCTCGCGGTGATGTGGATGATGGGCTACGTCAACGCGTTCAACTTCATGGACGGCATCAACGGCATCGCCTGCCTCTCGGCGATGGTCACCGGCGTGTCCTTCGCGGTCGTCGGCACCACAGAGGACCTTCCCCTCGTCGCCCTGGCCGGTGGTGTGCTGGCTGCGGCTGGCATGGGCTTCCTCCCCTACAACTTCCCACGGGCGCGGGTGTTCCTCGGCGACGTCGGCAGCTACTTCCTCGGCGGGTGGTCGGCCTTCGTCGTGTTGGTGATGCTGGCGAGCGACGTGCCGCCCGAGGCTGCGCTCGGGCCGCTGATGATCTACCTCGCCGACACCACCTTCACCCTGAGCTCCCGCATCGCGCGCCGGGAGCGCTGGTGGGAGTCGCACCACGAGCACGTCTACCAGCAGCTGATCGATCTCGGCTGGGGGCACGCACGCACCTCCACGACCGTCGCCGCGGCCTCCGCGACGTGCGCCGGCCTCGGTCTCGTGAGCCTCGGGGGTCTTCCGGTCGCCCGGGTGGGCGCGGACCTGGCGATCCTCGGCATCGTCGTCGGCTACCTGGCGCTCCCTGCACTGCTCCGACGGCGCTCAGCCGTCACCGTGCGCCGCCCGGACGCCAGGGGTGCGACAGCCGACAGGACCATCCCGAGGATCGACCTGCGCGACCCTGCCACGAAGTAGCTCGTGCGCATCCTACTCATCACCCACTACTTCCCGCCGGAGATCGGCGCACCACAGGCCCGCCTCAGCGGCTTGGCTCGGGCGTGGGCGGCCACCGGCGACGAGGTGTGCGTGCTGACCGGGATGCCGAACCACCCCACCGGCGTCGTGCCACCCCGCTACCGTCGCCGACTTCGGGTGTTCGAGCACCGAGACGGCTACCGCATCGTCCGCACCTGGCTGTACGCGACCCCGAACGAGGGCGTGGTCCGCAAGACCATCGGGCACCTCACGTTCATGGTCAGCTCGGTCCTGCTCGGAGGTCGTGCGAGCGGGCCGGCCGATGTGGTCGTCATCTCCTCGCCGACCTTCTTCTCGATCTTCTCCGCCTGGCTGCTGGCCCGCGTGAAGCGGGCGGCCTTCGTCGTCGAGGTGCGCGACCTGTGGCCCGCGATCTTCGTGGAGCTCGGTGTGCTCACCAACCCGCTGATCATCCGCCTGCTGGAGCGGGCCGAGCTCGCCGCGTACCACGCCGCATCAGCGGTCGTGGTGGTGACCGAAGGGTTCCGCGATGACCTGGTGCGACGCGGCATCCACCCGTCGAAGGTGCACGTGGTGCGCAACAGCGTCGACCTCTCGCAGTTCCGACCCGGCACCGGCGACGAGCGAACCATCGCGACGGTCCGGAACCGCTGGGGTGCCCAGCCGGAGGAGGTGGTGGTGCTCTACGCGGGCGCCCACGGCCTGTCGCACGGCTTGACCGTCGTCGCGGACGCGGCCGACCTGCTACGTGACACCCCCGTGCGGTTCGTCTGCGTCGGTGAGGGGGCAGCGAAGCGCGCGCTGCGGGACCGGGTCGAGGCGCTGGGGCTCGACAACTTCACGCTGGTCCCTGGTGTACCCCACGAACAGGTTCCCGAGCTTCTGGCGGCCGCCGACATCTGCCTCGTCCCGCTCCGTGACGTGCCCCTGTTCGCCAGCTTCATCCCCTCGAAGATCTTCGAGTACCTCGCTGCCGGCAAGGCCGTGGTCGGCGCGCTGCGAGGTGAAGGGCGCGAGATCCTCCGCGAGGCCGGCGCGGTCGTCGTCGATCCTGAGGACCCGGTCGCGCTGGCCGGAGCGCTGCGGGAGCTCGCGGCCGATCCGGCCCGGCGCGCGGAGATGGGCCGTCAGGGTCGCGCCTACGTCGAGCGACACTTCGACCGTGAGCGGCTCGCGCGCCGCTACCACGACCTGCTCGTCCCGCTCAGTCCGACGGCTGCTCGAAGCCCCTCCAGGTAACGTCTCGGCGCCCTATGCAGATCTTCGTGACGGGTGGCAGCGGCTTCCTTGGACGCCGGGTGGTCCCCCTCCTCGTGGGCCATGGGCACGACGTGTGGGCGCTCGCCCGCAGCGACGAAGCTGCCCGGACCGTCACCGCCATGGGCGCCATCCCCGTCCACGGCGACCTCGACGATCCGGCGAGCCTCGACGACGCGTTCAGCTGCACGCCGGCGGACGCGCTGGTCAACCTGGCCTCGCTCGGATTCGGGCACGCCCCCGCCATCGTCGCTGCCGCGGAGGAGCATGGCCTACGGCGTGCGTTGTTCGTGTCCACCACGTCGATCTTCACCCGTCTCCCCGCACGCTCCCGGCAGGTGCGGGTGGCAGCGGAGCAGGTGGTGCAGGCCAGCGCGCTCGACTGGACGATCGTGCGCCCGACGATGATCTACGGCGGTCCGGACGACCGGAACATGGCGCGCCTGCTGCGCCTGGTGCGACGCACGCCGCTGGTCCCCGTGCCGGGGGGCGGCGACGCCCTGCAGCAGCCCGTGCACGCCGACGACCTGGCCTCGGCGATCGTGACCGCGCTGGTCTCCCCCGTCACGATCGGCCGGGTGTACAACCTCGCCGGTCCGGAACCGCTGACCCTGCGCCGAGTCATCGAGGAGGCGGCCGCCGCGGTCGGGCACCGCGTACGAGTGGTCGCCGTGCCACTCGCACCGGCGATCACCGTGGTCCGCCTGTACGAGCGGCTCGCCACTCGCCCACGGCTGCGCGCCGAGCAGCTCGAACGCCTGGAGGAAGACAAGGCGTTCGACATCACCGCGGCCCGTCGGGATCTCGGCTTCGATCCCCGACCGTTCGCCATCGGCATCGCGCAGGAGGCAGCACTGCTCGCCCCGCCGACCCGGATGCGTCCCTGATGTGCGGCTGGGTGGGGGTCTTCGGCGCCCCGGTTCAACGGGCCGACCTGACGCGGTCCGGCGCACTGCTGCAGACCCGCGGACCCGACGGCTCCGGCGAGCGGCTCCTCGAGAGGGGACCGCTCACCGGCGGGTTCGCGCACCGCCGACTCGCCATCCTCGACCTGAGCGACGCGGGCGCGCAACCCATGGTCGACGAGGAGCGGGGGGTGTCGCTCGTCTACAACGGCGAGCTCTACAACGCCCCCGAGCTGCGCCGTGAGCTCGAGGCGGGCGGGGCGCGCCTGCAGTCCAGATCGGACACCGAGGTGCTGCTTCGCGGCTGGATCGAATGGGGTGACGCGGTGCTCGAGCGCATCGAGGGGATCTTCGCCTTCGCGCTCGCCGACGAGCGCGCCGGCCGCGTGCTGCTCGCTCGCGACCGCACCGGGGTGAAGCCCCTCTACTGGGCGCATCAGGACGGCGTGCTGGTCGCGGGCTCCGCACCCCGGGCGCTGCTGGCCCTGCGACCCGCACTGGGCTCAAGGCTCGACGAGGTCGCACTGGCCGAGTTCCTCACCCTGCTGTGGATCCCCCACCCCCGCACCCCCTGGCAGCACATCCGCAAGCTCGAGCCGGGCTGCGCGCTCGTCTTCCACGACGGGCGCATCGAGCAGCGCCGGTATTGGGCGATGCCGGACCCGGGTGTCGATCCCGTCGATGCCGGCGTGTTGCGAGGGTGTCTGCGTGAGGTGACGACCCGTCAGCTGCTCGCTGACGTCGAGGTGGGGGTGCTGTTCTCCGGCGGACTCGACTCGACGCTGCTCGTCCGGTTCCTGCTCGAGGGGCGGCACCAACCGCTCGTGGCGCTCACCGCGGGCTACGACCCGGCGAGCCAGCGGCTCGAGACGGTCCCCGACGACCTGCTCTTCGCCCGGACGGTGGCCCGCCGTGAACCCGCGCTCGACCTGCGGGAGGTCCCGATCGACGGCGAGGCGTCGAGCGCGCTCGAGATCCTCGACCGACTCGCCATGCACTTCGACGACCCCGTCGCCGATCCCGCCGCGCTGACGCTGTGGCAGCTCTGCCGCGAGAGCCCCCACAAGGTGCTGCTGAGCGGAGTCGGCGGCGAGGAGCTCTTCGCCGGCTATCCCCGCCACGGCGCGCTCGGTCATGCCCGCCGGTTGGCGTCGCTGCCCGGCCCCGTCCGCCGGGCGCTTGGCACGGGAACGGGGCTGCTCGCTGGGGGTCGGGCCGGCCCTCTCCACGGCCCCCGACGCAACATGGAGAAGCTGCTGCGCGCTTGCAGCACCGACCGCCCGGTGCACTACTGGCGGCTGATGAGCCAGCTCGGCGACCGCCACCTGCGCGAGCTGATGCCCGACGTGGCCGAGGAGGCCCTGAACGACCTCGACGCGCTCAGCCCACCCCTCGCCACCATCGAGCTCGCAGACGCCCTGCGGTTCGACCGCCTCCAGTTCCTGCCGAGCCTCAACCTCGCGTACGTCGACAAGGCCTCGATGGCGGCGAGCGTCGAGGTTCGGGTGCCGCTGCTCGACGAGCGGCTGGTCAGCCTGGTGGCACCCACCGATCCGGGGATGCTCCTCGCCGGGGGCGTCGGCAAGCGGCCCTTGCGTGACGCGGCCCGGGGCGTGGTGCCCGACGAGGTGATCGACCGCCCGAAGACCGGCTTCGGTGGCCCGGTGCGACGCTGGTTCCAGGGGCCGTCGACCGGTGCGCTGCGTGAGCGCATCGAGGCCGCCGCCGACACCGGGCTGGTGGCTCGGCAGGAGGCCCGCCGCATCTACGCTGATGCCTCCACAGGGCGACAGGACATGGCGCTCGCCGCGTGGGCGCTCGTCTGCTTGGGCGCCTGGTACGACGCGATTGGCCGCCGTGGGGAGGGTCCATGAAGCAGGTGGTGCAGCCGGCCGCCGGTGGGCCGGTCCGGGTGATCGAGGTGCCCCGACCGACGATCGAGCCCACCCAGGTGCTCGTGCGCACCCATGCGAGCGTGCTGTCGCCCGGTACTGAGCGGGCGGTGACCCGTCTGGCCCGATCCAACCTGCTCGACAAGGCCCGGGCCCGACCCGACCTGGTGCGTCAGGTCCTGCGCAAAGCTCGCGCCGAGGGGCTCACCGCGACCGCGAAAGCGGTGCGCGATCGGCTCGGCGACGACGTCCCCCTCGGCTACTCGGCGGCTGGTGAGGTGGTCGAGGTCGGCAGCGCGGTCGCCGGGATCACCCCGGGGATGCTGGTCGCGACCGCTGGAGGTGGCTACGCGAACCACGCCGAGTACCAGGCGGTCCCCGGACTGCTCTGCGCACCGGTGCCCGAAGGTGTGCCATCGACCGATGCCGCGTTCTCGACCCTCGCCGCCATCGCGCTGCACGGCCTTCGCCTCGGCGGGGTCGAAGCCGGAGCCCGGGTCCTGGTGGTCGGGCTGGGCCTTGTCGGGCAGCTCGCCGTTCGGCTGGCGATCGCGGCGGGCGCGGAGGTCTTCGGCGTCGACCTCGACCCCGTTGCGGTCGAGCGGGCACGCCACGCGGGCGCACAGGCCGAAGTCGAGCAGGGAACCGACACCGATCATCGCATCCGGGGATGGTCACGCGGGCGGGGAGCCGACGTGGTGATCGTCGCAGCTGCCACCCCGTCGTCGTCGGTGATGGGCGCGGTGCCGGCGCGCTGTCGGGATCGGGCCCAGGTGGTGGTGGTAGGTGACGTCGGCCTCGACCTCGAGCGCCGCCCCTTCTACGAGGCCGAGCTGACCCTCCGCTTCGCCCGCTCCTACGGACCGGGTCGCTACGAGCTGTCCTACGAAGGATGGGGTGTCGACTACCCAGCCGGCCAGGTGCGCTGGACGGAGGGGCGGAACCTCGAGGCGGTGCTCGACCTGATGGCGAGCGGCCGGCTGCGCGTCGCGGACCTGGTCACCCACCGGTTCCCCATCGACCGGGCGACCGAGGCGTACACCGCGTTGGAGGACCCCTCCGCCGGCGCGCTCGGTGTGGTCCTCACCTATCCCGCCGCGCCGCGAGCCGATGAGCCCGTGCGCCTCCACCCACCGGCTGGCGGCTCCTCGCCGGGCATCGGGCTGATCGGCGCCGGCGCCTTCGCACGCACGGTGCTGATCCCCGCCCTGGTCGCGGCCGGCTTCGACCGGCTGATCGCAGTCAGCTCCGCCTCGGGGCTCTCTGCGACCCAGCTCGGCGCGCGCCGCGGGTTCGAGAGGGCGGTCTCGGGAGCCGACGCGGTGATCTCGGACCCGGCCGTCGATCTGGTCGTCGTCGCCACGCCACACGATCAGCATGCTCGGCTCACCGCGGCGGCGCTGCGAGCAGGCAAGCACGTCTTCACGGAAAAACCCCTCGCGCTCTGCGAGGACGAGCTGGCCGATGTCGAGGCCGCAGTCACGGAGAGCGACGGCGTGCTGTTCGTGGGGTTCAACCGGCGGTGGTCCAGACCGGTCACCCTGGTGCGCGAGCACCTCGGTCCGGGCGGCGGGCCACTGGTGATCACCTATCGGGTCAACGCGGGACCGCTGCCGGCCGGTCACTGGTTGGCCGACCGACGTCAGGGGGGTCGGCTCCTCGGCGAGGTCTGCCACTTCATCGACACCTGTGCGGCGATCGTCGGCGCACCCCCCGACCGGGTCGAAGCCGTCGGTGGCGGTGCTGGCGCCCAGGAGCTCATCACGGTCGACGACCTGGTGGTGGCACTCGGTTGGCCCGACGGCTCTGTTGCCGCCATCACCTACGCGAGTCGGGGTCACAGGGGGACCGAGAAGGAGCGAATCGACGTCCTGGGACGCGATCGCACCGCGACGATCCTCGACTTCCGTGCCGTGGTGCTCGACGGCCGCGAGGTGGCCATCCGTCCCCGCGACAAGGGACACCGCGCGGAGGCGGTCGCGCTGCGTGAGGCGATCCGCGCCGGCGACCGCGAGCCGGCCCGGACGGCGATCGCCACCACACGGGCCACCCTGGCCGCCCTCGCCGCGCTGGGTCGGAGGACGATCGATGACCGCTGAGGACCGCGGCCTCGTCGCGTGCGTGCTCACGTTGAACGAGGAGCGGCGTGTCGAACGGGCGATCCGCTCGCTCACCGGTGCGGTCGACCGCGTGGTGGTCGTCGACTCCGGGAGCACCGACCGGACCTGCGCGCTCGCGCGGTCGGCCGGCGCGTCAGTGCTGACCCGACCCTTCACCGGCTACGCAGACCAGCGCAACTGGGCCCTCGGGGAGATCGGGGCGCGCTTTGGGGGACGGTGGATCTTCACCATGGACGCCGACGAGTGGCTGAGCCCCGAGCTGCACCAGGAGCTGGCGAGCTTCGATCCGCGCACGGCGGCGCACGATGTGCTGCTCGTACGCCGTCGGACGCGCTTCGCTGGCCGGGTGCTGCGCCACGGCGGCTTCGGGACGACCTGGCTGGCCCGCCTGGTGCGGTCGGGCTTCACCCGCTATGAGGAGCGGGGGGTCAACGAGCACCTGGTGATCCCCGCCGGGACCCGGGTGGGACGACTGCAGGGCTGGCTGGAGCACGGTGACGTCGACTCCTGGTCGGCCTACATCGACAAGCACAACCGCTACTCGACCCTCGAAGCGCAGGCGCGAGTCGACGCCGAGCGCCAGCCTGGCAGCAGGCCCGACCTGCGGACCGCGTGGCGTGACCGGACCCTCCGCCGGCGGTATCTGCGCCAGGGGATCTACGAGCGGCTCCCCGCCCGCCCAGCGCTGCGCTTCCTGGCCAGCTACGTGGCGCTCGGCGGCTTCCTCGACGGCCGGGCGGGATTCGACCGAGCGTTGTTCGAGGCCTGGCAGGAGCTGTGCATCGACCGGAAAGCCGACGAGCTCAGGCGCGACCTGCGATGACCGCACCGGCCGAGATCGCCACGTCCGCACCGGCCCGAAACCAGCTCGTCGGCGCCGCGTACGACCTCCTCGTCATCGCCGCGGCAGTGCTCGTGCACTGGGTCGGCCCGGGATCCCTCGAAGGTGGGCTCGCCGTCGTCCTCGGCGCCTGGATCGTCCTCTCGGTGATCTGCCTGCCAGGCTGGCAACGAGCCGGGGCGGCGCTGTTCATCGGCGTCGGCGTGCTGCTCCTGCTCCGCAACGAGCCAGACTTCCCGCTCGAGACGCGGCTGTGGGCCTCGGCCAGCATCGCCGCGACGCTCGCTGGCCTCGCGCTCATCCCTCTGCGCCGAACGACGATCTTCCCTCTCCTGCACGTCTACCTCATCGTTCAGCTCGTCTACCTCACGGTGGCCGCGCTCCTCGCGGTACCTCCGCCGACCTACGCGGACACGTACTCGATCGGGGTGCGCACCGCAGGGTTCGCGTACATCACGGTGTTCACCGTCGTGCTCGTCGGCACGAGCGTGGTCCTGGAGCGTCTCCTGAGCCGCTTCGCGGCCGGGCCTGCGACACCAGAGCGGCCGCTCGCGACCCGCACCGCGATGATCCGCGCCTGGACCGTCATCGTCTCCAGCCTGTTGCTGTCGGCGGTCATCGACCTCTCTGGGCTGAGCTCGGCGATCGGCAGCATCACGACGCTGGTCAAGCTGGCAGGGGCGGGCGGTGGCGTGCTGCTCGCGCGCCTCTGGCTGGACGGGGTCCTGCCCCCCGTGCAGCGCGTGCTGCTGATCGTGGCCGCAGGCCTGTACGCCTTCAGCGGGCTCGGATCCGGCGTCCTCTACGAGACCGCGATCCCCGCCTATCTCCTCCTCCTGCTCATCGTCGGCTACCGCCGTCGCATCCCCTGGTTGCTCCTCCTCCTCGGAGCCGCGGGGCTCGTGCTCCTCAACGTCTCGAAAGCCGAGTTCCGCACGACCCGCAACACGACCCGGCTCGAGAACAGCACACCGGAGCTGGGCGTCACCTATCTCGACCTGCTCGCCGAGGACCTCGCCCAGGCCGACACGAACGTCCTGGCCAACTCCGCCTACCGCTTCGCCAACTACAGCGACCAGCTCGGCTACTTCGTCACCTGGGTGCCCGACCGCTACCCCTACTACGGGTACTCCACCTACCTGAACCTCCCCCGGGTGCTCATCCCGAGGTTCCTCGACCCCTCGAAACCGACCTTCAACGCGTCCAACGAGATCGGCCGACGCTACGAGCTCATCGAGGCCTCCGACTTCATCACCTCCGTCAACCCGTCACCCGCAGCCGAGGCCTACGTGGCAGGCGGGGCACGAACGATGGTGTTGGTGGCGGCGGCGATGGGGGCGTACCTCACCGTCGCCGGCTTCGTCCTCCGCTCCCGGCGGGTGCCGGTGCTGCTCACCGCCGTGCTCATCGGGTTCTCCGCGGTGAGCTCGATCGAGTCGGGGGTGTTGAGCCTGTTCCTGTCGATGCCCTTCGGCCTCGCGCTCTACCCGCTCATGTCCTGGATCTGCACGGAGGAGCGACCGGCGCAGCAGCACACGACTCGATGACCCGGATCACGGCGTCCGCGTTCGCCCGCCAGCTGAGCGTGGCGGCGACCGTCGAGGCTCGCTCGAGGATCTCCGCCATCCGCTGCGGCGGCGTGGAGAGCGCCTCCCCCACCGCGTCGGCCGCCGCGTCCGGGTCATCGGGGGGAAAGAACCAGCCGTGGTCAGCGAGCAGCTCGATCGACGAGCCGATGGCCGATGCGACGACGGGGAGCCCGGAGGCCATCGCCTCGACCACCGGGAAGCCGAACGACTCCGTGAACGACGGGAGCACCAGCAGATCTGACTCGGCGTACAGCCTCTGCACCTCCCGGACCCGGCCCAGCAGGTGGAAGCGGTCCTCCACCCCGTGGCGCACCGCTTCACGACGCAGACCCTCGACGTAGGAGGGGGCGTCCTCCAGCGCGACCGTGAGATCGATCGTCGCGTCGACCCCACGATCGAGGAGGATCCGCAGCAGGCGCGCAAGGATCTCCTGGTTCTTGTGCGGTGCGCCGTGACTCACGGAGAGCAACCGCAGGGGACGGTTGGTCGGGGGCGGCCACGGCCTCGGCACGAACGGAAACTCGCGCACGTCGACCGCGTGGGGGATGGTGTGCACCCGCGATCGCGCCCCCACGGGCATGCCCCGCCACGAACCGAGGTAGGTGGCCATCGCCCGACTGGGGACGATCACCGCGCACGCACGGGCCATCTGGGCGTACGCCAGGCTCCGACGGAGGAAGGCCTCGGCGCGGAAGCGTCCGGGCCCGTGACGACGCACCCAGGCGGGGTCGAACCAGATCGGGTTGCGCTGATAGAGGACGGAGGGCACAGGGGAACGCAGGGGCCCGGAGTTGGTGAGGTTCACCAGCACGTCCGCGCGCCCGGTCTCGAGCACCCGGCGCAAGCTGACCGACTCCCACCACAGCCGCCGGAGCGGGTTGAGCTGCGCCACCTGCCGGACCTCAACCCCCTCCGGGAGGCCGGACCGTCCGACCCCCTCGGTGACCCACACCGTGAGCGACCACCGGGGGCGCTGCGCCCTCAGCGCGGTGAGGAACGGTCCGAGGTGGCGGGCTGCGCCACCCATCACCGCGCCGACAGCGTTCACGTGCACGTTCAGCGACCCCGATCGCTCCGGCGGGCCGGTGACGGTGCTCACCGCCGGCACCTGCGCAGCCAGGCGTCGAGGACCGCGATGGCCCAAGGTTCGGACCAACGCACCGATCCCGAGGTCTGATGGAGGATCCCAAGGCCGACGGAGCGGTCGAGGTACGACCACACCGGCGCGTCAGGTGCACGGGCATCCTCCACCACCCGGCGGAGGATCCCCCGCTCGAGCCATTCGCGCATCGGTATCGAGAACCCGGTCTTCGGACGGCGGGCGAGCCGCCGGAGGTGCTCGTCGCCGAGCTGGTCGACCAGGGTCCGCTTGCCGAGGGGTCGACGGCTTCGGGTCGCCGCAGCGAAGAAGACCGGGTCGAGGTACGGCACCCTCAGCTCGACCGACGAGGCCATCGAGAAGGCGTCCGCGTCAGCCAGCAGCATGGGCTCGAGGTAGGTCGACAGCTCCGCGGCGGCCATGCGCGGGTAGCCGTCCCGGCCTCCGGATGTGCGGGGGACCGGGTCTGGACCTCCGGGGTCGTCTCGATCGTCGCGCGGCTGGCAGGGGACCGTGGAGCGATGGCCGAGCAACCGGTCGACGAGGGCTGCGGGGAAGAGCTCCCGCTGGAGGCGCACCAGACCCTCCGGGGTGCGGGGGCCACCCGTGGTGAGCAGCCGCATGCCCTTGTCGGCGAGCAGCGATCGCGAGTGCGCGACCCGCACCAGTCGGTCACGGACCCCCGCTACCGGCCCCATCCGGTCGACGGCGCGCAGGGCGGGGAGCAGCCGCAGCCCTGCCGCGACCCGGTAGCCACCGACCGCCTCGTCCGCTCCCAGCCCGGAGAGCGCGACCTTGTAGCCGGCGTCGTGCACCGCCCGGCAGACCAGGAACGTGTTCAGCCCGTCGATGGTCGGACGCTGCATCGCTGCGAGGAAGGCATCCAGCGCCTCCTCGTCGATCGTGGCCTCGACGGTCGTGTGCTCGTGGCCGTAGCGGTGAGCAGTCGAGCGGGCCGTGGCGCTCTCGTCGGTGTGACCGAACCCGGCCACGGTCACGCACTGCAACCGCCGACCGAGACGAGCGGCCAGGGCGGCGATCAGCGACGAGTCCACCCCGGCGGAGAGCAGCAGCGCGGTCGGCACGTCCGCACCGAGGTGCAGCCGCACGCTCTCGACGAGCGCGCACGCGGCGCTCAGGCCCCGGGGGGCGAGCCTGTCGTCGAGCGCCGGCGTCGACCCCTCGTCGCGCACCCGCCCCTGTGCATCGAAGCTGATGCACGCGCCCGGGGCGACCACCTCGATGCCCGCAAACGGGGAGCGCCCGACCGGCATGCTCCCGAACCGCAGGAACCGGCGGAGTCCCCGCTCGTCGATCGCCGGGGCGTCACCGAGGGACTCGAGGGGGCGAACCTCGGAGGCGAACGCCACGGTGCCGTCGAGCCACCGCCAGTGCAGGGGTTTGATGCCGAACGGGTCACGGGCCAGGAACAGGAGCTCGGCGCGCCGGTCGACCACGGCAATGGCGTACATGCCCCGCAGCCGCCGCAAGCACGCGGGACCCTCCCGGGCCCACAGCAGCGGGATGATCTCGCCATCGCAGCCGGTGCGCAGCTCGACGGCGTGCTCGGCGGCGAGCTCACGGAAGTTGTAGATCTCGCCGTTGAACACCACCACGATGGAGCCGTCTGGGCTCGTGAAGGGTTGGTTCCCCGCTGGGGTCGGGTCGCGGACTGCAAGGCGGGTGTTGCCGAGCACGAACGGGCTCACCTCGACCACCGACGCGTGGTCAGGACCGCGGTGCACCTGGGCCGCGTTGATCTGCTCCACCAACCGACGACCGGTGGGGCCGCGGTCGACAGCACCTGCGATCCCGCACACTCAGCCCACCACCTCGCCGACCGCGTCGCGGACGCGACGCTGGAAGGCTTCGCGGCTGTGCACCTGCCGCACGAAGGCCTGCGCGGCCCGTCCCATGCGGATGCGACGCTCCGGGTCCCGTCCGAGGGTGAGGAGGGCCGCGGCGAGCGAGTCGACGTCGCCAGGCGGGACGAGCAGACCAGTGACACCGTCGACCACGGTGTCGACGGTTCCCCCGACGTTCCCGACGATCGCGGGCACGCCCGCGGCTGCGGCCTCGAGCGGCACGATGCCCAACCCCTCACCGCGGGGCTCGTACCCGCGACGGAACCGGCTCACGCACACCACCACGTCTGCCCGGGCGTACTCCTCCCGCAGCGTGTGGTCGTCGACGCTTCCGAGACGACGCACCAGCGCTCCGGCGTCCCGGGCGCGGATCAGCTCGTCGAGCGCTGCGCGTCCAGGTCCGTCACCGACGATGCGCAGCTCCACCTCGATGCTCGCTGACACACGCCTCACCGCGTCGATGGAGGTGTCGATCCCCTTGTAGGCCAGATCGTCGAGCCGGGCGACCATCAACACCCGAATGGCCGGCCCGGACGGCCTCGACCGTGGCGCCGTGAAGAAGGAGTCGTCCAAGCCGGCTCCGAGCACCGGTCCGATCCGGGCGCGCGGCTCCACCCGACGGACTTCCGCGGCGGTGAAGGTGGAGATGGGCCACACCCGGCTGAGTCGCCGGAGCGCCGCACGCGTGCCGGCCGACGGTGGACCCCAGACCTCGATGCCGTAGGCCAGCGCGACCGCCGGCCGCCGGCCGAGCAGCTGCGGTGCGGCGAGCGGGGCGAACGACAGATGGCCCAGCACGACCAGGCGAGGACGCAGCCGGCTCCACCGGGAGAGCGCAGCGATCGCCCCCGACGCCTTCCCGGCGAGCGATCCGCCGGTCGGGGGCAGTGCCAGATCGATCACCTCGCACGGTCCCAGCTCGCCGAGCGCCTCGATCATCCACCTGGAGTACCGCTGGATGCCGCCGACGCCGTCCAGGTCGGAGCCGAGGAAGAGGATGGGCAACGGTGCCCTCACCCGCGGATGCGCGCTCAACGCTCGGGTGGACAAGGATCCTCGACGCTCCGTGGGACGCTTCCGGGTCTGGTCCCACAGACTACGCTGGCCCTCCGCATGGTCTCGAACGCCCCGAGCGGCGCCTCCCACCTCGAGCTGCGCGACTACCTGCGCATCCTCAGGCGCCGCAAGCTCGTCGTCATCGCGGTGACGGTCATCGGCACCGTGGCCGCCTTGGTGGTGTCGTTCCTCCAGACCCCGCTGTACGCCGCGACCGCGAAGATCCTCATCCAGAAGCAATCGCTCTCGACCGGTTTCGAGCAGTCGAGTCCTCGGATCAACCCCGATCTCGCCGGCGAGATCGAGCAGCAGTTCTTCAACGGCCAGGCCGTGCGCGACCTGGCCCGAGAGCGGCTCGGCTTCCCCGCGACCGCGTCGGCGTCGGTCGTGGGCCGGGGTGCGGTGCTGCAGGTGCGCGCCGTGAACCCGGACGCGCAGCGCGCGGCCGAGGTGGCGAACGCCTTCGCACAGGCCTACATCGACGCCCGCCGGGAGGGGATGCTGCGCGAGTACCTCGCCACTGCGGAGGCGATCCAGGCCAAGATCGCCGAGCTCGACACGAAGATCGACGAGCTGGACGACCGGTTGGTGCGCACCGGGTCGGGCAGCGATCGGGAGGGTCAGTCGAGCGAAGCTGCGAGCCTGCGCAGCCAGCGCGACTCCCTCATCACCCAGAAGGCAGCACTCGAGAAGAGCCTCGACGAGGTCGAGGTCGGTGCCGATCTGGCCCGAGGCGGCGGACCGGAGATCATCACGCCCGCCACCCCGCCGGAGAAGCCGTTCCGCCCGGATCCCCGACGCGACGCGTTGGCCGGCCTGGCGGTCGGCCTGCTCCTCGCGGTCGCGCTCGCCCTGCTGCTCGAGTACCTCGACGATTCGATCAAGGGTGAGGCCGAGCTGGCGGCGGCGACCGGCGGTGCTCCCGTGCTCGCGGTCATCCCCCGGGTGCCTGACTGGCGCAACCGCTCCGATGCGGTCCTGGTGTCGCTCGAGCATCCCGCGTCGCCCAGTGCCGAGGCGTACCGGACGTTGCGCACGTCGGTGCAGTTCGCCGGGCTCGACCGGCCGCTCCGAACGCTGCAGGTCACGAGCCCCCGGTCGCAGGACGGCAAGTCGACCACGGCCACCAACCTCGCGGTGGCCCTGGCGCGCGCCGGCCAACGGGTCATCCTCATCGACTGCGACCTGCGACGCCCGCGGGTCCACGAGTTCTTCGGCCTGTCGAACGCGGTCGGCTTCACCTCGGTGCTGGTCGGCGACGTGCCGCTGGTGAGCGCGACCCAGGCGGTCCCGGGGCTCGACCGCCTGCGCGTGCTGGCCTCCGGCCCGACGCCCGCGGACCCCTCGGAGCTGCTCTCCACCCGTCGAGCTGTCGAGCTGCTCAACTCCATCAAGGACGCGTGCGACATCGTGGTGATCGACACGCCACCCGTGCTGCCGGTCTCGGACGCGCTCGTGCTCTCCGATGTGATCGACGGGGTGATCCTCGTCGTGGCGGCGGGCTCCACCACGAAAAAGGAGGCCCACCGCGCGTACGAGCTGCTGCGGCAGGTCGACGCCCCGCTCATCGGGGTCGTGATGAACGCCGGTCCCGCCGAGCGGGGCTACGGCTACGGCTACGGCTACGGCTACAGCGCCGAGCTCGACCGGCGCCCGAGATGGTCGGCTCGCCGACCGCGCCAGGACGCCACGGGGAACGGGCACCGGCCCGAGCGCCCGGTCGAGCCGACCACGCCGGCCTGATTCAGCCCTTGACGGAACCGGGGCGAGCCAGCGAGACGACCCCCCTCACCAGCTCCCGCAGATCCCCCCCGCCGGGCAGGCAGCGGCGAAGCACCGGACCCTCGAAGCTCGTGCTCAGCCGATGCACGAGCAGCACGGTCGTCGCGAGGTAGCCACCGACCGAGGCCAACGCAGCGCCGACGATGCCGAGTGAAGGCAGCAGCGCGGCCAGCAGGGCAGCGGTCGCCAGCATGCCGCCGAGCTCAGCGCGCAGAACCGCTCCGGGTTGCCCGAGACCCCGGAAGCCCTCCTCGAGCACGAAGTTCACCGCCACCAGGCCGCTACCCACGACGAGGATCAGCGCGGGCCGGACCGCTGACGCGAACGGCTCGCCGAAGAACAGTGGCACACCGATGGGAGCGAGCGCACCGATGGTCACCGTCAGCCCGGCGGTCACCAGCACCGTCACCCGGATCCCGAGGAAGAGCACCTGTTGACGCGCTTCGTCGTCGCGTTCACCGGCCAGGCGTGGGAACAGGACGACTCCGAGCGCGTTGACGAGCGGGGTGACCAGCCCGGCCCAGGCCACCGCAGCGACGTAGAGGCCGAGATCCCGGCTGGAGACGAACGCGGCGAGCAGGAGCTGGTCGAGTCGGACGTTCAACCACTGCGGAACCGATGCGAGCAGCAGCGGCAATCCGTAGCGCAGCATCGGCCCCCAGGACCCGACGTCGAGCGCATACGGCGGGTGCACGACCGGCCGGGCGATGAGCACCGACAGCCCGAAGCTCAGCACCCATCCCACCAGGAACCCGACGGTGACGAACGCGGGTGACCGGTTGTTGGTGAGGATCGCCGCGACCACGACGACGACCCACAGCAGGGAGGGCAGGACGCGCACGACGTTCCAGCGCACGAAGCTGGCCAACCCCCGCAGCGCCTGGCCCGGCTGGTTGGCGACCGCGTAGAGCGGGACGAACAGCAGGAAGAGCCGTGCCAGCCCCACCGTCGTTGGCGACTGCGAGGCGAGCAGGGCCGGCATCGCGAACCAGCCGATCGCCACGACCGGGAGCGAAGCCAGCAATGTGAGCGTCGCCGCGGAGGTGGCGAAGCTGCCCGCACGATCCGGCCGGCGGGCAGCGAGGTAGACCACCGCGTCGGTGGTTCCGAGCACCGCGACGGTCGCCAACAGGAACCCCCAGAGCTGGATCGCGGCGACCTCGCCGCGGCCGGCCGGGCCGAGGGACCGGGCGAGCAGCACCCCGCTCGTCGCGTTGAGGCCGGCGAGTGCCAGGTTGGCGGCAGCCGTGACCCCGATCCCGAATCGTGCCCCACCCCTCACGCCGAGCCACTCTGCTTGCTCGATGGGGGTCGCGCCGTCCCCCGAACGGCTCCGGCGGGCATCGGCGAGACCGTAGCAGGGGCGCTACCGGCGATCGGCGTGCCCGGTGACGCCCCATGGCGGCCCCCGAGGTGCGCGACCGTCGAAAGGCTGGACACCGGGAACCTCGCGGGTAATACTGTTGCATCCCGTTCCACTCGGGGCAGCCCAGCTCGCCCCTTCGATTCGGAAGGACCGCACCGATGACGCGAGCTTCACGGACCGTTCGCCTGCTCCTCGCGGTGTGCGCAGCGGGCCTGGCCCTTCTGGTCGTGGCTCCGGCTGCTCAGGCGCAGCCCGGCTATGAGGGGGGCACGACCCTGACGGTCAGCGACCCTTCACCGGGGTGCGGCTCGTCGGTGACGCTGACGGGCACGGGCTTCAAGCCGAACGCCGAGGTCACCCTCACCGAGCAGGGCGGAGGGGTCGTCGGCACGGCGACCACCGACGCCTCCGGCTCGTTCTCCTTCGTCTGGGTCATCCCCCAGCCCTGCACGGCGGGCACCGTGGTGATCACCGCGAGCGACGGCACCACCGTGATGGGTGTGTCGATCACCATCGGGGCAGGCAGCGGTGGCACGTCTGCTCCGGCCACCCTGCCACGGACCGGCTCGGATAGCGCCAACCTGCTCCGCGCCGGTGTGCTGCTCATCGCGGCCGGCGGGCTGCTCGTCCTCGCCACCCGCAAGCGGGCCGCTGCCAAGGTCAGCGTCGACAGCTGAGCCCGGCTGCTCACGTGGCGCCGCCGAGCGGTGTCACCCTTGGAGCAGCCGGCTCATCGCGAACTGAGGTCGTGATACCCCGAGCTGGGGGTGGCCGAGCGCCTGAGCTGCCCGGCCACCCCCAGCTGTCGTCTCCACCTCGTTCCCGCCGGCTCGAGGGCCCGGCGAGCCGCTCTGGGCGAGAACCGCCCCGACATCCCCGACATCCGGGGCTGGAGTCAACGCTCCCCGCGGCGGTTGCTGGGAGCGGCCGGCAGCGAACCGCCGGTGATCAGCGTCGCAGCAGGTCTTTGGCGATGTGGGTGATCTGGATCTCGTCGGTCCCCGCGTAGATCTGCAGCACCTTGGCGTCACGCGCCAGCTGCTCCACCTTGAACTCCGCCATGTAGCCGTTCCCCCCGAACAGCTGCACCGCCTCCATCGCCACCTCCACCGCGGCACGAGCTGAGTACAGCTTCATCGCCGAGGCCTCGGCGAGCGTGAGCCCCCGACCCGCCTGGCTCATCTCGATGAAGCGGAACACCAGGTTCTGGACGTTGAGGCGATGCACTTCCATCCGGGCCAGCTTCTCCTGGATGAGCTGGAAGTTGCCGATGGGCTGACCGAACTGCACCCGGTTCTTCGCGTACTCCACCGACATCTCCAGGCACTGCTCGATGATGCCGAGCGCCATCGCCGCCACCCCCGAGCGCTCCATCGAGAAGGTGTCCTTGGCGCCGTCGCGACCACCGGCGGGCACGTCCTCGGTCTCCCCGATCAACCGGTCGATCCCCACACGCACGTCCGACAGAAACAGCTCCCCGGTCGGCGAGCTGTGCAGCCCCATCTTGCGCAGCGGCTTGGACTGCTCGAGCCCGGGCATACCCCGATCGAGCACGAACGAGAGGATCTTGCGCTCCTCGGGTGGATTGCCCTCGTCGAGCTTGCAGATGAACACGATCGTGTCGGCGTAGGGACCGTTGGTGATGAAGGTCTTCGAGCCGTTGAGCACGTACCCGTCCCCGTCACGGCGAGCGGTCGATCGCATCGAGCCGAAGGCGTCCGAACCTGAGTTCGGCTCGGTGATCGCCCAGGCCCCGATCTTCTCGAGGGTGAGGAGCTCTGGCACCCAGCGCTCCTTCTGGCGGATCGTGCCCCGGCTGCTGATGGCCGCGGCCGTCAGCCCCATCGACACGCCCATGGCGGTGACCATGCCCGGCGAGTACCGGCAGAGCTCGATGATCGGGATCATCGTGAACGACGGGTCGGTGCCCCCGTCACGGGCCGGCTTCTCCGGTAGCGGTTCACCCTTGGCCCTTGCCTCCTCCACCCGGCGCTCGAACTCGATCCGCTTCCGGAAGCTCTCGCGGGCGACGACGTCCATCCCGAAGGTGGAGAACAGCTTGCGGAGGATGTCGTAGGGAGGCAGGTCACCGTGTTCGAGCTGATCGTGCACGGGCACGATCTCCTTTTCGATGAACTGGCGGACGGCGTCGCGCAGCATCAACTGCTCGTCACTCCACTCGAACACACTGCCCCCTTTCACCGGGCCCCGGGGCCCATCCCGACCGGTGCACCTCGCACCGCGCCGAGACACGCTAGGGGACCGCCGCCGACGGGCCAATCTGCGCCCGCCGGTCACCGGGCGGTGAGCCGACCGCGGGTAGCGTTGTTGCTCCCATGGTGCCGTCCCCGATCACGGCCGCCGCTTCCCGTCGCGACCCGCTCGCCCGATCGAGACGGAGATCCGCCGATCGCCAGGCTGTGCGGGCCATCGCCGCGCTCGCCGCGGTCGGCGCAGTGCTCGCGAGTGGTGAGGCGACGGGTCTGGCGGTCCCCGATGCGCTGTGGCGGGCGGGTCTCGCCATCGTGGTCACCGGGGCCGCATCTCGCTCGCGTCGCTGGTCCTGGTTGTGGATGTCCGGCCTCGCCACCGCGGCCGCTGTGGGCTCAGCGGTGATCGTCGGAGGTCTCGCTGCGCTGGCCCTGGCATTCGTCGGAGCCTTCCAGGACCGCCGGAACCGGGTGCTCGGCGCGTGCATCGGGGCCCTCGCGGTGCAGGTCCTGCTCCGCCTCCCGCAGCTCGGGTTCCACGGGCTGAGCGCGCTGGTGGTGGCCGTGGCGATCGCGCCGGCGCTGTGGTCGGGCTACGACCGGAGCCGCAGGGACGAGCAGCGGAGGATCGTGCGAGTGCTCACGGCCGCCGCCGGGGTGGTGTTCGTCTGCCTCGTCGCGCTCGCGGTGTCGGCCATCACCGCCCGGAGCGCACTGCAACGCGGGGTCTCCTCCGCACGGTCCGGCCTCGAGATGATCCGCGCCGGTGATCACGAACAGGCCGCCAACCGCTTCGAGCGGGCCGCCGCCGCGTTCAGCAGCGCCCAGGACGCGCTCGCATCCGCCTGGAGCCAGCCAGCACGCGCCCTTCCCGTGGTCTCCCAGCAGGTCGATGCCCTCCTCAGCGTCTCCCGGGCGGGAAGCGAGCTCTCGCGGTCCGCAGCCGACATGGCGGCCAACGCTCCCTACCAGCAGCTGCGCTCGAAGAGCGGTCGCGTCGACCTTGATCGTGTCCGGGCCATGCAGCGACCGGTCGCCGAGTCGGCCGCAGCGCTCGGCGTGGCGCGAGAGCGCATCAGATCGATCCGCTCGGACTGGCTCATCCCTCCGATCGCCTCCGAGGTCGACGAGTTCGCCGCTGATCTCGACGAGTCTCTACCCCAGGCCGAGCTGGCCTCCGAGGCGCTTCGCCTGGCACCCCGCATCCTCGGCGGAGAGGGGCGGCGGCGGTATCTGCTGCTGTTCACGAGCCCGGCCGAGACCCGGTTCCTCGGCGGGTTCGTCGGCACGTACGGCCTGCTCACCGCCGATCAGGGGACGCTCACGTTCGAGCGGTCTGGGGCCTCCGCCGACCTCAGCGCCCGCCCTGACGCACCGGGCTTCCGGCTCGAGGGCTTCGGGGAGACGCTGACTCGGTACGGCCGGTACCAGCCGCAGCGCTTCGTCCAGAACCTCACAGTGTCACCGGATCTGCCCACCGACGCCGCGCTCGCCCGTGCGATCATCCCGCAGGCGATCGGCGAGTCCATCGACGGGGTGATCGTGGCCGATCCCTTCGCGCTCGCCGCCCTGCTCGAGCTGACCGGTCCCGTGCAGGTCCCCGGGCTTGACACGCCGCTCGACGCGACCAACGCGGCGCGCTACCTGCTCGAGGAGCAATACCAGCAGTTCGACCGCGAGCTGGATGCTCGCCGAGACCGGCTGAACACGGCCGCCAGAGCCACCTTCGACGCGCTGCTCCGCATCGACCTCCCGGGTCCCCGCCGACTCGGGGAGGTGCTCGGACCGGTGGTTGAGCAGAAGCGCCTGCTGTTCTGGACCTTCGACCCTGCCGAGCAGGTCTTCCTCGATCGTCTGGGCACCTCAGGGCGGTTCGCACCGCCTGCGGAGAGCGATTACCTCTCGGTGCGGATCGCGAACGCGAACGCGAACAAGATCGACGCCTACCTGCACCGCACGATCGACTACCAGGTCACCTACGCTCCGGACAGCGGTCGGCTCTCTGCCACGCTCACGGTGGAGCTGGTCAACGACGCCCCGGGCTCGGGGATGCCCGAGTACGTGATCGGGAACCGACGGGGCGAACCCCCGGGAACCAACTCCACCTACCTGTCGCTGTACACCCCGTCTCGGGTGGTCGCAGCGACCGCTGACGGACAGCCATTGGCACTCGAGCCGCAGCGTGAGCTCGGCGGACCGGTGTGGTCCACGCTGGTGTCGGTGCCCGCGCTCAGCCGGGTGACGCTGCGGTTCCAGCTCGAGGGTCAGCTGCCTGCCTCGACGACCTACCGCCTCGCCGCGCTGAGCCAGCCGCTCGCCAACGACGACCGGCTCCGGGTGCGGATCGCATCGGACACCGGCGCGTTCGACCCCCGTGTCGCGACGGGCCTCGAGCTCGGCGACGGCGCGGCCACCGCCGAGCTGAGCTGGTCGTCGGACACCACGTTCCAGGTTGACTTCCGGCGTCGTTGAGCGATCGAAGGATGGTGAAGCTCGGCCCGCGAGCGTAGGTGTCAAACTGGACGATCGACCCGGACCGGCTCCGGCCGGCCGCCACCGCATCGCTCTGGAGGACCTGCACACGATGAGCTGGGGGACCCGTGGCGCTCGCTGAGGTCGAGGCCCCACCCGAGCGGTCACGATCCCGGGGACCACGGGATGGGAGCGCGCAGCCGAGAGGAGCGCAGCTCCCCTACTTCCCCGCGCTCGACGGCCTGCGCGGTGTGGCCGTCGCGGCCGTGCTCTTGTTCCACGGCGGGTTCAGCTGGATGGTCGGTGGCTACCTCGGCGTCTCGACGTTCTTCACGCTGTCGGGCTTTCTGATCACCTCGCTGCTCCTCGCCGAGCGCTCCGGCCGCGGCACCCTCGATCTGCGTGCCTTCTGGGCCCGCCGGTTCCGGCGCTTGATGCCCGCGGCGCTCGCCGCGCTGGCGTTCGTGATCCTCTTCGGGCTGTTCGCTGCGGATCCCACCCAGCGACGGAACCTCGCGGGTGACGAGCTCTCCGCGCTCGCGTACCTCGCGAACTGGCGGTTCATCCTCGCCGAGCGCTCCTACGCCGACCTGTTCGCCGCCCCCTCGCCGATCCTGCACTTCTGGAGCATCGCCATCGAGGAGCAGTTCTACCTGGTGCTACCGGTGCTGCTCGGCGGCCTGTTCGCGCTCGGGGCGATGGCCCACACGGCGGAGGACCCGAAGCGTCGGTACTGGCTGATCCGCGTCAACCACTACTACCGGGCGCTGTCGGCCGTCCTCATCGGGGTGCTCGCCGCGGCGTCGCTCTGCCTGGTGCACCTCGCCGGGTTCGGCATGGACCGGATCTACTTCGGGACCGACACCCGCGCCAGCGAGCTGCTCGTCGGCGGCCTGCTCGCGGTGGCCCTGTTCCACGCCCCGGTCACCAGGCGACTGGCGAAGCCCGGTGCGGTGCGCTCCGCGGTGGCGGCGCTAGGGGTGCTCGCGCTCGCGACCGCGATCCTGCTGTGGATCCGCACACCGCAGACGAGCGGCTGGCTGTACGAGGGTGGCTTCACCCTGTACGCGCTGCTCTCCGCGCTCGTGATCCTTGCGGCGATCCTCCCCGCAGGTCCTCTCCCGAAGCTGCTCGCGCTCGGCCCGATCCGCCATCTCGGCCGGATCTCCTACGGCGTGTACCTGTACCACTGGCCGGTCTTCCTGTGGGTCCGTCAGGAGACCGGCCTGGCGATCTGGCCCCGATTCGTGGTCAGCTCGGCGATCACCCTGGCGATGGCTGAGCTGTCGTTCCGGTTCCTCGAGACCCCGATCCGCGAGGGACACAGCCTGTTCAACGTGCGCCCGGTTCGGCTGGTGCCGTATGCGTTGGCCGCCATCGTCGCGGCCGTGCTGGCGGTGAGCCTCACCGCCCCCAGGTCCCCCCTTGATGTCGGCACCTCCCCCTTCGACGTGGAGACCGCCGCCTCCCCCGCCGCACGGGACCGCTCAGCCGCGGAACCACCACCACCGAGCGTCGCGTTCTTCGGCGACTCGACCGCGCTCACCACGGCCTGGGGCGTCGGCGTGTACCTGCAGCAGACCGGCGCCGGCACGAACGTGGAGGGCTACACCGGGCTCGGATGCAGCGTCATCCGCACCCAGGAGCGGCGCATCGAGGGCGTGGTCGACCGCACCAAGGAGAACTGCCTCGACTGGGAGCGGATCTGGGGCGAGAAGATCGCACAGGGCAGACCGGATGTCGCGGTCGTCCAGGTCGGGCCGTGGGACATCGCGGATCGCAAGGTCCCCGGTGGGGGTGGCTGGCGGTCGCCCGGTGATCCCCGCTTCGACGAGTTCGCGCTGTCAGAGATGGAGAAGGCCGTCGACACCCTCTCCGCGAACGGCGCCCTGGTGATCTGGTTCACGAGCCCACTGCCGGGCAAGGCGGCGATCGCCGACGATCAGCCCGGTTGGAACGCCCGAGGCCGCATGAAGGCGTTGAACGCGCTGATCGAGCAGCTACCCGCGCGACGACCGGGCAAAGTGGTCGTGGTGGACCTCGCCGGGTGGTTCAGCTCGATCAGCGAGGAGGAGGACGCCCGGCTCCGCCCCGACGGGATCCACCTGACGCAGGAGACGTCGCTCGAGGTCGCGCAATCCTTCCTCGCCGGCGCGATCCTCGACGCCTGGCGCCAGAGCTGGGACGCGCAAAGGCAGGCCGACACGCAGCCGCCGGCATCCACGACCAACGCATCGTCCACGGGGGATGAGGCCATCTCAGTGGTCGTGGTCGGTGACGGCACCGCCGCGCGGATCGCGGACGGCCTGGCCGCGTGGGCGAGCGCCTCCGGCGGAATGACCGTGCGCTTCTCGGGGGCCGACACCTGCGGCATCGGCCGGCAGGGCACCAGACGGGATCCGATCGGAGGCAACGAGGAACCGCTGCCGCCGGAGTGCACGAACTGGGAGTCCAGGTTCCCGCTCGTGCTGGCAGGCACCCCCGCGGACGTCGTCGTCGTCCACACCGGGCTGTGGGACGTGGTCGACCGGGCGCTCGACCCGGGCCGGTGGCGGACGCTGAACGACGACACCTACGACCTGTACCTCCTCGGCGAGCTGCTGGCGGCCTCTGACCGGCTCCACGTCAACGGCGCGAGCGTCGTCTGGCTGCTCACCCCGCACGTCGATCCCGGCCGCGCCGACGACGGCACCCCCGGGGGGACGGCCGCCTCCGCGCCGGAGCGCATCGACCGGCTCAACCAGCTCCTGCGAGAGGTGGCGGCCAAGCGGGACTTCGTGACCCTCCTCGACTACGCGGAGCAGGCCCGGTCCTGGCCGGGTGGCGAGTTCGATCCCCGCCTTCGCGAGGGCGGGGTGGGTCTCACCCCGGAGGGTGGGCGCGCGGTTGCAGAGTGGCTCGCACCGCAGCTGATCGAGCTGGCCCGCTCGCACGCGGTGAGGCCTCGCTGAGCCGGTGCACGTCCAGGCCTACGACTTCGTCGCCCGCCACGCTGCCGGCACGGCGGGCGCTCGTGTCCTCGAGATCGGCAGCCTCGACATCAACGGCAGCGTGCGCCCCCTGTTCGCCACCGCCGCCTCCTACCACGGCCTCGACCTCGTGGCCGGGCCGGGTGTCGACGAGGTCGCCGACGCTGCGGACTGGCGTTCCGCGCCGCGCTTCGACGTGGTGGTCAGCACCGAGGTGCTCGAGCACGCGCCCCGTTGGCGTGACATCCTCACGAACGCCTGGGAGGCGTTGGTGCCGGGCGGGCGGCTGATCGTCACCTGCGCGACCGATCCCCGTCCCCCGCACAGTGCCGTCGACGGCTGGGCGCTGCGCGACGGCGAGTGGTACGGGAACGTCCCCGTGTCGGGGGTCCTGGAGCTGGTGCGCCGGTGGGGCGCGACTCGCTGGTCGCTCGAGGTGGCGCTCGACCGAGGCGACCTCTACCTGCGCGCTGACAAGCCCTGATCCACCCCGTCGCGCCCGCGTGAGCGGGAGGGCGGAAGGCGCAAGGCCGGGAGGCAGAAGGTCGCTGGGCAGGGGTTCCGGGAGTTGGCGCTCAGCCGGCGGGCGATCGTCGACGCGGCGCACATCCCGGTGCAGCCCGGTGGGATCCGGTGGTGCACCTCACGGCCGGTTCGCGAGCAGCACCTCGGCGATGCGCGCTGCGGCACGGCCGTCCCACAGCGCCGGGCGGCGCGCCCTGACCCCCTCGTGGAGCACCCGCTGCACCTCCTGCACGATCACCCGGGGGTCGCGGCCGACCACCCGGTTGGTGCCCTCCTCGACGGTGATCGGCCGTTCCGTCGTGTCCCGCAGCGTCAGGCACGGCACGCCGAGCACGGTCGTCTCCTCCTGCACCCCTCCGGAATCCGTGAGCACCACCGCCGCCCGGGCTTCGAGTCCGACGAAGTCCAGGTAGCCGAGGGGCTCGAGCAGGCGGACGCCCGGAGCCACCCCCAGCTCGTCGACGAGCGGGCGGGTCCGAGGGTGCACCGGGAACAGGACCGGCAGCTGCTCGGAGACGACTGCCAGCGCCTCCAACAGCCCCGCGAGCACGTCGGGGTCGTCGACGTTCCCCGGCCGGTGCAACGTGACGAGCGCGAACCCGCCCTCCTCGACGGCGAAGCGCCCGAACCGGTTGGGATCGAGCGCACGGTCGAGGTTCGCGAGCAGGGTGTCGATCATCACGTTGCCCACCAGGTGGATGTCGGCGGGGGAACGTCCCTCGGCGCGCAGGTTGGCGACCGCGTCCGGCGAGGGCGCGAGCAACACGTCGCTGAGGCGATCGGTGACGATCCGGTTGATCTCCTCGGGCATGGAGCGGTCACCGCTGCGCAGACCCGCCTCCACGTGGGCC
>JBBFLY010000026.1:0-36838 GCA_037478855.1 Acidimicrobiales bacterium | reverse complement strand
TCGCGAGTGGGGGACCTCAGCCCCTCACCTCACCGCTCGTACACCACGCCGGTGGACGCAGACAGGTGTGATCGCGGAACGACGTTCGGGACACCGATGCTTGTGTCAGGTTGAACACGTGCTGCTCTTCGTCATGGAGCGGCCGGTTCGCCGGGTGTGGGGAACCCGGTAGCGTGCGGGCTGAGGTGACCTTCGCGAACGAGGAGCTTGCATGGCCGAACCCATCCATCGCTCATTGGGCCTGACCGACGGCGAGTATGACCAGATCGTGCGCATTCTCGGTCGGGAGCCGAACCACCTCGAGCTCGCGATGTATTCGGTGATGTGGTCCGAGCACTGCTCTTACAAGTCCTCCCGCATCCATCTGAAGCGGCTTCCCACCGAGGGTGCTGCCGTGCTGGTCGGCCCGGGGGAGAACGCGGGAGTGGTTGACGTGGGTGACGGCATCGCGGCCGCACTGCGCATCGAGAGCCACAACCACCCCTCGGCCATCGAGCCGTACCAGGGAGCGGCCACCGGGGCCGGGGGCATCCTCCGCGACATCTTCACGATGGGCGCCCGACCGATCGCGCTCATGGACCCATTGCGCTTCGGTCCACTCGATGACGCGCGGAGTCGCTGGATCGCCGAGGGCGTGGTGAGCGGCATCTCCGGGTACGGGAACTCGGTCGGCGTCCCGACCGTGGGCGGAGAGACCGTCTTCGACGAGACCTACGCCGAGAACCCTCTGGTCAACGTCCTCTGCCTGGGGTTGCTGCCGGTGGAGCGACTGGTGCTCGGTCAGGCGACCGGTGTGGGGAACCTCGCCGTGCTCCTCGGCGCCACCACCGGTCGTGACGGCATCGGAGGGGTCAGCGTGCTCGCATCGGCGGGCTTCGGCGACGCGGAGACCGACGCCGGGAAGCGGCCGAGCGTCCAGGTCGGCGACCCCTTCGAGGAGAAGCGACTGATCGAGGCCTGCCTCGAGCTGCTCGACCGCGGTCTCGTCGTCGGCATCCAGGACCTGGGTGGTGCGGGGCTCACCTGCGCGACGAGTGAGACCGCGTCCCGTGGGGGCATGGGGATGGACGTCAACGTCCGCGCGGTGCCGCTCAGGGAGCCCGGCATGGAGCCCTTCGAGATCATGACCTCGGAGTCACAGGAACGGATGCTCGCCATCGTGGAGCCTGCCAACCTCGATGAGGTCCTTGAGATCTGCGATCGCTGGGAGGTGCGGGCCAGCGTGATCGGCAAGGTCACCCCGGGACCCGCGACCGGTGACGAGCACGGGGGCCGGCTCCGCATCCTTGACGGCTGGGACGGGGAGGTTCTCGCTGACATCCCCGCCGCGTCGCTCCACGAGGACGCTCCACGCTACGACCGCCCCTGCGTGGCGCCCCCTTCCTTCGACGAGGTCCACCGGGTCCGCTCGGCTGCGCCGCTGCCTGAGTGCAGCGACCCTGGAGCCGACCTGCTCGACCTGCTGGCTGACACGTCGTGGGTGTGGACCCAGTACGACCACCAGCTGTTCCTCAACACCGTGGAGGGCCCGGGAGGCGACGCGGTGGTGCTGCGGCTGAAGCACCCCCGGACCGGCGTCGACACGGGACGAGGTCTCGCGCTCACCACGGATGGCAACCACCGCTGGTGCGCGGTCGACCCCCGTGTGGGAACGGCGCTCACCGTCGCGGAGTCGGTCCTGAACCTGGCCTGCGTCGGTGCGCGGCCAGTGGCGGTCGTCAACTGCCTCAACTTCGGGAATCCCGAGCATGCCGAGGTGATGTGGCAGTTCTCCGAGGCGGTCGACGGAATGGCGGAGGCGTGCCGCGCCTTCGGGCTGCCCGTGGTCGGCGGCAACGTCAGCTTCTACAACGAATCGCGCGGGGCGAACATCGATCCCACACCCGTCATCGGGATGCTCGGCCTCATCGATCGACTCGAGCGCCGGCCACCGGGCGTCCGGTTCGTGGAAGGTGGTCGTCTGCTTCTCGTCGGGGTCACGCAGCCGAACGTGAGTGGGAGCATGTGGGCTCGGGCGAAGGGGCACCGGGGCGGCCAGCTCCCCAGCCTGGATCCCGCCTTCCACGACGACGTGGCCTCGGTTGTGCGCACGCTGGTGACCGGCGGTCTGCTTGCCGGGGTGCACGACGTCTCGGAGGGTGGCATCGGGTTGGCGCTGGCCGAGATGGCGGTCCGCTCCGGGATCGGTTTCCAGGTGGCCCGGATCGCCGATCATCGCGAGCTGTTCAGCGAGTCACCGTCGAGGGCGGTGCTGTGCGTCAAGCCGGATCTCGTCGGGGCGGTGGAGAACGTGTGTGCGGAGGCCGGCGTGCCCGTGCAGCGCATCGGGATCGCGACAGGTGACCGGCTCTCGGTGAAGGGCCTGCTCGACGTCGGTCTCGACGAGGCGGTCGGCGCATGGCGTGACCGGCTGCCACATGCCCTCGGAGCAGGAACGACCCAGGGTTGAGGCCGCGTATGCTGGGTAGGTGAGCGAGCCCGCCCACGGCCTGCCCAGCGGTGACGAGGTGTCACTCGCTGATGACACCCCGAAGGAGGCGTGCGGCGTCTTCGCCGTGTACGCACCAGCGCAGCCGGTGGCCCACCTGACGTACCTGGGGCTCTACGCGCTCCAGCACCGGGGTCAGGAGTCAGCCGGCATGGCGGTCAGCGACGGCCAGACGATCACCGTCGTGAAAGACATGGGGCTCGTGTCGAACGTCTTCGACGAGCGCACCCTCGCCGCGCTCGACGGGCATCTCGCCATCGGACACACCCGCTACAGCACCACCGGCTCGAGCACCTGGCGCAACGCGCAGCCGGTGTACCGGGACGTCGGCGACCACACCTTCGCGCTCGGTCACAACGGCAACCTGGTGAACACCGGCCAGCTGGCCGAGGAAGCGGGCATGCTGCCCGGCACCGTCACGAGCGACAGCGACCTCGTCGCCGAGCTGATCGCGGCGGAGCTCAGCCGCGAGCCCTATGCGTCCTCGGACGGCCGTGCGCTCGAGCGCGCGCTGATGAGGGTGCTTCCCCGGCTCCGTGGCGCCTTCTCGTTCGTGCTCATGGACGAAGGCCACATCATCGGGGTGCGGGACCCGCAGGGGTTTCGGCCGCTGTGCCTGGGCAAGCTCGACAACGGCTGGGTGCTCGCCTCCGAGACGCCCGCGCTGGACGTGGTGGGGGCGCACGTCGTCCGGGAGCTCGAACCGGGGGAGATGGTGGTCATCGACGCCACCGGCTGCCGCTCCGTCCGTGTCTTCCCACCAGATCAGATCGATCCCAAGCTCTGCCTCTTCGAGTTCGTGTACTTCGCGCGGCCTGACAGCACGCTCTACGGGCAGGGTGTCCACGCAGCCCGTGTCCGCATGGGTGAGGAGCTGGCCGACCAGGCTCCGGTGGATGCCGACATGGTCATGGGCGTCCCGGAGTCGGGCTTGCCCGCGGCGGAGGGGTTCGCGCGGCGGAGCGGCATCCCGTACGGGCAGGGCTTGGTGAAGAACCGCTACATCGGCCGCACGTTCATCGCGCCGAGCCAGGCGATGCGGGCTTTGGGCGTGCGGATGAAGCTCAACCCGTTGCGCGAGAACATCGCCGGCAAGCGGTTGGTGGTGGTCGACGACTCCATCGTGCGTGGCACCACGACGCGGGCCATGGTGCAGATGCTGCGTGAAGCCGGGGCCGCCGAGGTGCACCTGCGCGTCTCGTCACCGCCCTACAAGTGGCCGTGCTTCTACGGCATGGACACCGGGCAGCGCGGCGAGCTCATCGCGGCGAGCCTCAGCGTCGAGGAGATCCGTGACTACATCGGCGCCGACACGCTCGCCTATCTGTCGCTCGACCGACTGATCAACGCCACCGGCGCGGTCGGCGCAGGCTTCTGCACCGCGTGCCTCACGGGCGACTATCCCGTCGAGGTGCCCGAGCAGCTCAGCAAGGGGGTGCTTGAGCCGACGACCGCCAGCGCCACGGAGCCCCCGGCGGCCACGCTCGGCCTGCTCTTCGAGTCCGACGTCGACCTGCCCGCCCAGCAGGCGGCGGGCGTCGACGAGTGACCCGGGCCGAGATGGGCGAGACCTACGAGGCTTCGGGCGTCAACATCGATGCCGGTGAGGAGGCGGTCGAGCGCATCAAGGAGAAGGTCCGCTCGACCTTCCGGGCCGAGGTCATCGGTGACATCGGTGGCTTCGGTGGGCTGTTCGCCTTCGATCCGTCCCGGTACCGCCAGCCGGTGCTGGTCTCCTCCACCGACGGCGTCGGCACCAAGGCGCTGGTCGCTCAGGCCGCCGGCCGGTTCGACACGATCGGCGTCGACCTGGTGGCGATGTGCGTGGATGACCTCGTCTGCCAGGGAGCGGAGCCGCTGTTCTTCCTCGATTACATTGCGGTCGGACGGCTCGACCCCGACCACATCGAGCAGCTCGTCGAAGGGATCGCCGAGGGCTGCCGCCAGGCAGGGTGCGCGCTCATCGGCGGCGAGATGGCCGAGCACCCCGGCGCGATGGAACCCGGCGAGTTCGACCTGGTCGGCTTCGCGGTCGGCGTGGTGGATCGCGACCGGCTCATCACCGGGGACCGCATCGAGCAGGGCGACGTGCTCATCGGCCTGCCGTCCACCAACCTCCGGTCGAACGGCTACTCGCTCGCCCGGCGCATCCTGTTCAAGCGAGCCGGTCGAGCGCTCACCGATCCGGCCTTCGAGGGTGCCCACCACTCCCTGGCCGATGAGCTGCTCAAGCCGTCGCTCATCTACACACCGGCGGTGCGAGCCCTCACTGACGTCGTCGACGTCCGTGGGGTCGCGCACATCACCGGGGGAGGGATCCCGGGGAACCTGTCCCGTGTGCTCCCCTCCACGGTGACCGCCGTGGTCGACCAGGGCTCCTGGGAGGTGCCCCGCATCTTCAGCGAGCTGCAGGAGCTGGGAGCGGTGAGCCCCGAGGAGATGGCGAGAGTCTTCAACTTGGGTCTCGGCATGATCGTCGTCGTTCCGGAACGCGATGCCTACAAGGCGCTCGATGTGGTTCGCTCCTTCGGTCATCGGGCCTCGATCGTGGGCCGGATCGTCGAGGGTGACGGCACGGTCCAGCTCAGCTGAGTCGCACCGATCGCCCGAGGGAGGGTCAGCTGTTCCAGTGGATCGCGCACCACTGGTGGCGGTGGCACGCAGGGCATCGCATCCAGTGCGGGTAGCGTCGGGCGGGTAGCCACAGCGAGACGCTGAGCAACCGCACGCCCACGTCGATGAGGCTGACTCGGGTACGGGCGAGACACGACGAGCAGGCGACGACGACCGTGCCGGGCTGGCGGGGACCGCTCGAGTAGAGCGCCTCGCGACCCTCCTTCTGGTTGCCGGCTCCGATCTGGTCGCGGGCCGCTTGCACCGGAGCGGAGAAGAGGGCCTGCTTGCCGGCCGGGTCGACGACCGCCCGCTCTCCAGCCATTCGGCGCTTCGCGCCCATCGTCAGCGCACCGCCGGGGCGAGCAGCTGGGAGGCCAGCTCGCGGTACGCGTCGGCCACCTTCGAGGACGGCGCGTGCGTGAGGATCGACGCGCCGACCGCCGGAGCTTCCGCAACCCGCACCGACTTCGGCACGGGGGGCTCGAGGACCCGCAGCCCGTAGCTCTCGCGGACCGCCTCGATCATCCGCTGGGCCAACCTCGTGCGGCTGTCGTACATCGTGGCGATCACCCCGAGGATGCGCAGCTCCGGGTTGGTGTAGGCCCGAACGTCGTCGATGGTCTCGAGCAGCTGGCCGACCCCGCGGTGGCTGAGCGTCTCGCACTGCTGGGGGATGAGCACGTCATCGGCGGCGGTGAGACCGTTGATCGTGAGGATGCCGAGTGACGGTGGGCAGTCGATGAGCACCACGTCGTACCGATCGCGCACCGGCAGGAGCGCGCGACGCAGGACGTACTCGCGTCCGGTACGCGAGAGCAGGTGGATCTCCGCGCCGGCGAGGTCGATCGATGAGGGGAGCAGGTGGAGATCGCCGACGATGCGCACGACATCAGCGACGGAGGCTCGCTCGAGCATCACGTCGTGCATCGACACGGTGAGCGAGTCAGGGTCGATGCCGTTCGAGAAGGTGAGGCAGGCCTGAGGGTCGAGATCGACGAGCAGCACGCGCTGTCCCTGCTCGGCGAGTGCGACCCCGAGCGCGTGAGCCGACGTGGTCTTGGCGACGCCGCCCTTCTGGTTCGCCAACGCGATGACCCCTGCCATGTCCTGCGAAGTGTAGGGGTGGCATCCCGCGGCCGACAGTGTGGAGATCCGTTCTGAACCGGCCCGCGGGGCGGGTTGCTAGCGTCGACCACGATGCGTGACCACCCGGCTCATGACGCGCTCGTACGCCACCTCCTGGAGCACTCCGTCAAGCGGGGCACGTTCACGTTGAAGTCCGGGCGGACGAGCAGCTGGTTCATCGATGCCAAGCAGACCATCTGCCGTCCCGAGGGCATCCTGCTCATCGCCGATCTGGCGCTGCCCCTCATCGACGAGGACGTGAACGCCATCGGCGGCCTCACCCTCGGTGCGGATCCGGTCGCGTATGGCGTCGCCGCCATCGCGGCCACGAGGGGTCGTGCCCTCCGGTCCTTCACGATCCGCAAGGAGGCGAAGGATCACGGGGTCGAGGGCCGGCTCGCCGGCCCCCTCCTCCCAGGGGACAGGGTGGTGATCACCGAGGACACGGTCACCCGGGGCACCTCAGTGCTTGAAGCCGCCCGGGTGGCGCGCGAGCTCGGGGCGCATCCGGTGATGGCACTGGCGGTGGTCGACCGGGGTGGGACGTGCGCTGCGATGGCGGAGGCTGAGGGGTTGCGCTTCGAGGCCCTCGTCACCGCCCCGGAGCTGGGTTTCGACTACGAGGGCGCCTGACCGGTCGGCCGGGCCGGCTGGCCGGCTGGCACAGCAGCGCGCGGGTCGGCGCCGCACCGATCGCTCGCAGCTGCCGGGATCAGACGGGTTGGGGAGCGGCGAGCCTGCTCCGCTACCGTCGCGAGGGTGTCCGATACCCCGACCGCTGCGTTCTCGCTCCGCATCCGTGTGCGTCTCGTCAACCAGCCCGGCACGCTCGGGCGGCTGGCGGTGGCGATCGGCGAGGTAGGCGGCAACATCGCGGCGCTCGAGGGGTTCGAAGCCAAGCAGAGCCATCTCGACGAGGACATCATCGTCAACTGCTCCTCCGAGGCGCACCAGCAGCTGGTTCTGGAGCGGATCCGCGGTCTCGAGGGCATCGAGGTGCTGGAGTTCGAGGATCGCACCTTCGCCATGCACCGCGGGGGAAAGATCGAGGTTCTGCCGCTCATGGCGGTCGGCGATCGGGACGATCTCTCGATGGCCTACACCCCGGGCGTGGCCCGGGTGTGCACGGCGATCGCTGCCGACCCGACTCTGGCCCACGAGCTGACGATCAAGAAGAACACCGTGGCGATCGTGAGTGACGGCACAGCCGTGCTCGGGCTGGGTGACATCGGCCCGGAGGCCGCCATGCCGGTCATGGAGGGCAAGGCACTGCTCTTCAAGGAGTTCGCCGGGGTCGACGGCTTCCCCATCTGCCTCGACGCGTCGAGCGCGGAGGAGATCATCGAGACCGTTCAACGGATCGCGCCGACCTTCGGGGGCATCAACCTGGAGGACATCGCGGCGCCGAAGTGCTTCGAGGTGGAAGAGCGGCTGAAGGAGCTGCTCGACATCCCGGTCTTCCACGATGACCAGCACGGAACGGCCGTCGTGGTGCTCGCCGCGCTGAACAACGCCCTCAGGATCGTCGACAAGAAGATGGCCGACCTCAGCGTGGTCATCGCCGGTGTGGGTGCCGCTGGGGTGGCGTGCGCGAAGATCCTGCTCGAGGCGGGTGTTGGCCACGTGGTGGGCGTCGACCGGAGGGGTTCCATCTGGGAAGGTCGTGACGATCTGAACCCGGCCAAGCAGTGGTTCGCAGAGAACACCAACCCCGGCAAGCTGCAAGGGACCCTGGCGGAGGTGCTTCCAGGTGCGGACGTGTTCATCGGGGTGAGCGGCCCGAACCTGCTCACCCGTGAGGAGCTGAAGACCATGGCCCCCGATCCGATCGTCTTCGCGCTGGCGAACCCCGATCCAGAGATCCGCCCGGAGCAGGCCCGTGACGTCGCGGCGGTGATCGCCACCGGCCGGAGCGATTACCCGAACCAGATCAACAACGTCCTCTGCTTCCCCGGCATCTTCCGGGGCGCCCTTGATGCCGGGGCGACGCAGATCACCGAGGGCATGAAGCTCGCAGCTGCGGACGCCATCGCCTCAGCGGTGAGCGAGGACGAACTCGCTCCCGACTTCATCATCCCATCGGTGTTCGACAAGCGGGTGGCGACGCTGGTGGCGCAGGCCGCCGCCGAGGCCGCGGTGCGGGACGGTGTGGTCCGCCCGGCCCGGGCATGAGCGCCTCGGTCGTCGCGGTCACCTTCGACTTCTGGGACACGCTGGTCGTCGCACAGACCGAGAAGACCCGTGCGTCTCGACGGGCGGCCATGCTCGACGTGCTGGCCGAGCATGGGCACGACGACATCCCAGAGGCGATGCTCGATGCGGTCTTCGACGACACCGTGCGCGCGTTCAACGACGCCTGGGCGTCGAACCGCCAGTTCACGGCACGCGACGGTGCCGAGCACGTCGTGGCGAGGCTCGGTCGTGATCTCTCGCCGGCGACCCGTGCGGCGCTGATCGAGGCCTTCATGGCTGCAGGGGATCGGGTCGACGTGGAGCTGGCACCGAACGTGGCATCCACGCTCGCTGCGCTCGACAACGCCGGCATCCGCATCGGGATCATCTGCGACGTGGGCATGACGCCGTCCACCGTGTTGCGGTCCTACCTCGAGCGTCATGGCGTGCTGCACCACTTCGATCACTGGTCGTTCTCCGACGAGGTGGGGGTCTACAAGCCGGACCGAGCGATCTTCCGGCATGCACTGGATGGGCTTGGTGGCGTCGAGCCCATCCGTGCCGTGCACGTCGGTGACCTCCGCCGTACGGACGTGCGGGGTGCGAAGGGGATCGGGATGACCGCTTTGCGCTACCGGGGGGTGCGAGACGACCTCGGTGAAGGTGAGCAGCCGATCGAAGGCGACCACGTGCTCGACGACCACGCGGACCTGCTGGCGCTGCTCGGCCTGGAGCGCAGTGATGACCGGCCGGGGTGACCGGCTCTCGGCGACGTCACGGTGGTCACACGCTGGTCGCCAGATGCGGCAGCGGTTGTTCGATGACTGCCTCCGGCGCCGGGAACGGCAACGGCCCGGACTGAGGGTCGGTCCGGGCCGTTGGTTCGTACTGGTGGTCGGGACCGGCGTCGATCCGGTGACCTTCCGCTTTTCAGGCGGACGCTCTGCCAACTGAGCTACCCGACCGGGCCGCTGCCGGGCGGAGCCTGGCAGCGGTGGCGGTCCCGACGGGATTTGAACCCGCGACCTCCGGCTTGACAGGCCGGCGTGCACTCCAAACTGCACCACGGGACCTCGATGGTGAGGCCTTGCACCCCCAACGGGATTCGAACCCGTGTTACCTGCGTGAAAGGCAGGCGTCCTAGGCCACTGGACGATGGGGGCTCATGTTCCCTTGAGGGCCGAGTCACCATAGCAGCCTCCTCAGGCTCCTCCCCAATGCGACCACGACTGTCGGATGCCCTCCGCTACGGTGACGGGACCTCCAGGAGCCACCATGAGCGATCAACCTCCCACCCCGCCTCCCCTGCCCCCGTGGTCGCCGCCGGTGGCGCCCCCTCCGGTGGGCTCCCCGGGCGGCTTCTACGACGTTCCCGCACCGACGCCGCCGCCCTCCACGGGAAGCGGGCGCTCCCGTTGGCTCCTGCTCGGGATGGCGCTGGTCCTCGTCGGCGTCGCGGTCGTCGGCGTGGTCGTCGACCGGCTGCTCCTGAGCGAGGAACGCCCGAGGTATCCCGAGGTTTGGGATGAGCGCGTCGCCGCCATCGCCGCGTTCGTCGAGGATGAGCGGGGGCTCGACTTCGAGCACCCCGTCTTCGTCGACTTCCTCCCCGAGGACGAGTTCCGGGAGAAGGTCACGACCTCGAGAGACGAGCTGAGCGACGAAGATCGCCGGGAGATCGAGCAGGCCACCTCGCTCCTGCGAGCCCTGGGATTGGTCGAGGGCGATCTCGACCTCTTCGAGGAGCAGAACCAGCTCAGCGCTGACGCAACCCTCGCGTTCTACGACCCGGACACCAAGCGGGTCACCGTCCGTGGCACCGAGGTCACGCCTGAGGTCGCGTCGACCCTCGCGCACGAGCTCACGCACGCCCTTCAGGATCAGCACTTCGACCTCGCTGCGCTGCGGGAGACGGCGGGTGACGACCGGGCACTGGTGTTCCGTGCGCTGGTGGAGGGCGATGCCATGGTCGTCCAGACCGCCTACGACGAAGCGAAGCTCAGCGAGTCCGAGCGCAAGGAGATCGCACGCAGAGAGCAGGCCGAGAGCGCTCGCGCCTATGGCGATCGCGAGCCGGTGCTGGTGGCGTTCATGGCCGCTCCCTACGAGGTCGGGCCGGTCTTCGCCAAGCTCGTGGAGCAGGAGGGAGGCCGTCAGGCGCTCGATCGTCTCTACACAGAAGGCCTTCCCGACGAGGTGGCACTGTTCGACCCGACACGCCTCGACGACAAGCCACTCGATGTCGACCCTCCCTCGACCCCCGAGGGTGCGGAGACCACCGACGACGGCGAGTTCGGTGTCTTCGGGTGGTTCATCGTCCTCGCAGCCCGTCTCGACGCGCAGGACGCGCTGGCCGCCATCGATGGGTGGGGCGGGGACTCCTTCGTGAGCTACGACAACGACGGGAAGGTGTGTGTCACGGCCCGTTACCGGGGCCGGAGCGGGGCGGCCACCGCGAAGGTGGAGCAGCTGCTCGCCCGCTGGGTGGATGCGATGCCGGACGGCGCAGCCTCCGTCGGGAGGTCGGGCGAAGTGGTCGAGTTGCGCTCCTGCGATCCCGGTGAGGATCGGGTTGGGAAGCCCAACGACGTCGTCAGCGCGCTCCGGTACCCGATCGGCCGACTGGAGGTGACCCAGCAGCTCCTCGACCTGAACCGCCGCGAGTTCGACCTCGAAGGAGCTTGGTGTGTCGCCAAGGGTCTCTTCGAGACGTTCACGATCGACGAGCTCGATGCCCCGACGCCCGACCCCGAGGTGATCCGGCAGGCCCAGGCGATCACCGCGTCGTGTGCACGGTGAGGTCTGCCTCCGGTCAGTGTCCGCTGAGCGCCTTCACGATCAGCCAGAGCATCTGGGTGAGCAGGTCGTACGCGAGCCTGGCAGCGGAGTCCGGGTCGTCGTCGACGACCTCGGCGGGTTCGTCGTCCTCGGCGATGCCGAGGTGCGTTCCGAGGACGAGCCTCAGGGCGTTCACCGCAGTCATCCACTGCGTGAGCTCGTCAGCCGACAGCGTCGACGCCTCCGCCGTCCGCTCGATGGTCTCGAGTGCCGCGAGGTGCCTGTCACGCAGCTCGTCGCGCACCATCTGACGGTAGAAGGCCTCTCGCTCCTCGTCGTCGGGATAGGCCGTCGGGAACAGCCGCTGGAGAGCGGGGTGATCGCCAGCGTGCAGGAGCAGCTCCCGCAGCTGGTTGCACACATCGAGGAGGAACCGACGCTCGACTGCGCCGATCCGCAGCTCGAAGTGCCCGTCGGGGCGAGGTGCGATCAGCACCCGGTCAGTCCTGCTGCATGGTGGCCCACAAGCCGTGCTCGTGGAGGCGGAACACGTCGAGCTCGGCCTTCTCGCGCGAACCGCTCGACACCACGGCCCTTCCCTTGAAGTGGACATCGAGCATCAGCTGCTCAGCCTTCTCGTGTGAGTAGCCGAAGAGCTTCTGGAACACGTAGGTGACGTAGTCCATCAGGTTGATCGGGTCGTTCCAGACGATGACGAGCCACGGGCGCTCGACGTCGACCTCTTCGCCGAGGTCCGGCTCGTCGACCTCGATCGGGGCGGTGAGCGGAGTTGGTGTCATCTTCGCAGGGTCACGGGTTGCAGGGGCTGGGGGACAGTGAGTGCGCGCCCCGCGCTCTCGTCGAGCACCGGCTCGAAGCGGGTGAACAGGGCGAGGTGGAAGCGCAGGGTCGTGATCCACACCAGGACCGATCCGAGCACGTGGAACCCGACCAGCAGCGGGGGGACGCCGGTGAAGTACTGCGTGTAGCCGATGGCGCCCTGGAGCACGATCGAAGCCACGAGCAGGGCGCCGCGGCTGCGCACGGTCGCGGGCGCGCCGGAGCGATAGGCGCGCCAGAGCACGAAGGTGGTGATCCCGAGGAAGATCCAGGCGGCGACGGCATGGATCCTCGCCACCTCGGAGATGTCGAGAGGGAGGCGCTCCGCGTTCTCGTCACCGCCGTGGGGACCTGTCGCAGTGACCACCGTCCCTGCGACGATGACCGCGAGCGCCGCGACGACCATCACCCGCGCCGCGATCGTCGTTCGGGCATCCGTGACGGGTCGCGCCGGACCATCGGGCTGTCCAGCTCGTTCGTACAGGACGACCGCGTTCCAGAGCAGCACGATCGACAGCAGGAAGTGACCGATCACCGAGATCGGCGCGAGGTGCACGAGCACCACGATGCCGCCTAGCAGGATCTGCCCGATCACCCCTGCGACCAGCCCGAGCGACCAACGGGTGAGATCGGGTCGCCGCGGCTCGCGCAGGATCGAGCCGAGCACCGCCAGGATCACGGCCACCGAGACCAGCCCGGTGATCGTGCGGTTCACGAACTCGATCATGGCGTGGTACTCGAGCGGCGCCACCAGCCTGCCCTCCTCGCAGGTCGGCCAGTCGGAGCACCCGAGGCCCGAACCGGTGAGGCGCACCGCAGCGCCGGTCACGATGATGAACGCGAGCGACAGCAGGGCGAACAACGTGATGCGCTGGTAGGCGAGTGGCGACACTCGAGGCAGGCGCCGAGGCGGTGCGTGCACGATCCGATGCTACGGCGGCCGCTTGGGTGCCCCAAAGCCTCCCTGCTGCCTGGAGATCCACGTGGCTCTCCGCTCGTAGTGCTCCGATCGGGGGATCGGCAGCGGTTTCGCCGAAGGCGTCGGACCGCTCTACGCTCGGAGGTGCCATGGCCACCACCGCCGCCCCCCCGGCCAGCCTCACCTGGCAGCGACGTGTCGGGGCCTACGTGGCGCTCACCAAGCCCCGCATCATCGAGCTCCTGCTCGTCACCACCGTGCCGACCATGGTGGTTGCGGAGCGGGGTCTGCCCAGGCCGTGGCTGATCGTCGCCACCGTCGTCGGCGGCACCCTGGCTGCGGGCGGTGCCAACGCCATCAACATGTACGCCGACCGTGACATCGACGCGGTCATGCAGCGCACCAGGAACCGCCCGTTGGTCACCGGTCTGGTCACGCCCCGTCAGGCCCTGGTGTTCGCGGTCACGATCGAGACGATCGCGTTCGTCTGGCTGTGGGGGTTCGTCAACCTCCTGAGCGCGCTGCTCGCGCTCGCCGCCTGCCTGTTCTACGTCTTCGTGTACACCCTGTGGCTCAAGCGGAGCTCCGCCAGCAACATCGTCATTGGAGGCGCTGCCGGGGCCGCACCCGTGCTGATCGGCTGGTCGGCCGTGACCAACGAGCTCGCGTGGGCTCCGCTGGTGCTGTTCGGTGTCATCTTCTTCTGGACGCCCCCGCACTTCTGGGCCTTGGCCATTCGCTACCGCGACGACTACGCGGCGGTCGACGTGCCGATGCTGCCGTCGGTCAGCACGCTTCACGCCACCGGGGTGCGGATCGTGATCTACACGGTCCTGGTGTGGGCCTTGACACTGCTGTTCGCCCCGGTGGCGGGCATGGGCGTGATCTACCTGGTCACCGCCGTGGCGATGGGCGCGCTGTTCACGGTGCTGGCGGTGGCGGTGCTGCGGACGGGTTCGGCCGCGGCCGCGATGCGCCTGTTCGCCTTCTCCATCACCTACGTCACGGTGCTCTTCGCGGCGATGGCCGTGGATGTGCTGGTGAGGTTCGGGTTGTGAGCGGCTCGTGTGCTGCGCGTCGACCGCCGGAGGGCACCTCGCCGCTCCACGCGCTGCCGTTTTTTGCCCCGATTTGCAGGTGTGTAGAGTCCCGATCCGTACTGTCGTTCCGGGAGGAGGCGTTCGCGTCCTGACGCCGACGCCCGTGTGCCGAGGTGCACGGCTGTCACCGTCGCGAGCTCACAGACTGAGATGGCGATCACCGAGACCAGACCCGAAAGCGTCACCGAGACGCACATCAACCCTTGGGACACCGGCGAGGAGTATCCGGCGATCGCGGTGGTGCTCGGTTCCGGCGACCACAAGACCCTCGGCCGCTTCTACATCGGCTTCGCGCTGCTGTTCGGTGTGGTGGCGTGGGCTCTGCAGGGGCTGGTGACGCTCGATGCGAGTGGTGTGGACGTGCTCAGAGCCGACACCGTCTCCCAGGTGTTCACCCTCGGCCGGCTGAGCCTCGTGCTCCTCTTCGCCGTCCCGCTGTTCGTGGGCATCGGCACGCTCGTCGTGCCGCTCCAGGTGGGGGCGGCGACCATCGCCTTCCCACGGGCCGCGGCCGCTGCCTTGTGGACGTGGCTGCTCGGGTCTGCGCTGATGCTCATCGCCTATGGCGCCAACGGCGGCGTCGCGGGTGGCCGCGCGAAGGCCGTTGAGCTCGCCTACCTCGCCGTCGGTCTCACGACGGTGGCGCTGCTGCTCGCCACGATCTGCATCGTCACCACGGTCGTGACCCTGCGCGCGCCCGGCATGCACCTCGACCGGGTGCCCATGTTCTCGTGGGGAATGTTCGTCGCCGGCAGCATCTGGCTGCTCACCTTCCCGGTGTTCCTGGCCAACGTGCTGCTCATCTACGTCGACTACCGCTTCGGCCGGCCCACCGACTTCGGGGTTGGCGCGAACCAGTGGGCCCAGCTCACCTGGCTGTTCGAGCAGCCGCAGCTGCTCGCGCTCGCCATCCCGGTGCTCGGCGCGATCGGCGACATCGTGACCACCTCGGCCGGTGCGCGCCAGCGGAACCGGGGGGTCATGCTCGCCGCGATCGGTGCGTTCGGTGCGCTCTCCTTCGGTGCGTTCGCCCAGCCCTACTTCAACGAGGATGTCTGGAAGCAGGTCCTGTTCGTCGTGGTGGGTGTCGTGGTGATCGTCCCCGTCGTCCTGCTGTTCTCGGGCTGGGCCACGACGATGATGAGAGGCAAGCCGACGATCACCGCCGGCAGTGTCGGCGCGCTGCTCAGCGCGCTGCTCCTGATGCTCGCCGCGGTGGGCAGTGCGCTCTACGTCATCCGCCCCCTGCGTCTCCAGCCTGGCGAGCGTGTCGATCTCCCGCTGGCCAACGTCTACCAGACGGGGCTGCTGGGACTGGTCGTCGGCGCGGTGGTGGTCGGTGCGATCGCCTCGCTGCACTTCTGGTGCCCGAAGATCACCGGGCGAATGGCCAACGACAGCTTCGGCAAGCTCCTCGTCCTCGGCGGCGCCGGCGGTGCCGCGCTCGTCGGGGTGCCGCTGTGCGTGCTGGGCTTCGCCAACCGCTGGGATGCGCTCGCCGACGCCGCGGACGCGCTGCACCTGGTCTCGACGGTCGGCGCTGCCCTCCTGCTGGCCGTGTTGCTCCTCACGGGCGCGAGCCTCGTCGCCGCCAGCCGAGGCCCCCGGGCTGCGGACGATCCCTGGGATGGGCAGACGCTCGAGTGGGCCACAGCTTCACCGCCCCCGACGGGCAACTTCGGTGAGCTCCCGCCTATCGAGTCACCTGAGCCGCTCCTCGACGCCAAGGAGGCCGCGTCCTGATGGCCGCCACCCACGTCCTCCCTCCGCCCCCGCCGCTTCAACGCCCCCGTGTGCTGATGGTGGCCTCGGCACTCGCGTCCGCGGCGACGCTGATGCTGTTCGGCGGTCTGCTCGGCATCTACCTCACCCGCCGTGCGGAGCTGCTGCAGGCGGGTGACACGTGGCTGCCCGAAGGGGTGACCATCCCGCTGCAGCAGCCCAACGTCATGCTCTTCACCCTTCTCGCGTCCGCGGTCACCATGCAATGGGCGGTCTACGCGGTCTCCCGCGACGATCGGGTCAACACCTACCTCGCGCTGGGAATCACCCTGGTGTTCGGTGTCGCCTACATCAACATGCAGTCGTACCTGTACACGTTGATGAAGTTCGACGTCACGGCGAACCAGCAGGCCGTGCTCGTCTATGCGATCACGGGGGCCCACCTCGCGATGGCCGTCGCCGCGATGATCTTCACGGTGGTCACCGCCTTCCGGGCGCTCGGTGGCCGCGAGACCAGCCGCCAGCACGACGGCGTGTCGGCTGCCGCTCTGTTCTGGCACGCCATGGTCGTCGTGTACGCCATCCTCTGGTACGCGATCTACATCACCAAGTAGGCGCCATGCTCTCATTCGTCCGCTCCCGCATGTTCACGACGGCGTTCCGGTTCTTCGCCGGGCTCGCCGTGTTCGGATGGCTCGGGGCCCTGACCCAGGCCTTCACCAGCGATCAGTCGATCGTCAACGCGATCGTCGGCCCGCTGTCGATCGGCTGGAAGGGTGGTGTGGGGAACCACTTCACCTACACCGTGCTGATGTCGCTCACGTTCGTGGCAGCAGCGATGGGCGTGCTCCTGGTGGCCCTGCGCGACGCCGATCCCGAGGCTGAGGCGCAGGTGCTGCACACCGAGAGCGTTCCGCTCACCCGAGCGCCGGCGGGCACCAACTTCCTTCCCATGGTCGGGGCCTTCGCGGCCGGCGTCTTGGTGGTCGGGCAGATCACCAACAAGTACGTCACGATCGCGGGGCTCGCGCTGCTCGTCGCGGTCATCGGGGTGTGGATGCTGCGTGCCTGGGCTGAGCGGGCCACCGGTGACGACGAGATCAACCGCGAGATCTACCAGCGCTTCATCGAGCCGTTCCGGGTGCCGATCCTCTCCGCGATCTGCATCGCTGTCGTGGTCCTCGCCCTGTCACGGGTCCTGCTCGCAGTCAGCGAGACAGCGTCGATCGTCGTGTTCGCCAGTGCTGGCGCGCTGTTCTTGCTCGGCGCGGCCCTGGTCGCGGCCCGCCCCCAGATCAGCAGGAACGCCATCACCCTCCTGCTGTTCTTCGCGGCGATCGTGGTGATCGTGGCAGGCATCCTTGCAGGCCTGCAGGGCCAGCGCGACTTCGAGAAGCACGGCAGCGAGGATCACGGTGCGCTCACCCAGGACGGCGTCTCGGAGCCGGCGGGAGTCACCGAGGGCAGCCTGGGGACCGTCGTGATCGACAGTTCTTCGCGAGGTGCCGCCTGATGCCCACGATTCCCCCGTACGATGATTCCGCCCGGCTGGCATCACGTCAGTTCGCTGCGGGACACTGCGGTCTGACCGGTCGAGGAGACTGAATGCCCCGTCGCTCCCGCTTGCTGAAGGTCCTGGGGACGGTGTCCGTCAGCATCGTCGCCGTGCTCTACGTGGCGCTGATCGTCGCCGTCCTCCGAAACGACGACAAGCCGCTCACGACGCTCGCCCCCAAGGGCGTGAACGCCCAGACCATCCAGAACCTCGTCACGCCGGTCTTCATCGTCGCCGGGGTGATCTTCGTCGCCGTCTTCGGCGCCGTCTTCTACATCCTCTGGCGGTTCCGGGAGCGGGAAGACGACGTCTCCCTCCCGGAGCAGGTGCACGGCAACTCGGTGCTCGAGGTTGGTTGGACCGCCCTTCCCGCCGCGATCCTGGCCGGTATCGCGGTGCTCACGGTCATCACGATCCTGAAGCTCGAGCAGCGAGCCGACGACGCACTCAGGGTGCGGGTGTACGGCCAGCAGTGGTGGTGGAGCTATCAGTACGACCTCGACGGCGATGGCAGCTACGACGGCCCGAACGATCTCACGACCTCCAACGAGCTGGTCATTCCCGCCGGCAGAGAGGTCGATCTGACGATCAGCTCGAACGACGTGATCCACAGCTTCTGGATCCCGGCCCTGAACGGAAAGCGTGACGCGGTCCCCGGCATGGACACCTACTGGAAGCTCGAAGCCGACGAGCCTGGGGTGTTCAGCGGCCAGTGCACCGAGTTCTGCGGTCTCTCGCACGCCAACATGCGCATGGTGGTGCGCGCCGTCGAGCCGTCGAAGTTCGACGAATGGGTTGCGAACCAGCTCCGCCCTGCTCGCTCCCCCGAACCCGGCACGCTGGCCGCGGCGGGTGAGGTCCAGTTCGGCAACCTCTGTGCGCAGTGCCACGTCGTGAACGGCAGGTTCGAGAAAGCGAAGGAGAATCGGCCGCCACTCGTCTCCGGAGCAGCCCCCAACCTGACCCACCTGATGACCAGGGGCACCTTCGCCGGAGCGATCTTCAACCTCTACTACCCGCAACAGCCCGGTGCGCCGGTCCCGACCCCGGGTGACCCGGCGGACGTCTCCACTCCCGGCGACCCCGGTGATGCCCTCTACGGTGGCACCAGCGCGTATCCGATCAACCGGGTGACGCTTGAGGCATGGCTGCGCAACCCTCCGGCCATGAAGCCGGCTGCGGCGGGTCAGCAGCGGGGTATGCCCAACCTCGGCCTCAGCGAGCAGCAGATCGATGAGCTGGTTGCCTACCTCGAGACCCTGAAGTAGCTCAGACATGACGACCGATCCCGCCGCTTCGGAGCAGAACCATGGCCATCACTGAGACCCGTCCGCTCGCCCTCCCGTCCGGCGAACCTGCGCAGGTCGATCTGCACCCGGTCGGCGTCTTCGAGCGCCCTAAGGCCAAGCGGGGTTGGCGTTCCTGGGTGACCACGGTCGATCACAAGAAGATCGGCATCATGTACGGCGCGGCTGCGCTCTTCTTCCTCCTGGTCGCAGGCAGTGAGGCGCTGCTGATTCGAGCGCAGCTGTGGTCGCCACGAGGGACCCTCCTGTCCGCGGACGCGTACAACCAGGTCTTCACCATGCACGGGACCACCGGCGTCTTCCTGGTGGTGATGCCCCTCGGAGCGGCGTTCGCGAACTACCTCATGCCGTTGCAGATCGGCGCCCGGGACGTCGCCTTCCCACGCATCAACGCGTTCAGCTTCTGGTGCTTCCTCTTCGGCGGGATCTTCCTCAACACCTCATGGTTCCTCGGCGGCGGAGCTGACGGTGGCTGGTTCATGTACGCCCCGAACAACGGGGTCCTCTTCTCTCCGACCCACGGCATCGACTTCTGGAACCTCGGTCTGATGATCACGGGCATCGCCTCGCTCACCGGCGCGATCAACCTGATCGTGACGGTGCTCAACATGCGGGCTCCGGGCATGACCCTGATGAAGATGCCGGTCTTCACCTGGATGACCCTCGTCACCCAGTTCCTGCTCCTCTTCGCGATCCCGGTGCTCACCTCAGCACAGTTCCTGCTGATGTTCGACCGGCTCTTCGACGCGAACTTCTTCAACGTGGCCCAGGGTGCGAACCCCCTGCTGTGGCAGCACCTCTTTTGGATCTTCGGGCACCCGGAGGTGTACCTGATGATCCTGCCATCGTTCGGTCTCGTCTCTGAGATGCTGCCGGTGTTCTCCCGCAAGCCGATCTTCGGGTACCCGTTCATCGTCTTCTCGGGTGTGGCGATCGGCTTCATGGGCTGGGGCGTGTGGGCCCACCACATGTTCGTGTCAGGCATCGGGCCCATCTCAGTGACGACCTTCTCCCTCACCACGATGTTCATCGCGGTTCCGACGGGCGTGAAGATCCTCAACTGGACCGCCACGATGTGGGGCGGCAAGATCCGGTTCACCCCGCCGATGCTGTTCTCGATCGGGCTGATCCTGATGTTCACCATCGGGGGTCTCTCGGGGGTGAGCCACTCGATCGCCCCGGCGGACACCCAGCAGACCGACACCTACTACATCGTCGCTCACTTCCACTACGTGCTGTTCGGCGGTGCGTTCTTCGGGTTCATGGGCGGGCTGTACTTCTACTGGCCGAAGGTCTTCGGCTACCTGCTTGATGACCGACTGGGCAAGGCAAACTTCTGGGTCCTGCTCGTCGGGTTCAACCTCACCTTCGCCCCGATGCACGTGCTCGGACTTCAGGGCATGTCACGGCGCATCTACACCTACGACGCCGGATACGGGTTCGAGATCTGGAACAAGATCGCCACCATCGGCGCCTTCACCATCGCCACCAGCGTCGTGATCTTCTTGGTCAACATCTTCCGAAGCTATAAGCGGTCGAAGGACCTGCCGCCCCCCGGCGCAGATCCGTGGGATGCCCGGACCATCGAATGGATGGTGCCTTCGCCGACGCCGGAGTGGAACTTCGACCCCCTGCCTACCATTGAGCGGGTTGACGACTTCTGGTACCGCAAGTACGGCGAGGACGAGAACGGCAACCTCGTGCGCATCGCGGAGACCGAGGACGTCATCCAGCACGGTGACGGGAAGGGGGTCCATCTACCGTCGCCCTCGTACTGGCCGATCGTGACCGCCTTCGGTCTGCCGATCATCGCCTACGGGCTTCTCTACACCTGGTGGCTCTGCCTCATCGGCGGGCTCATCGTGATGGTGGGCCTCTATGGTTGGGCGATGGAGCCTCCGGATGACCCCGATGCGGCTCATGGTGACGAGCACGGCCCCGACGACGAGACGCTCGAGGGAGCCGAGCTGGCTACCGCCGAGTCGGCCTCCACCGGCGAGTCCGCCGAGGAGCAGGAGGTGCAGACCGTTGGCTGAGATCGCCGCGCATCACCGCGGGCTGATGGCCGATCGAGACGCGCACGCGCCGACCGCCCATCCGGACCACGCCACGAACACCGGCATCTCCAACACCAAGCTGGCGATGTGGCTGTTCCTCGCGTCGGAGTGCCTCCTCTTCGGTGGGCTCATCACGACGTACCTGCTCTACAAGCACCCGCTTCCCGGCTCCGGGCCCGGTCCGCGTGACATCTTCGACATCCCGTTCACCTCGAGCAGCTCGTTCGTGCTGCTGATGAGCTCGCTCACCATGGTGCTCGCCGTCTCGGCCATCGAGCGTGGTGATCATCACCGGCTGCGGGTGTGGCTGGCCGCCACCGCGCTCCTCGGTGCGACGTTCATCGCCGGCCAGGTGTACGAGTTCACCGTCTTCTACAACGAGGGCCTCGGCTACACCACGAGCCGGTTCAGCTCCGCCTTCTACACCCTCACGGGCTTCCACGGCGTGCACGTCACAGTCGGGATCATCATGCTGATGTCTCTGCTGCTGCTGTCCCTCCGTGGGCGTCTGCCCGAGCACCGTGCCGAGACGGTCGAGGTCGTCGGCTTGTACTGGCACTTCGTCGACGTGGTGTGGATCCTCATCTTCGCCGTCGTCTACCTGATCCCGTAGGAGCTGCGCCATGGCAACGGTGACGCCAGAACCGACCGATCGCCCGATCTCCACGCAGGTGCTCGACGGCGCGGTCGAGGAGTACCCCCGGGACAAGCTCTACGTGGCGACGGCAGTGTTCCTCGCCGTCGTCACCGCAGTCGAGATCGCCACCTACGTCTGGCCCGACTTCGTGGCCTGGAGCTGGGGGGGTGGGAGCAACGCGGGCATCATCATCACCCTCCTCGTGCTCATGGCGGTCAAGTTCTTCACCGTGGCGTGGGTGTTCATGCACCTGAAGTTCGACAAGCCGCTGCTCAACCGCGTCTTCCTCTCCGGACTGGTTCTCGCGGTCGGCGTCTATCTGGCGGTGATGGCCGCGTTCCGGATGTTCTGGGCCGGCGACGAGATGATCGGCCGGGGCTGATCGAGCGAGCGTAGGTCGAGGGCTGGCGGCAGCCTCACGCTCGCCGGCTCGGCGGAGACCCTCACTCCCAGCGGAAGAGCTTCGCCGCCGCGAGGGGCATGGTGATCGCCCAGGCGGTGAGCACCAGCCACGCACCCACGGGCGTGCTGATCTGACTGGAGAGGGCGCCCTGGAGGGCTTCGCTGAGCGCCGATGAGGGGAGCAGCTCCGCCACCACCCGGACACCTCCCGGTAGCCGGTCGAGCGGCACGACCATGCCTCCCAGTAGGAGCAGCAGCAGGTAGAGCCCGTTTGCGACGGCCAGGTTGGCTGTGCCGCTCAAGGTCCCGGCCAGGGTGAGGCCGAGACCGGCGAACGCCGCCGTGCCGAGGACCAGCGCCAGAACCGTCGCGGCGAGGTTTGCCTCGGGTCTCCAGCCCAGGACGAGCGCGGCCGTGATCAGCACCGCGAACTGGATCACCTCGAGGATCAGCACCATCGAGATCTTGGCGCCGATGAGCCGACCCCTCCCGAGAGGGGTGGCGCCGAGGCGTTTGAGGACCCCGTACTGGCGCTCGAACCCCGTACCGATCCCGAGGCTCACCATGGCGCTCGACATGATGGCGAGCGCGAGGACCCCAGGGGTCAGGAAGTCAACCGGCTCGGTGAAGGCGTCCGGGATCGGGAGGACGGCGGTGAGCGAGAAGAACACGAGCACCAGCAGGGGGATGCCGATGCTGACCAGCATCTGCTCGCCTTGGCGCAGGCTCAGCAGGAGCTCGGTTCGGGTCTGCATCGCATAGGCCTTCACGTGGAGGCCTCCCGGGTGAGGCGCAGGAACACGTCTTCGAGGGTTCCCTGCGTCGCCCGGAGGTTGCCGAGCGGGATGTCGTGCTCCGCGAGCCAGCCGGTGATCGCGGCGACGTTGGTCGGCGTGGCTGGGGCCGCGACGAGGTACTCCCCGGGTTGCTCCTCGACCACCGTCGCGCCTACCCGAGCTCCGAGCGACACGGTGTCGAGACCGGTTGGCGCGGCGAAGCGGATCTCCTCGGCATGCTCAGCGCTCATCAGCTCGGCGGGCGTCCCCTCGGCGAGCAGACGCCCCCGGTCGATGATCAGCACGCGGTCCGCCAGGTGCTGCGCGTCGTCGAGATCATGGGTGGTGAGCAGCACCCCGACTCCCTGGTCACGCAGCTCTGCGATCACCCGGCGGACGACCTGGCGTCCGGCAGGGTCGATGCCCGCGGTGGGCTCGTCGAGGAACACGACCCGCGGCCGGCCCACGAGTGCGAGGGCCAGCGAGAGCCGCTGCTTCTCCCCGCCAGAGAGGTGGCGCCAGGCGGTCCGGGCCCGGCTGGCCAGCCCGACCCGTTCGAGCAGCTCCACGGGGTCGTGGGGGTCGTCGTAGTAGCTGGCGTAGAGACGCAGCACCTCCACCGGGCGGATACCTGTGTAAACGCCGCCCTGCTGGAGCATCACCCCGATCTGGGGCACGAGCCGGCGGTGATCTCGTACGGGGTCGAGCCCGAGCACCCGCACCTGACCGGAGGTGGGTCGCCGGAAGCCCTCGAGGGTCTCGACGGTGGTGGTCTTCCCAGCGCCGTTCGGGCCAAGGAGGGCGGTGACCTCGCCCATGGGAGCGCTGAAGCGCAACCCGTCGACCGCCACCAGGTCGCCGTAGCCGACGACGAGATCGGCCACCTCCACGGCCATCACCGCGCCCGATGGTCTCGAAGTCGTCACGGTCCGGACGCTACCAAGGTGATCGTCCCGTCCCGTCGGAGCGCCCCTCGAGTCCCCGGCGAGCGCGCGGGGTTCGCTCCAGGCTCCGTCGGTTCTCGACGGGGTCACCGGTGAGTGGGACGTGCGTCGGAGTCGGACGCCTGCGGCTAGCTTCTGCGGACATGCTGGATCTCCGCCGGGTGCGCACCGACTTCGATGCCGTCCTCGCCGCGTTGTCCCGCCGGCACGATCCGTCGCTTGCCCAGCAGCTCGAGCGGGTGCGCGACCTCGACGCCCGGCAACGGGAGCTGGTCGGCGAGCGCGACGAGCTGCGGGCCCGCGTGAACGCGATCTCCAAGCAGGTGGGCGCGCTCCACCGCGAGGGCAGGGCAGCAGACGCCGAGGAGCTCGCGGCCGAGAGTCGCCAGCTCGGGCTGCGCGAGCAGGAGCTCGATCGGGAGGTCGAAGCGGTTGAGGAGGAGCTGCGCGGGCTGCTGCTGCGCATCCCGAACCTGCCGGCCGATGATGCGCCCGACGGCGTGAGCGACGCCGACAACGTGGTGGTCCGCGTCGAGGGCTTCGACCCCGACGCCTACGGCGATCACCAGCGGATCCCGCACTGGGAGATCGGCACGGAGCTGGGGATCCTCGATCTGGAACGGGCGGTGAAGATCTCCGGCGCCATGTTCACGATGTTCCGCCGGCAGGGAGCGACCTTGGCTAGGGCGCTCTGCCAGCTGGCGCTCGACCGCAACGCCGATGCGTTCGAGGAGGTGCGACCGCCGAGCCTCGTGCTGTCGAGCACGCTCACGGCAACCGGCCAGCTGCCGAAGTTCGCCGACGACGCCTATCACATCGAGCGCGACGACCTGTGGTGCATCCCCACCGCAGAGGTGCCGCTCACCTCGATCGCCAGGGACGAGATCCTCGCCGAGGAGGATCTGCCGATGAGGTTGATGGCGTACACCCCGTGCTTCCGACGCGAGGCCGGCTCGGCAGGACGTGACACCCGTGGTCTGTTGCGGGTCCACGAGTTCGACAAGGTCGAGATCCTGGCCTATGCGACGCCGCAGCAGGCGCCCGCCATGCTCGAGGAACTGCTGGCGCGCGCCGAGGGCACCATCGCTGCGTTGGGGTTGGCCTACCGGGTGGTCGAGATCTGCACCGGCGATCTCGGGCAGTCGCACCATCGCTCGTTCGACATCGAGGTGTACGCGCCAGGTGTCGACCGGTGGCTGGAGGTGTCGTCCGTGTCGTGGTTCAGCGACTACCAGGCGCGGCGGGCGAACATCCGCTACCGCCCGACGGGTGAGAAGCGCACCGAGACCGTTCACACCCTCAACGGCTCCGCACTCGCCGTGCCCCGGGTGTGGGCGGCGCTGGTTGAGACCTACCGCCAGCCCGACGGCTCGATCGCGCTCCCCGAGGTGCTCGCCCCCTATCTGCGTGGGGGAACCGTCATCCGGGCGGACTGACCGGTGGAGGAGTCCTCGGCGGTCGATCGCTGCGAACCTCCGTCGCCGGCGTCCCCGTCTCCCGCGGCGGGAGCCGCGGCGCTCGTGAGCTTCGGCTGGCTCGCGGTCTGGTCGGCGGGGATCGCGACGTTGGGCTTCGACGTCAGGCTGTTCAACCGGTTGTGCGAGCTGCAGGGCAACATCGGTGTCCGGGCGGTGCTGTGCCTGGTGACCCTCTCGGTGCTGTTTCACAGCCTCGACGGGTTGCGCCGGTTGGTGGCTGACTACCTGCCGTTTGGAGCGCGCGTTGAGGCTCCAGCTCGGTTGGCCACGGTCTTCCTCACCGCAGCGCTCGGCGTGCCCGCGTGCCTGGTGATCCTCTGGCCGATCCTGGGTGGGCAGCGGTGACCCCGCACCCCGATGCGCAGCTGAGACCCTGGAGCTGGCACGTGATCCGCGCGTCAGCCATCGCCCTCTGCGTGTTGGTACCGGTCGAGCTGACCTCGTGGCTGCTCGCCACCGACATCGCCCGGTGGACGGCGCTGGAGGTGGCCACCCGTTGGGAGAGCCCGTTGTGGAGGGTGACCGACTGGTCGTTCCTCGTGCTTGGCGTCCTGCATGGCGCGCTCGGGACCCACGGGTGGCTGACACGGACGCTGCGGCCTGGACCGCTGTGGGCGGTGACGGATGGCGCGGTCGTGGCGATCAGCGTGGCGTTGCTGCTCCTCGGCACCTACAGCGCGTTCACCTTCGGACTCTGAGCTCATCTCGGGCGCGCACGGTCGACGGCGTGGGACTCAGATGGGTTCCACCGTCAGGGCAGCAGGCGGAGCACCTGCTCCCCGAGGAGTCGCAGGTGGTCGAGGTCGTCGAAGTCGAGCACCTGTAGGTAGAGACGGTCAGCTCCTGCTTCGGCGTAGGTGGCGATCCGGTCCAGAACCTCGGCCGGACTCCCGGCGAGTTGGTTCTCGCGCAGCTCCTCGACGCTGCGGCCGATGTTGCCGGCCCGCCTGGCGATCTCCCCCTCGTCCTCCCCGCAGCACACGGTGAGCGCGGCGGAGAACAGCATCGAATCTGGGTCGCGCTCCGCGGCCTCGCAGGCCGCCCGCACCCGATCGCGCTGCTGCGCGAAGACGTCCACCGGTGCGAACGGCACGTTGAACTCCCTCGCGTAGCGGGCAGCGAGCCGCGGCGTGCGAACGGTGCCGAACCCGCCCATGATGATCGGCGGGCCGTTGACCTGCACCGGCTTGGGGAGCGCGGGCGACCCCACGACGCCGTAGTGCTCACCCTCGAACGTGTACTGCGAGTCCGGCGGGCAGTGCCACATCCCGGTGATGATCTCGAGCTGCTCCTCGAGCAGCTCGAAGCGCTCCCTCGTGCCGGGGAAGGGGATGCCGTACGCGACGTGCTCGTCGCCGTACCACCCGGCGCCGAGCCCCAGCTCCACGCGACCGCCGCTCATCTGGTCGACCTGGGCGACCGCGACCGCCAGGGGACCCGGCAGGCGGAACGTCACCGAGCACACCAGGGTGCCGAGCCGGATGCGTGTCGTCTCCCGGGCCAGGGCGCCGAGCGTGACCCAGCTGTCGGTGGGACCAGGGTTGACCGCGCTCTCGCTCAGGCCGGGTATCCGCAACCAGTGGTCGGAGCGGAAGAAGCCGTCGAAGCCTTCCGCTTCGGCGAGCTGCGCCATCGCGAGCTGCTGGTCGTAGGTCGCCCCCTGCTGGGGCTCCACCATGATCCGGAGGTCCATGTGGGCACCCTAGGCGTTCGGGGCCTCAGGGGTGGCCGGCAGCTTCACTCGACCCGGGATCGTCGGGCGAGCGCCGCGGTCACGGCGATGGCGATCACGAGCGTGAGCACGAGGCCGATGCGCACCGGTCCGACCTGTTGGATCCAGTTGCTCATCCTGGTGTTGAGGTCGAACACGAGATCCGCGACGGCACCGCCGGTCGTGTCGCCGGAGCGGACCCGCAGCTCGTACCAGCCGTAGTACGCGACGTACGCCCCGGCGAGGAGGAGCAGCCCGCCCGAGACCCGGTTCACGTACGGCAGGAAGGACCGCATGCCGCGCACCAGGCCCTGGCGGGCCAGCGCGGTCGCGAGCGTGAGCACCATCAGAACCAGGCCCATCCCCAACCCGTAGGCCACGAAGACCGCGATCCCGGAGACCACGTCGGTGGTGTCGAACACCCCAGCCACCGCAGCGAGGAAGGTGGGCAGCGTGCACGACAGAGACACCAGCGCGTAGGAGATGCCGAACAGGAAGACCGACCACAGCTCCCGACCATCGGCTCCCCTGGTCATCAGGGGCAGCTTCACCGACAGGGTGCGGCCGGCGAGCAGCGCGGCGCCGAGGCAGACGAGCACGAGGCCGAGCACGATCGTGACCCAAGGCAGCCGAGCCTGCACGGCGTCGAGGATCGGGTCGAGCACGATGCCGAGCAACCCGAACACGACCAGGAAGCCCGCGGTCATCGAAGCTCCCACCGCGAGCGCTCGCAGCGCGCTCGCCCGGGGAGCGTCGGCGCCGTCACCCCGGGTGCTCTCGAGACCGAGGAAGTACGACACGTAGGCGGGCAGCATGGCGAAGCCGCAGGGGTTGAAGGTGGCCACCATCCCGACCCCGAACGCGTAGGCGAGCGGGGCGTCGATCACGGGAGCAGCTCTTCGTCGATGATTCGCTGCAGCTGAGCTTCGTCGAGCTTGCCGACGTGCACCTTCGCGATGGTGCCATCGGCCCGCACGAAGGCGGTGGTGGGCATGTTGACACCGCCGAAGGCGCGCAGCAGATCTCCGGCGGGATCCCGGGCGGTGTCGTAGGTGACGCCGGTGCGTGCGATCAGCGCCCGGGCGCTGTCGGGCTGCTCGGTCACGTTCAGACCGAGAAACGCGACCCGCGCGCCGAGCTGCTCGTGCACCCGTTCGAAGGCGGGCATCTCGTCGGCGCAGGGCGTGCACCAGGAGGCGAAGAAGTTGACCACGAGCGGTCGGCCCGCATAGTCGGTGAACGAGCCGGTTCCACCGTCGAAGCGCTCGAACGAGACGTCCGGCACCTGTTTGCCGGTGACGTCACGACCTTGGAGGCCGAAAGGCGCCTGCGCGCTCGGGTCGATGCGATCGACGTCGTCGTCGCTTGTGGTGCGGAATGCCACCACGGTGATGGCGGCCAACGCAGCGGTGGCGAGCAGGAGGACCCACCATGCGAGGCGCCGCCACCGGGCGCGCTGGCCGCGGGAGGAAGGGTGCTGCGACTCGTGTGCGTGGCTGGTCGCAGACGTGCCGGTGCCGGGGGTCTCCATAGGGCGCTACGACGGTACCGCCGTGCCTGTGGAAAACGCACGACGGCAGTGACCCGCCCTCCCTCCGGGCAGGCCACTGCCGTCTCGACTTGGACCATCGCCCAGGTCCGGGTTCGCACGTCGAGCGGCAGGGCGCCGCTCGGGCTGTCACCCGGGCTGTGTGGGATGGTCCGATCCGGCGCTCCGGCTGCGGGGGCTCAGCGGGACGCCGGCGTCTTGGCCTTCGGTCAGCCCAACGCGTGCAGGTGGTCAGGCCGTCCGAAGGTGCGTTCGGAGGTGCACCGGCACCGGGATCTCCGGGATCTGGTCCTCCGGGCGCGGGGTCTTTGGGGGACGACCCCGGCGGCGCTTTGTCGTCAGGATCCTGCCGTTGAGGAAGAGCTGGCCACCCCACACCCCCCAGGGCTCCCGGCGTGCGATGGCTCCCTCGAGGCACTCGAGCATCACCGGGCACTGGGCGCAGATGGTCTTGGCTTGTGCGATGTCCTGGAGCTCCTCCGAGAAGAAGACGTGGACGAGTGAGGCCTCGCCGTCGCGGCAGCGGGCTTGGTCCCACCAGTCCTGGATGATGCTCTCGCTCAACTCGGCGAGCATGTGGTGCTTCCCCTTCGTCGAACCGCCGTCCTCTCGGCGACGGTGTCCTGGTTGATGGTCGGCGCGGTGCTGGGTCGGGCGGAATGGCCTCCGAGATGCGAGAAGGCCGCCGGTCTCCCGGCGGCCTTCGGAGCGATCCTCGTTCGCAGGTTCGTGGCTACTGCGAGAGCTCCTTCAGCCGCTGGGGGCCGAGCTTGTGGTCGAGCACGGTCACCGCGAAGCCCGCGTAGGTGGTGCTGTACCACGCGCCCCGGCACGTGGACGTGGCCGTACGAGCGCGCGACGCCGAGACGGTGGCCACGTGGCCTGCCCGATCCTGCATCGGCGTCTTCATCGGTCCCGAGCTCCTCTCGCCGTGTCGCCTCGCTGTGTCGCCGTCCAAGAGGGGTGTGGTTGGCGACGTTGGCACAGCAGCTTCCTGTATGAACCCATCGCAGCACGGCCCCGATCGGCTCGTCAACCGGTTTTCGGCGCCACTTGGGGAGGCGTGCGCTCGCTGGTCGACGATCGGCCGGCGCTGCACCGCGTCCAGCACCGTGACCACTCGCTAGCGTCTCGCTGATGCGAGAGCACGGTGCCGATCGGCTGGTCGAGGTCCCGGCGACGGGGCGGGTGTTCCGTGGACAGCGGCGGGTGCGCTTCGGCGATGTCAGCCCTGGCGGCCGGGCGCGCTTCGATGCGTTGGCCCGCTTCCTCCAGGACATCTCGAACGATGACACCGTCGACAGCGGCCTCGACGACGATCTGGCCTGGGTCGTGCGGCGGACGGTGTTCGAGGTCCGCCGTCCGGCGGTGTTCCGTGAGCTGCTCGAGCTGGCCACCTTCTGCTCCGGGATCGGGAGCCGCTGGGCGGAGCGGCGCATCGCACTTCGCGGAGACCGGGGGGCGGTGATCGACGCCGCCACGCTGTGGGTCCACGTCGAGCTCCCCTCGGGTCGTCCGGTTCCGCTGAGCAAGCAGTTCCTCGACCTCTACGGGCCCACGGCAGCGGGGCGGGAGGTCACCGCCCGGCTCCGGCATCCCTCCCAGGTCCCCGAGGCGGCGGCCCGTCGGCCCTGGCAGCTGCGCTTCTCGGATTTCGACCCGCTCGGACACGTGAACAACGCGGTGAGCTGGGCGATGATCGAGGACGTGCTCGCGAGCTGCGCCGGTCTCCGTGCCCCCTACCGGGCCGAGCTCGAGTACCGCGACCCGATCGAACGGGATGCCTCGATCACCCTGGCCTGGACGGTCGATGCACACGCCGGGCTCGTGCTGTGGGCGCTCGACGAGCACGCGGCCCGGCTGCACCTCACCGCACGGGTTGCGCCGCTTCCCGTCTGAGCGACCCATCACCCGCTGGGATCGACCACCCGGCCGATCTGGAGCACCAGCCCCGTGCCGAGATCGGTGACGAAGAAGAGGAACGGTCGATCGACCGTGATCGTCTGCCCCACCGGTTCGGGTGGTCGACCAGACGGAGGGCGCAGCACGGTGATCGCGGCGGCGTTCGTGCCCTGCTCGTCCGCCCCGGCGCTCACCTGGTGTGCGGCGCGCGAGATCGACAGCTGCTCGTCGTCGGTGATCCCGGAGAAGTCGGCTTCCTCCGCGAAGGCCGATCGGAGCCCCAGCGCGACGAGGTGCCGTTCGAGGTCGACGCTGGTAGCGACGCTGAACCGAGGCATCACCAGCTCGATCCTCGCCGGCCGGAGCGAGCCGACGAGGTCTGCGAGCGTGTCACCGCTCAGGGTCTGCTCGAAGGTCTCGAACGAGTCGGGCTCGGGTAGCACCACGATCATCGCCAGCTCGCCCCCGAGATACGGAAGGAGCACCGCCTCCCAACCCGGGCCGTGCCCGACGCGGCATCCTTCCGCCTGAGTCGTGGTCATGAGGGGGACCTTCGTGATTCGTCCGTCATCGGTTCGGAAGGGGCCGAGGCGGGTGCGCTGGGGGTCGAAGCGCGTCAGCCAGGGTGCCCGCACGGAGGCCGCGCTCGACACCACGAAGCGTGTGAGCTCGCTGATGCCTCCTCGCGGGAGCAGGTCCCCGACCTCTTCTCCGGCGACCGAGTGGGCCCATCGGTTGATCACCGCCCTCGCCTTCTCCGGTTTCGAGCGGAAGTCCACCGAGTGCAGGCCGGCGTCGTAGTAGCGCGCCAGCTCATCGAGGAACGGCTCGTGAGGGTCGGTGCCGAGCTGCACCCACAGCGATCCAGCCGCTCGGAGGTCGACGGCCCCGCGCCGCACGTCGCTCGAGCGCTCACCGGAGCGCAGAGCGAGCAGCGACGCCAGCGTGCTCATGCCCCGGTCGAAGTCGGTGTCGGGATCGGTGTGCAGCACGCGGTCCAGCTCCGCACGGGTCGAGCCCTTCGCGCCGGTTCGGGCTTGGGCGAGGGAGATCGCGACCGCGTACGGCGAGGAGGCGAGGTTCCCAGCCCGCAGGGCGAGCTGACGGTGCAGCTCGGCGGCGAACGAGTTCAGCGCCTGCACCATCGGCGTGACGGTGGGCTGGGCGGGCTCCGCTCGCGGTGCATCGCTGCGGACCTCCCGGCTGTCGGAGTCCGCGCAGCTCGCGGTGACGACCGTGAGGCCGGTGGCGACCACACCGTGCAGGAACCGCCGGCGGGAGATCGTGCGGCGCACCACGGCAACGCTACGCGAGCAGTCGGGACGGGATGTGACGACGCGCGCACGCCCTACGATGGAAGAGTGCGAATCACCGCCACCGAGCGCGCCGTCGAGGTGGTCGAGCGGGCCAAGGCCGCCCGACGCGGCTCGCTCACCATCACGATCGGCACTGGTTGCTGCGAGTCGACCGCCCCGTTCCTCTACGAGGACTTCTGGCCCGGGCCCGACCAGGAGGTGGTCGGTGAGGTGTCGGGTGTCCCGGTGTACGCCCCGGAGTACCTGCGCGCCATGTACCCCGGCGATGACGGGCTGGTGATCGACGTGTACGACGGCCCGGCGGAGTCGATGTCGATCGAGACTGAGTGGGACTGTCGTCTGTTCCTTCGCGGCCACGGCGTCGACACCGGCTCGGAGGTGGTGTGCACGCCCGAGCCGGAGGGTCCGGGGCTGCTCGCCAGCTCCCCGCCGGGCTCCCACACACGCGGTGAGCTTCCGAAGCAGTTCCGCAACCTGCGGTTGCGTTGAGCGCAGCCGGGAGCCGCGTCACCGAGCGTCGCCCGGCGCTGCCGTCGCCCGATCCCGATCCGGGCGGGGCGGTGCGATCGGTTCACCTCTAGGCTCGCGGCCATGAGGTACGTCGAGGTCGGTGGTGTCCGCTTGTCCGTTATCGGGCTCGGCACCTGGCAGTTCGGATCCGGCGAGTGGGGCTACGGCGAGGAGTACGCGACGACGACGGCTGGCCAGCTCGTGCGGCGTGCTCTCGATATCGGCATCAACCTGATCGACACGGCCGAGATCTACGCGATGGGCCGCTCGGAGCGCATCGTCGGTCAGGCGGTAGCAGGTCGACGTGACGAGGCGTTCCTGGCTACCAAGGTGTTCCCGGTGCTGCCGATCTCCCCTGTCGTGCAGTGGCGTGGCGTGCAGTCGGCGCAGCGGCTCGGTGTCCGGCACCTCGACCTCTACCAGGTGCACTGGCCGAATCCGGTGGTGCCGCTCCCGACGACCATGAGGGGCATGCGTGCGCTGCTCGACGTCGGCCTGGTTCGCCACGTCGGGGTGAGCAACTTCGACGTCGCTTGGTGGCGCCGCGCGGAGCGCTCGCTCGGTGCCCCCGTGCTCTCGAACCAGGTGCAGTACAGCCTTGCGTTCCGCAAGCCGGACCGACCCGGGGGTGTGGTGTCGTACGCGCAGCAGCACGACCGCTTAGTGATCGCGTACAGCCCGTTGGCGCAAGGCCTGCTCGGGGGGCGCTACGACGCCTCGAACCCGCCACGCGGTGCCGCTCGTACGAGCAACCCCTTGTTCCTGCCGGAGAACCTCGAGCTGGCTGCGGGTCTCATCGAGGCGCTGCGTGCCATCGCCCGCTCGCACGACGCCACACCGGCTCAGGTCGCGCTGGCCTGGGTGATCCGCCGGCCCAACGTGGTGGCGATCCCGGGGGCGAGCAGCGTTGAGCAGCTCGAGCGCAACGCTGAAGCCGCGGATCTCGAGCTGAGTGATGACGAGGACGCGTGGCTCACCGAGGAGAGCGATCGGTTCCGGCCGGTTCGAGGGCTCGCGGCGCTCCCCGGACTGCTTGCGGCGCGGCGGGGGTCAGGCCCGGCTCGCCAGGTGAGGATCGACGAGACCGCACCGGAGGAGATCGGTGCTGAGGTGGTCGACTTCGCGGACAGCGACCGCTGAAGGTCCGGATCGGCCGACTCGTGTCGGCGCCCACCGGGCGCCCACCGGTCGACCGGCAGTCTCGACTGACCGACCGCCCTCCGCGTGTGACGCTCAGGTGCTCTCCGCCCCGGTGGTGCGTCCGTCGAGCGCGGCCAGCGCAGCGTCCAGCATCCGGGCTGAGCAGCCGGCCATGTCAACGGGTGGGACGTGTTCCTCGACCAGTCTGCTGGCGATCTCACGGAAGGCTTCGGCCGCGGGCCCGGTGGTGAGGGCGACCGGCTGACCTGCGTCGCCCCCGCGCGCGACAGAGGGCTCGATGGGGATCGAGCCGAGGAGCGGCACACCCGCGTCACGCGCCAGCTCCGCGCCCCCGCCGGCGCCGAACAGCTCGTAGCGTGACCCGTGCTCGCACTCGAACGAGCTCATGTTCTCGATGACGCCGACGACCCGCAGGTAGCTCTTTCGGGCCATGCTCACGGCTCGGACCGCCACCTTCTGAGCGCTGCGGGCCGGGGTGGTGACGACGATCATCTCGGCTCGGGGCAGCATGCGGGCAAGGCCCATCTGCACGTCACCGGTCCCAGGTGGCATGTCGATGAGCAGATAGTCCATGTCGCCCCAGGACACGTCCTCGATGAAGTGCTGCACCGCGCGGTTGAGCATGAGCCCCCGCCACATGAGTGCGGTCTCCTCGTCGTCGACGAGGTGGCCCATCGACACGACCTTCAGCAAGCCGGTGCCGCACGGCTGCACGTGGGGGAGGATCTTGCGCTCCCCGGGCTTGCCCTGCAGCCGACCCTCGATGCCGAGCATGCGGGGGATCGAGAAGCCCCAGATGTCCGCGTCGAGCACCCCGACCGTGAACCCCCGTGCCGCCAGGGCGGCCGCCAGGTTGACGGTGACCGAGGACTTGCCCACCCCGCCTTTGCCGGAGGCGATGGTGAGCACCTTCGTGGTTGGCGGGATCTCCGTCTCGGGCGCGGCCTGCGCGGCGTTCCAGCGGGCCTTCGCCATGACCTCCGACTTCTCCTCAGGTGTCAGCTCGGTCCATCTGAGCTGCACCTCGCGCACACCGGGGAGCGATTCGATCCGTGTCTTCACGTCCCGCTGGAGCTGCGCTCTCAGTGGACATCCAGCGGTTGTGAGGGCAACGGTGATCGTCACGGTGCCATCGGGGTCGACACGGGCACCTTTGGCCATCCCCAGCTCGACGATGTCGCTCCCCAGCTCGGGGTCGACGACCCCGCGAAGCATGGCCATGACGTGTTCTGGGCTGGGGGGAGACGGAGGCACGCTGAGATTCTAACGGGGCAGACCGTGTAAACTCCTGGTATGAGCGACAGGGCCCGTGAGGTCGACCTCAGCGATCCGCGCGCTCCCCGGCTCGACATCCTCAAGGCGCTGGGTGACAACACGCGCTACGCGATCTACCTCGAGCTGGCGCGTTCCCCGATCCCTCTTGCCACGGCTGAGATCGCGGAGATCCTGGGCTTGCACGTCAACACCGTTCGCCCGCACCTCGAGCGCATGCGGGAGGTGGGCCTGCTGCAGGTCGAGGCGGAAGCACGCGGCGGGGTAGGGCGTCCGCAGCACCGGTACTCGCTCGCCGCGGGCGCACCGTCGCTCGGGCTCGAGCCATCGCCGTATCCGCTCCTTGCCACGGTGCTCCTGCAGGCTGCCGCTGAAGCCGGCCTCGACGGATCGGAGCTCACCGATGCCGCGCACGAACAGGGACGGGCCGATGCCCGCCGGTGGGACGCTGACGCCGATCCGATCGACGCGCTCATGATCGAGCAGGCCCGGCTCGGTTTCGACCCCACCGTGGTCGACGGCGATGGTTGTGCCACCGTGGCGTTCGCCCACTGTCCCTTCCGCTCCCTGGCCGAGAGCTATCCCGATCTCGTGTGCTCGGTGCACTGCGGGCTCGTGGAGGGTCTCGTCGACGAGCTCGGTGGCGCCGAGGTCACCGGATTCCATTCGCTGGTGGACCGTACGCCATGTCAGGTCGAGGTGGCTCGCATCTGATGATCGTGCGGTGGTCTGCCGGTTCGGTCCGTCGCCCGGGGCCCGCCCGACCTGGCCCGTGTGCCGGTATCCTCGCTCCATCCGTCTCATCCGAGGAGGCTCGACCGTGATCACCCTCACCGAGAGTGCATCAGCCAAGGTGAAGGAACTCATCGCCCAGGAAGGTGACGAGTCGCTGATGTTGCGCGTCGCGGTGCGACCGGGCGGGTGCTCGGGCTTCAGCTACGAGATGTTCTTCGACACCGAGCGTGACAGCGACGACCTGACCGCCCAGTTCGGGGGAGTCACCGTGGTCGTCGATCCGTCGAGCGCACAGCTCCTCGCTGGTGCCACGCTCGACTACAAGGACGGCTTGCAGGGTGCTGGGTTCTCGATCAACAACCCCAACGCCCAGCGCACCTGCGGGTGCGGTCAGTCCTTCAGCTGATCGCTCGTCTGGCTGATCGACCGAACTGAGGGCCGCCCAGCATGGTGTCGGCTCGAAGGCCGAGGTTCGCGTGCGGCGACCGCCATCGGCGCGACGGCACCGCTGGTTGGCTGATCTGGCAACCGAGTCGGCGAGAACCGCTGACCCTCTCAGAGCTGGTTCGCGTCTCGGCGGGGGAGGCGACGCCGTCGCGGCCACAGCAACCACCGCCCCACCCAGCACGCGAGTTCTTTGACGCCCATCTGCTTTGACTCCCATCCCATTCCCTTGAGAGCAGTTGAACCCCATTCACCAGTTCTGTTGAGACTGCGCGGTTTCATGGGGTGAGGGTGGCTGGTCTCGGTGGTGATGATCGTATGGCGGGGCAGGCGAGGATGCCTCGGGCTTCGAAGTTGGCGTGGTTGGTGAACCCGTACGCGACGCGGCGTAGGACTTGGAGCTTGTTGTTGGTGCCTTCGAGTCGTCCATTGCTGGCCCGGCCGACGATGGGGTCGTGGTAGGCAAGGATCTCGTCGCCCCAGGCGATGATGGTGTCAACGACGTGGTGGAACTCGGGCAGCTCGCCGGTGGCGTAGAGGTCGCAGAACCGCCCGAGCGCGGCGAGCGCGCCGGCTCGGTCGTCGGCGAGGTAGAGGCCGTAGAGCTCCTGGAGGGCCGCCCAGCCCGCCGCGATGCGGGGGTGGCGTGCGAACAGCTGGTCGAGGCGTTCCCGATCCGCGTCGGTGAGGGTGTCACCGCGACGGAGGAGCGCGAACCGGGCACGGAACACCTCGGGGTCGAACGCGGGCGTGACCTGCCCGCGTGGTTCGCGGCGTTGGGTGTTGCGGCGCACCAGGGTGAGCCCCGCGGCGAACCAGCGCACCACATGGAACCGGTCGAGCACGTGGCGGGCGTGACCGAGGTGCCGGTCGATCGCCGCCTTGTAGGACTTCGAGCCGTCGGACACGACGACCTTCACGCCCCGGCACCAGCGCCGCCCCTGGGCAGCGAAGAAGCCCGACAGGGCGGCTTCGTTGCGGTGGGCGACCATGGCGAGCACTTCGCCGGTCTCGCCGTTTTGCAACACGGTCACGTAGCGGTGGCGGCGACGCATCGAGGTCTCATCCACCAACAGCACCCGGCAGCGCTTCGCTCGCCGGTGCGCCCCGACCAGCTGCGACCAGTCAGCGACGAGCGCCATCACGGTCGCCCAACCCAAGCCGTGACGGCGAGCGACCGCCCGGATCGACATCACCCTCGCATCCGCCACCAGCGCTCGGGCGAAGCGGCGGGGGCCACGCCCGGGTGGGACGAGCCGTACGTCACGACCCGGCCCTACGGAGCGGTGGGGTCGCCTCCGCCGGCCTACCGGCGCCGCAAG
>JBBFLY010000025.1:0-37796 GCA_037478855.1 Acidimicrobiales bacterium | reverse complement strand
AGCGTCCGACGCAGTCTCGGGGGGTCGTGCTCGTGCCACCCGATGGTGTTTCAATCCCCCCCGAGACCTGGGATGCGCTGCTCGGAGGGCTGTCACGGAGATCCGCTCCAGAGGCGAACCCGCTCGTGAGCCCCGTCACCGTCGACGACCTCTTCCGGGTGATCGACACCGCGACCTCGACCCGCGGCGGCGCCCGGTCCGTGCTCGTACGGGAGCTCGCGCCGACCAGCACCGATGTCGACGTCGGCCCGATCGCCGCAGCGAGCGCGACGACCTGGTCCCGGATCGACTCCTTCGCGTCGATGCTCGACACCCCACCATCTCCGACCGCCAGCGGGTCCGCGACCGGCGGCACCGAGCAGCCCCCGACCCCGAGTGCGCGGGAGCTGGTCTGGCCGATGCGACGCCACGTGCTCGCCGCTGCAGCGATCGACCTCGACGAGCCCACCCGTGACGCCCACCTCGCTGCGGCGGACCAGGCGGTGGACGCCAAGCTCGCGGCGATCACGCTGCCTGAGCCTCAGCAGGTGACACTCACCGAGCGCACCGGTCGCATCCCGCTCACGTTCGAGAACCAACTCGATCACGCCGTGACCCTGAAGGTGGTGTTGGAGAGCGACAAGCTCGAGTTCTCCGGCGGCGCGGTGCAGCTGGTCACGCTCCCACCGAAGACGACCACCCGCCATGAGGTCGAGGTGACCGCCCGGTCCTCGGGCGCGTTCCCGCTGAAGGCCGTGGTGCGCTCCCCCGACGACGGGCTGGTGCTCGGCTCGACCCGGCTCTCCGTGCGGTCCACCGCCATCTCGGGCATCGGCCTGCTGCTCTCCGCGGTCGCAGGGGGGTTCCTGCTGCTGTGGTGGGCCCGTCACTTCCGGGACGTGCGCCGAAGCCGACGGCTCGTCTCCCCGCACCATCCCAGCGCCCGCGCCGCAGAGGAGAAGGGGGCTCCGACCCCTGCGGCGGGCTCCGCTACGCTCCCGGACACCGTGAGCGCGGAGAGCGCCATCAGCAGGGGGAGCCATGCCCGGAGTACGGATCGTCACTGACAGCGCCTGCGATCTCGAAGCCGATGAGGTTGCGGAGCACGGCATCCGCGTGGTGCCGCTCACCATCCGCTTCGGTGATCGTGAGTTCGTCGATCGCGAGGAGCTCTCCGTCGAGGAGTTCTACGCACGGATGGCGTCGTCGCACGATCTGCCCGAGACCGCGGCACCCCCTCCGGGGAAGTTCGAAGAGGCATTCCGCGACGCGGCCGCCGAAGGGGCCGACGCGGTCGTGTGCATCAACCTCTCCAGCGCGCTGTCAGCGACGATGCAGTCCGCTCAGAACGCCGCCCAAGCGGTCGCAGGTGAGGTCGACGTCCGGGTCATCGACTCGAAGTCGATCACGGGAGGTCTCGGCACACAGGTCGTCGAAGCGGCCAAAGCCGCCCGCGAGGGCAGGACTGTCGACGAGGTGGTCGCGGTGGTAGAGGACCTCATCCCCCGCACCGAGATCTACGGTGCGCTCGACACCCTCGAGAACCTGAAGAAGGGAGGGCGCATCGGCAACGCCCGGGCTCTGCTCGGCTCGATGCTGTCGTTCAAGCCGCTCATCCACATCGCCGACGGGGTGGTGGAGGAGGCGGGCAAGCCGCGTACCCGCAAACGGGCGCTGGAAGCGCTGCGCGACAAGCTCTTCGCCGAAGACCACGTCTCGCACCTGCGGGTCTGCCACGGTGAAGCGCCCGATGTCGACGAGTTTCTCGATCTCATCTCCCCTCGCTACCCGCGTGACCAGATCAAGATCTCCAAGATCGGCGCGGTGATCGGCACCCACGGCGGCCCGCGCATCATCGGGGTCTGCTACGTGAAGTAGCACGCGCCGGCTCCGACCACGGCGCGGTGGTGGCCACTACCGTGAGCACTGCCGTGCCCGGTCCCGTCGCCAGTCCACCGCCCGGTCCCACGGGTGCCTCCGACACGTCTGCGGCGTCGCGCGTCGTCGCACCACATCCCGGTCTGGCGCTCGCGGGTCGCTACGAGCTGCGAACGCTCATCGCCAGGGGCGGGATGGCGGAGGTCTGGGAGGGCGTGGACCACGTCCTCGAACGACCGGTCGCCATCAAGGTGCTCCACTCCCACCTCTCGGCCGACGAGTCGTTCACCGCCCGCTTCCGCGCCGAGGCGATCGCCGCGGCCCGCCTGCATCACCCGTCGATCGTCGCGATCTACGACACCTGCCACGACCAGGGTCATGAGGCGATCGTCATGGAACTGGTCCGGGGACGGACGTTGCGGGCCGTTCTCGACGAGTACGGTCGCATCGACCCGATCGACGCCGTCCGCATCGGCGCGCAGATCGCGGACGCGCTCACGGTCGCTCACCGGGCGGGGGTGATCCATCGAGACATCAAGCCGGCGAACATCCTGCTCTGTGACGAGCGGGTCATGGTCACCGACTTCGGCATCGCGAAGGTGCACGACGGATCGGATCTCACGAGCACCGGCACCATGCTCGGAACCGTGAAGTACCTCTCGCCAGAGCAGGTCGCGGGCCGGCCCGTGGATCCTCGCTCGGACCTCTACTCGCTCGCGGTGGTGCTCTACGAATCGCTCACCGGCAGGCCTCCCTTCGGCGGCGACACCGCGGCAGCGGTCGCCCTGGCACGGCTCCATCAACCGGTCGTGCCGGCGCGGGCTCTGCGGCCCGACCTGCCCGAGGATCTCGACCGTGTCCTGCAACGGGCCCTGGCCCGCGACCCGGATGACCGCTTCCCCGACGCTCCGGCCTTCCGCGCCGCGCTCCTCGCGGTCGACTCGATGACCCGCCCTGCGCCCGACGCGACCGCTCTCATCTCCGTCCCCCGAGCAGACCCGGACATCACGACGATCAGCGGGTCGCCCCCGTCGAGCCTGTCAGGCACGCCGGCGGCCCCGGCAACCACACCACCTGCTCCTCGCGCCGATGCGCAGCCCACCTCGCGCCCGTCCGGACGTCGGTGGGTCCTCGCCCTCGTCCTGCTCACCGTCGTCGCGACCTCCGTCGGCACCGCCGCCATCCTCCTCGCCAGGACCCCCACCGGTGAGATCTTCAGCCGACCCCCCACACCGTCGGGAGGCCCCCAGAGCGGTGCGATCCGGGTCGTCTCGGTGCGACCGTTCGATCCGGCAGGCGACGGCCGGGAGAACGACGCACAGGTGTCGCTGGCCGTCGACGGCGACCGCTCCACCTCGTGGCGGACCGAGACCTACCAGACCCGCACCTTCGGGAACCTCAAGGATGGTGTCGGTCTCATCGTCACGCTGCAGGAGCCGACCCCGCTCGAGCGACTCACGGTGCGCTCACCGACGTCGGGCTGGGCGGCGTCCGTCCACGTCGCCACCGCCCTTCCCGGGGACCTCAGCGGTTGGGGTCAGCCCGTGGCCGACGCCGAGGACATCCGGGGCGATGTCACCTTCGAGCTCGGTGGCGCGACGGGCAGCTTCGTGCTGTTGTGGATCACCGATCTAGGGGACGGACCTGGGCGGGTCGAGATCAGTGAGCTGACGCTCACCGCTCGCTGACCCGCGCTGCGCTCACCGCTCCACGTGCTCGACGCGCTCGGCGCAGCGCCTGCCGAGGCGCCGGGGACCCGCACCGCTAGGCTCGCCGCATCCCGGGGGAGGCTGACGACCGCTCGCTGGTCACCGCCGCGCAGGCGGGTGATCGTGGCGCGCTCGAAGTGCTGCTCCGCACCCACTACGACCGCATCCACGCCCTGTGCCGGCGACTGACCGGCAACGATACGGACGCCCTCGACGCCACCCAGGAGGCCCTCCTCGCGATCGTTCGGGGCCTGCGCCGCTTCGACGGGCGTGCCACGTTCAGCACCTGGAGCTACCGGGTCGCCACCAACGCCTGCCTCGACGAGCTCAGGCGGCGGAGGCGACGTCCCGACCCGCGCCTTGCCGAACCTGACGTCTCCGACGCATCGGGGGCGCCGCCGCTCGACCAGACGGTGAGCGACCGGCTGGCCATCGACGACGCGCTGCAACGGCTGGCCCCGCCGATGCGGGCCGCGGTCGTCCTGCGAGACGTGCTCGGGCTCGACTATGCCGAGATCGGAGAGGTCCTCGGAGTCCCGCCAGGGACGGTGCGATCCCGGATCGCCCGTGGACGGGCAGCGCTCGCGGAGCAGCTCGGGAACCTCGACCCCACCCGGATCGTCCCAACAGAGACGCCATGAGCCCACCCACTGATCGCCCGCTCGACGACGAGCTCATCTCCGCGGTTCTCGACGGCGAGGTGAGCGAAGAGGACCGGAGACGAGTGCTGGACGATCCGACCGCCCGGGCGCGCCTCGAGCGCTTCCGCCGGATCAGCGACCACCTCTCGGCACCGGTCACACCCGACGCGAGCGCGCGGGATCGGGTCATCCAGGAGGTGCTCGAGACGTGGCAGCTTGGCGAGCCGACCCCCGCTGTCGCATCCCGGAGCGCCCCGGCGGGCCGATCGCCGTCCCGTCGGAGGCGGGTGCTCGCGGTCGCCGCTGGCGTGCTCGTCGCGTTGGCCATCCCAGCCGCGCTGACGTTGAGTCGAGCCGGTGATCGCGCACCGAGGCGCTCGGAGCTGGCCCAGCGCATCGAGCCCGAAGCCTCCGGCGCGGAGCGGCGCTCCGAGGACACCGCTGCCGCGTCCGGGCCGGAGGCCGACTCCAACGTTGGCCAGGAACGTTCGAGCACCGCTTCCTCGGACGAGCGACCGCTGAGCAACCCAGCGCGGGTCGAGCTCGGGGTCTTCGCTGATCCGCTCGACCTGCAGGAGGCCGTGCGTGCTGCCTGGCGGACCTCCCAGTCCACGACCTCCCCCTCGGGGCGGGCGGCCATGGGCGTTCCCGAGACCGCCATGCCCGACACATCGTGTTCGAACGCCTCCGCGGCGGCCGCTGATCCCTCGGCAGGCCCACCCATCTTCCTCGCTGCCGCCACCTCTCGCGGGACTCCCGTCCACATCGACGTCTACCGCAGCACCGACTCGTCCTCGCCGCTCGCGGTGGTCATCCGGCCGTCGACCTGCGAGGTCCTGGCACGCTTCACTCTCTGACCCACCCGCTGATCCAACCAGAGCGCGTCCCGAGCTCTCGGGCGTCGGACGCTTGTATCCGATGACCCGTGGGGAGCGGGCGTGCCCGACACTAGGATCGACGCCATGGTGAGCCCGCACGATCGCGCGCGTCCTCCCACAAGCCCGCCGTCGGCGGTGGGCGACTGGCCTGCTCAGGCCACCGACGCCATCGTCAACGTCGTCGACCAGGTGCGCGACAAGACGACCGGGCCGATCCTCACCGCCGCTCGGGCACTGGTGTTCGGGGTGATGGTCGTGCTGCTGGCGTGCGTCGTGCTGGTCCTCCTGCTCATCGCCGCGTTGCGCCTGCTCAACGAGGTGCTGCCGACGGTGTGGATGACCTACCTCGTCGTGGGCGCAGTGCTCACCATCGTCGGCGCCCTCGTGTTCCGGAAGCGCCATGCGCCCCCTGATCTCTGAGCGCTCACCCGGAAACCCCCGGGGTACGAATCCCCGGAGCACCCCTCAACTCCGGGAACCAGCCCCGTTCTCCTGGAAGGACACCCATGACCAGCGACGTGCGTGACGTCATCATCATCGGATCCGGACCAGCCGGTCTCACCGCGGCCATCTACACGGCCCGGGCCAACCTGCATCCGCTCGTGATCGAGGGTGAGCCGTCGTCGACCAGCGACCAGCCCGGTGGCCAGCTCATGCTCACCACCGAGGTCGAGAACTATCCCGGCTTCCCCGAGGGCATCATGGGTCCTGAGCTGATGACCCGCTTCCGGGACCAGGCCCTGCGCTTCGGGGCCGACATCGTGACCGAGAAGGCCACTCGGGTCGACTTCTCAACCCGGCCGTTCGGAGTCTGGGTCGGCGATCCGGGGGCCCCCGAACCCACCTATCGGGGACACGCCGTCATCGTGTCGACCGGTGCGCGCTCGCTGATGCTCGGCCTCGAGGCGGAGCAGCGGCTGCTTGGCCACGGTGTCTCGACGTGCGCCACTTGCGACGGCTTCTTCTTCCGAGGCCAGCGCATCGCAGTGGTCGGTGGCGGTGATTCCGCTGTCGAGGAGGCGACCTTCCTGACGAAGTTCGCGGAGAAGGTCACCCTCATCCACCGTCGCGACGAGCTGCGGGCCTCCAAGATCATGCAGGAGCGCGCCTTCGCCAACCCGAAGATCGAGATCTTGTGGAACCACGTGGTCGAAGACGTCCTGGGCGAGACGTCGGTCGAGGGGCTCAAGGTCCGCAACGTGATCACCGGTGAGCGCTCGGAGCTCCCGGTGACCGGGCTGTTCGTGGCGATCGGCCATCAACCCAACACCGATCTGTTCAGGGGTCAGCTGGAGATGGACGATGCCGGCTACCTCGTCACCCGCGATGGCACCCACACGAACGTCGAGGGGGTCTTCGCCTGCGGTGACGTGCAGGACCACGTGTACCGCCAAGCGATCACCGCCGCCGGCTCCGGGTGCATGGCGGCGATCGACGCTGAGCGCTGGCTGGAGGCCCGATCCCACGCCTGATCGCACGGCACCGCGCTACGGTGAGCGCGCCAGCCGCGCCCTCCCTGCTTCTCAGGCTCCACGCGGAATGCGGCGACGGCGGCGCACGTTGCGTTGAACACCCTCCCGAGGCGAATAGAGACGAAGAAGGATCGCAGCCATGTCCGCAACCGTGACGATCTCCGAGGCCACCTTCGACGAGGAGGTGCTCGGTGCCGAGCAGCCGGTGCTCGTCGACTTCTGGGCCGAGTGGTGTGGGCCCTGCAAGATGATCGCTCCGATCCTCGAGGAGATCGCGCAGGAACACCCGGGTCTGCGGATCGCCAAGCTCAACGTGGACGACAACCCCGACATCGCTCGACGCTATTCAGTGATGAGCATCCCGACTCTCATCGTTTTTCGAGATGGTACGGAGGTGGCCCGGATCGTCGGGGCCAAGGGCAAGGCCCAGCTGCTGCAGGAACTGAGCCAGTTCCTCTGAACGGGCAGGGCGCCGATGCCCGCCCAGTGAGCGCGTAGGGTTCTTTCGTGCCTGAGCGTTCCACGCACGCCGAGCAGTCCGTTCTGCCTCTGGTGATCGGCAGCCGGGGAGAACCGGTGCGCGACCTGCAGCAGCGGTTGACGTCGCTCGGCTACGACATCGATCCGTCCGAGCTGGGCCAGTACGGTCCGACCACCGAGGAGGCCGTGCGCCGGTTCCAGGAGCGCCGTGGTCTGCTTCCCAACGGATCGTGTGACGCGACGACCTGGGCGGCGCTCGTCGAGGCTGGCTACCGTCTCGGTGATCGCCTCCTGTACCTCCGCAGCCCGATGCTGCGCGGCGATGACGTGGCCGCCCTGCAACTGCGACTCGGTGCCCTCGGCTTCGATGCCGGCCGGGTGGATGGCATCTTCGGCCCGGACACGGAAGCGGCGCTGAAGGACTTCCAGCGCAACACCGGTCTCACGACCGACGGCGTGTGTGGCCGCGACGTGCTCGCCACCCTTGAACGCCTGGGCGGAAAGATCGATCTTGGCTCGAACGTGGCGGATGTGCGCGAGCGTGACCGACTCCGGCACGCTCCCCGGGTGCTCGACGGTCGCCGGGTGGCGATCGGCGATGCCGGCGGACTCGATGTGGTGGTCTCCGCCGTGGCACGGGATCTGCACGAGAAGGCGGCGGTCGTGGCAGTGCTCAACCATTCGGACCCATCGATCCAGGCCCAGGAAGCCAACAGCTTCCACGCGGAGGTCTATCTCGGCCTCGCCTTCGGGGATCAGGGGCTCTGTCGGTGTACCTACTACGCGACCACCGGCTTCGAGAGCGCCGGTGGGCACCGGCTCGCGGACGTCATCAGCTGCATGCTCGAGCGGCATGCGGGGCTACCCGTTGCGCAAAGCCAGGGGATGCGACTACCCATCCTTCGGGAGACCCGCATGCCGGCCGTAATGTGCTACCTCGGTCCTGTTGACCTGGTCGTCGAGCGCACCGCAGCCGTCGCTGAAGCACTGGTGGAAGCGTTGGCCCAGTGGGTGGCGGAGCCGGTCGAAAGCTGAGCACAGGCTCACCGGTCTCCGCACCATGTGACGGATGACACTCGAGTCAAACCGTTGACCACAGGGTTTACCACAGGTTGTGGATCAACCTATCGGGAGCGGCGCGAGAACCCCCTTCCGGCAGTGCTGAGCCTCAGGTCATCGTTGGACAGGCGTTGGTGATCACCTCATAGATCCGCTCGAGATCCTCGATGGTCGCGAACTCGATGATCACCCGACCCCGATCGGCCCCGAGCATGACCTTCACCCGGGTGTCGAGTCGATCAGCGAGCAGCGCCTCGAGCTCCAGGATTGCCGCTGGCCGGGTTTCGCCGGGCTCACGGGAGCTGCGAGCCTCAGCCGGAGCAGCAGGCGGTGCCGGCTCGGGACCTGACGACGGCCCGTCCCCCTGGACCTGACGCCTGACCAGCTCCTCGACCTCCCGCACGGTCAGCTCCTCTGCGACTGCCAAGCGAGCGAGTTCCTCTTGGAAGGACTGGTCCGCAACGCCCAGCAGCGCACGCGCGTGACCAGCGGAGAGCTTGCCCTCGGCAACCAGCCTCTGCACGGAACCAGGGAGCTGGAGGAGCCGGATCGTGTTCGCCACCGCGGATCGGCTCTTGCCTACCCGGGTCGCGACCTGGTCCTGGGTCAGGCCGAAGTCCTCGATGAGCTGCTGATAGGCCGCCGCCTCTTCAAGCGGGTTGAGGTCCTCACGGTGGAGGTTCTCGACCAGCGCCTGCTCCAACGACTGCTGACTCTGCACCGTCCGGACCAACGCCGGGATCGTGGTCAAGCCCGCACGCTGCGCGGCCCGCCAACGTCGCTCCCCTGCGATCAGCTCGTACAGGTCGGTGCCAGCCGGCCGGACCAAGATCGGTTGGAGGACACCGACCTCCCGAATGGACGCCGCCAGCGAGGCGAGCGCCTCCTCGTCGAAGTGTTCCCGTGGCTGGTAGCGGTTCGGTTCGATCTGGCTGATCGGGAGCTCTCGGAGTTGCGCGGTCTCGTCATCCGGGCGTTCCGACGCGGGGATGAGTGCGCCGAGACCCTTACCCAACCCGCTGCGCCGCGCCACCGCTGACCTCCTTCGCCAGCTCCCGGTAGGCGATCGCGCCACGGGAGCTCGGATCGAACGTGATGATCGGCTGACCGAACGAGGGTGCCTCGGAGAGCCTGACTGTCCGGGGCACAACCTGCCGCAGAACCTTGTCACCGAAGTGCGCTCGCACCTCGTTCGCCACCTGCTCAGCGAGCTTCGTGCGAGCATCGAACATCACCAGCACGATGGCGCTGACCTCCAGGTCGGGATTCAGGTTCCGCTGGACTAGGTCCACGTTCCGCAGCAGCTGACCCAGACCCTCCAATGCGTAGTACTCGCATTGGATCGGAACCAGCACTTCGCTGGCTGCCGCGAAGGCGTTGACCGTAAGCAGTCCGAGGGAAGGTGGGCAGTCGATCAGGATGTAGTCGTAGTCGTCCTGGACCTCCCGCACGGCCTTGCGGAGCTTGAGCTCACGACTGAAGGCCGGAACCAGCTCGATCTCGGCGCCCGCGAGATCGAGGCTGGCGGGGGCCACGAAGAGCCCTCGCACCGAGGAGCCTTCGATGCAGTCATCAAGCGGCACGTCGTTGATGATGACGTCGTACATGGAGGCATCCAGCGCCCGGATGTTGATGCCCAACCCTGTTGACGCGTTGCCCTGAGGGTCCAGGTCGATCACGAGTGTGCGGTACCCGAGCTCCGCGAGACAGGCGCCGAGGTTGACCGCGGTCGTGGTCTTGCCTACCCCACCCTTCTGGTTCGCGATCGCGATGACCCGCGGAAGAGGTCGCCGAACCGTTGCCGGCGCACCCGCTTCAACGATCCGCTCCGCAAGGTCGAGGTCGTCGGGAAGGTCGATGGGTGGGGCCCCAGCCGGGGCTGGGGCTGCGGCTCCCTCGGTCTCTTCAACTGTGGGCTCACCCGAGGCGGAAGGTTCCTCGATGTGCATCCGATCGTCGGAGGGCGTCGGCAGGAACCTGCTCAGCACGCCGGAAGCCGGTCGTCCGACACCTTCGTGCTCTTCCGGGGTCACGGGCTCATCCTTCCCGCGCCGGCGCGCCACGGTCAAGCTTCGGGGGCGTGTTTCACGTGAAACACCACACTCAGCCGAACAGCGGCCGCTTAGCAGGCACACCGACCCGGCGCGGATACCGGTCGCCACACAGACGGACCTGCCGGAGTGCCTGAATCCCCTCGGACGCACCCTCCGCCTGCATACCCAGCTCCATCAGACCGTCCACCGGCCATCGCTCAGCCAGTTCCGACGACGGCGGTTCACTCACCAGGAGATAGCCGCCAGCGCGCAGGAACCCTGTGGCGCACTCGGCCGTGACGGCCGGCGGCCCGAAGCTCCGTGCCACCACCAGGTCGATCTGGTACCGAAGATCAGGGTCTCGAGCGAGGACCTCTGCCCGCCCCTGCCGAACCGACACCCGATCACCGAATCCGAGCGCGGCAACGGCGTCCTCGAGGAACCGGGTACGCCGCTCGCCAGCATCAACCAACACCCAATGGAGGGAATCATCGAAAGCCGCCAACACCAGACCTGGCACTCCCCCTCCGCTCCCCAGGTCCAACCCTCGGCTCATCGCCAACCCCGCGGCGGCGAGCCGCTCGATCCGACGGCGGAACCTGGCGGCGTGCGCCACGTGATCCTCAACCGGACCCGGCCCCAGGAAGCCCCACTTGCGGGCTTCTTCAAGCACCCCGAGGAGGGGTTCAAGTGGCGCCTTCGACGTCACCGTCGCTCCGTCGTCGGCATCCCTGCGCGACTCGTGCGCCAGTCGAGGTCGTCAGGGGTGGGGGATGATCACCACGTGCCGGCGGGGCTCCTCACCCTCCGAGATCGTTGACACCCCGTCGATCTCGTTCACCGCGTCGTGGACGATCTTGCGATCAGCTGACCCCATGGGCTCGAGGGCCTTCTGCACCCCGGTCCGCTTCACCTCCTCGGCGACCGAGCGCGCGAACCGCTCCAGCGCTTGGCGGCGCCGTTCGCGGTACCCTGCCACGTCGATGCGGAAGCGGCCTTGATGAGCTCCGTGGGCTTGACGTTGCACCACGGTCCTCGCGAGCTCCTGGACCGCGGCGAGGGTCTGGCCTTTCGGTCCGATCAGGAGCCCGAGGTCGTCACCTTCGATCCGGATCTCAAGGGTGTCATCGTCGATGCGAACCTGCCGCACCTCGCCATCAAGGTCGAACGCGTCGAGCAGGCCTTCCAGGAACACCGCCACGATCTCGCCCTGACGATCCAGGGAGACCTCTTCAACCGCCATGTCTATCCCTCCTCGCTCGACCCCAGCTGGCCCGGTCTCGTCCGGAGACGGCTCGCTCGTTCGCTGAACCCGAGCCACTCCTTCTCGGTCGCCTCGGGGACGACCCCGACGACGCCTTGAGCCTCGGCGCGAGCGCCCCGGTTCGGAACCGCCTGAGCGAACTACGCTGGGGGCGGTGTCGGCACCGGTGCGCGGGGCGGTATCCGCCGCCCCAGCCGAGCTGTGTTCCGGCTGCTCGGGAGAACTGCTCCCCGCTGCGTCGCTCCGGGGCCCCCTGGCGGGAGCACCAGCCTGCGGTCGGCCCTGGCCACCTGTGGAGCGTCCACGTCGACGCCGGTCACGTCGCTCGACCTTCGGACGAGGCTGGGTCGGCTTGACCCGCGCCCTGACCCGCGCTTCTCGTCGGAGCCGTCCGAAGAGCCCAGCCTTCGGCTCCTCGATGATCTCGAACTCCGCGTCGATCACATCGACACCCAGCTGGTCGAGAGCCTTCTCCTTCGCTTCCTCCACTGTCGGTGCAGTGGTCTCCACCCACTCCAACGTCAGCTACCTCTTCTTCTTGCGCGCCCGCGGTTGCAGCGTTGGTTGGCCGCCAGCGCTTCCCGCTTTCGGCGTCACCCGTCCGCTCTTGGCGGCCCGGGGGGCCGGCTTCCCCGCCGGCCGCGCCGTCTCGAGAGCACGGGCCTTCTCGGTCTTCTCGCTCGCCACCGCCTGCCGATTCGTCGCACCGGCCTTCGTGGTCGCTCGAGCCTTCTGCCCTTCGGCTTCCTTGCGATCCCTGCTCGCTCGACGATTCGCCCTGATCTCCGCCCGGGAGAGCCCGTAGATGCTGCGGGAGATGAAGGCCTGCTGACCAATCCGGTAGAGGTTCGAGACCGCGAAGTAGAGCACCAGGCCTGACGGCAACGAGAAGGAGATCACGGGCAGGAACACCGGCATGATCCGCATGATCATCTGTTGCTGCGGATTCATCTGGGTGTTCGTGCTCCGTCCTTGGATCTGACGCTGCTGGACCACACCCGTCACGCCGACGACGACGATGAGCAGCAGGTAGGGGAGCGCATGCAGGATCCCGGCGCTCAGCGCGGCGCTGGCGGATTCCGCCAGGTTCATCCCGAACGGCCCGGTCATCGTCGTCGAGCCGTGCAGCGCCTGGTACATCTCGGTGTCGGCGTGGATGAACGCTGGATCGAACGGACGTTCGATTGCTGGAGGTGCCGTCGGTGCCCGGCCGATTCCGAGCTGCCCCGTGACCCAGCCCACGTCAAATCCGAGGCTCGCCTCGCGCCGGGTGAGCCCGTGGAGGACCTGGTAGAGCACCAGGAACACCGGCATCTGGACCAGCAACGGGAGGCAGCCGCCCAGCGGGTTGAGGTTGTTCTCCTTGTAGAACTTGAGCAGCTCTTCGTTCAGCCTCTGCCGATCGTCCTTGTACTGCTGCTGGATCCTGCGGATCTCGGGTTGCAGCTGCTGCATCACCATCATCGAGCGCGTGCCTTTGAGGGTGAGCGGCGTCACGATGACCATCACGAGAAGGGTGAGCATCGTGATGGCGAACGCATAGCTGGGGACCAGCTCGTAGAAGAAGGAGAGGATCGAAGCGAAGAAGTCGAAGAACGCGTTCATCAGGCGGCCTTCCGCTGCGTGGTCGAACGAGGGTGCACTGGCGACGCCGGTACGGGGTCCCACCCGTAGCCGCCCCAGGGATGGCACCGACCGAGTCGACGGAGCGTCAGCCAGCCACCCCGCACCACTCCGTGGGTCTCCAGGGCTTCAAGGGCGTAGGTGGAACAGGTCGGGGTGTACCGGCACGGCGAGGGCCGCCACGCGAACACCCACTGATAGGCCCGGATGACCGCCATCAGTACACGGGCAGGCAGGTGCGCCGGGCGCGAACGGGTCATCCTCGTCCCTCGGCCACGCGCTCGAGCGCTGCTCTCACGTTGCTCTTCAACTCCTCATGGGAAAGTGCCGCCGCCGCCGGGTCCACACCGATCAGGTACGCACCCGATGCGAGCAGCGTGCTGCGGTCACGGGCCAGTTCGGCGATCACCGCCCGAAGTCGGCGACGCAGCCGGTTCCTCGCTACCGCCCGGCCCACCCGGCGCCCGACCGCGTACGCCACCCGGGGAGGCTGACAGGCCTCGTCGGGTTCCCGAGGCGGGAGGTAGGTGATCCTGATCGGCCCGGAGCGAGACCGCCTGCCTCGATGGCGGAACGCCTCGAAGGTCTTGCGGTCGCGAACCCGCCAGATCAGGCCGAAAGCCTCTGGCGGCCCTTCAGACGGCGGGCCCGCAGAACTCGGCGCCCGGCTCGCGTCGACATGCGGTGCCGGAAGCCGTGCCGCTTCGCTCGGCGACGGTTGTTGGGCTGGAATGTTCGCTTCACCTCTCGATGCCTCCTCGACCACCGAGCCTCCCGTGGCTGGCGGCGTTGTGGAAATCCGAGCGACGAGACCCCTCCGGCACCTGGGTCACCACCCGGATGGGCGTATGGACGACCGATTGCGCGCCACGCGACGCGCCTCGTCGGCGGTGCCCGCGAGGCTAGAACCGCGACCACGACCGCGGCAACCTCACGACGCGTCGCAGCGATCTGGCACGAAAAAACCCGCTCTGAGCAGGACCTTTTCGCTCCGGAGCGCTGCCCTGTGCGCGATCGTCCACAGGGTGCTACGGTCGCCGAGCAGACCGGTCGGCGCCCGTCACCCCTCAACAGCGCCGAACGGTTGCGCTGGGCTGGCCACCCGTCCGAGGGCAGTCAACCCACGTTTTCCACAGTTGTGGACTCCGTTGTGGACGTGATCGTATCAGGGAGGCGTTCGGGCTGGTGGACGGAGCGCACGAGTTGTGGACAGCCTGTGCGGAGATCCTCCGTGAGCAGGTCTCCGAAGCCGTCTGGCTGACGACGTTCAACGCAGCCGAAGCAGTTGAGTTGACCGACCACGAGCTACGGCTGGCCGTGCCGAGCAGTGTGGTCCGGGATCGCATCGAGGGCCGCTACCTGACGCTGGTTCGCAGCGCCCTGGCTGACGTCGGCGGCGGTGAGATCGATCTGCGGATCGAGGTTCGCACGGAAGATGACGCGCAAACCACCATCGATGAAGCTGAGTGGAGCGATCTCCACAGAAGAGCGCCAGATATCCACCGTCCTGTTGACAACGCGGTTCGGGACGACGTGCGTTCCGGCGAGCACAGCCCAGCGAGAGCGGGACGAGAGCCGGACTCCGTGAACCCCCGCTACACCTTCGAGGCGTTCGTGATCGGCACCTCGAACCGCTTCGCGCACGCCGCCGCCCTCTCCGTCGCGGAGACGCCCGCCCGCTCCTACAACCCGTTGTTCATCTATGGCGACGCGGGTCTCGGCAAGACGCATCTCCTTCAGGCCATCGCGCACTACGTCAACGAGAACTACCCGACCTTCGTCGTGCGCTACGTCACCACGGAGACCTTCCTCAACCAGTTCGTCGACGCCATCCGCGCCGGCGCGATGGCGGACTTCAAGAAGCGGTACCGAGAGGTCGACGTTCTGCTGCTCGACGACATCCAGTTCATCGAGAAGAGCGAGCAGCTCCAAGAGGAGTTCTTCCACACCTTCAACGCGCTCTACCAGGCCAATCGGCAGATCGTGCTGTCCTCCGACCGGCCGCCTGACGCGATGGCCACCCTCGAGGAGCGGCTCCGCAGCCGGTTCAAGATGGGCCTCACCACCGAGATCAACCCTCCGGAGCTCGAGACCCGCCTGGCCATCCTGCGCAAGAAGGCCGAGAACGAGGCGGTGCCACCACCGCCCGAGGTGCTGGAGTTCATCGCCTCTCACATCACGAACAACATCCGCGAGCTTGAAGGGGCCCTGATCCGGGTCTGCGCGTACGCGAGCCTCACCGACGAGAAGCTGTCAGTCGAGCTCGCGGAGCGGGTGCTCTCCGACCTCATCACAGACAGCGGCCCGAAGCCCATCACCCCCGAGCTGATCATGCGCAAGACGTGTGAGATGTTCGGCTACACCGAGGAGGAGATCCGCGGCAAGAGCAGACGCCGTCCTCTGGTCACGGCCCGTCAGATCGGGATGTACGTCTTCCGGGAGCTGACCGACCTCAGCTACCCCGCCATCGCGCGCGAGTTCGGCGGCCGCGATCACACAACCGTCATCCACGCCGTCGAGAAGGTCGGCGCGCTCATGAAGGAACGTCGCCAGGTCTACGACCAGGTGACCGCACTCACCCAGGCCGTCCGGAGCGGGTCCTGACCCCACCGAGCAGAACAGCCGGGTCCCAGTGCGCACAACGCGGTGGACATCCCTGTGGATCAGCCCAGCTCGGCGGTGGATGGTCCCCCGGCAATCCCCTGGCAACCCCTCACACCATGCCAACCTGTGGGGGAGTGGGGATGGCCGCGGTACAGCGAAACAGCCCCTGACCTGCCCCGACGGGCACCTGTCCACAATCCACAGCCCCTACTACGGCTACTACCACCTATCAGTCACCTAGAGATAGAGAAAGCGAGCCTGCGGTGAAGTTCCGTTGCGAACGCGACAAGCTCGTCGAGGCCCTCGGTGCCGCCCAGCGGGCGGTCACGAACCGGGGGAGCAGCCTCCCGGTGCTCTCCGGGGTGCGGCTTGAGCTGGTGGGCAATCGCCTCCGGTTGACCGGCAGCGATCTCGACCTCACCATCTCGGCCACCATCGACGTGGCCTCCGGGGACGACGGCGTCGGCGTGCTCCCCGCCAAGCTCGTGACCGACATCGTGCGAGCGCTCGGCCCCGGGGCCGTTGAGGTCGAGGTGAACGACGAGGAAGCCCGCATCGTCGCTGGCCGTTCGCAGTTCGCGGTACGCACCATCCCAGCCCACGAGTTCCCACAGCTGCCCGAGCCGGCCGAGGAGTCGGTGGAGCTGGATGCGCAGGCGTTCGCAGAGGCACTTCGGCAGGTTGTCGCTGCGGCCAGCGTGGATGAAGCCCGGCCGATCCTGACCGGGGTGCTCATGGCAGCCGAGGGAGACGGTCTGCGTCTGGTCGCCACGGACTCCTACCGGCTTGCGGTACGTGATCTGCCTGGCACGTCCGTCCTGCAACCGGATCAGAGCGTGCTCGTGCCCTCCCATGCGCTCAAGGAGCTGGCCCGTCTGCTCGGTGATGCATCGACCATCACACTCCGTCTCGGTGAGCGCGACGCCTCCTTCGAGCTCGAGGGGATCGGTGACCTGAACCAGGTGCGGCTGATGACCCGGTTGATCGAAGGGGAGTTCCCCAACTACCGGGGGCTGATCCCGAAGAGCCAGCCGAACCGGCTCACGGTGAACCGTGAGGAGCTGCTCGAGTCGTTGCGGCGGGTGCGACTGCTCGCCCGTGAGGCGACCCCGGTTCGGCTGGTGATGAGGCCGGACGTGCTCGAGCTGCTCGCGGTCACCCAAGACGTGGGTCAGGCGCACGAGGAGCTCGACGCGAAGTACGAGGGCACGGAGCTCACCGTGGCGTTCAACCCCGAGTACCTGATCTCCGGGATCGAGGTCACCCCGGGAGATGAGGTCGCGCTCGAGACCGTGGACGCGCTCAAGCCCGCGCTCGTGCGAAGCGTCAGCGATAGCGAGTTCCTCTATCTGCTCATGCCAGTACGTGTGAGCTGACGACCCGTTGCACCTGCGCAAGCTCTGGCTGACGGACTTCCGCAACTACGAGCGGGCGGCGCTCGACCTGGCACCGGGCCTCACCGCGGTGGTCGGTGACAACGGTCAGGGCAAGAGCAACCTCATCGAAGCGATCGGCTACCTCGCCACGCTCTCGTCGTTCCGTGGCGCGCCAACGGAGGCGCTCGTGCGAAGCGGGAGTGACCGGGCGATCGTGCGTGCCGAGGGTGAGCGCGGCGGGCGTCACCTGCTGATCGAAGCCGAGATCGTGGCCAACGGTCGAAGCCGCGTCCTGGTGAACCGGCAGCGACTGGTGCGCAGCCGGGATCTCGTCGGCGCGCTGCGGGTGACGGTCTTCGCCCCGGATGACCTGGTCCTGGTGAAGGGCGGCCCCGCTGAGCGGAGGCGCTACCTCGATGATGCCCTCGTCTCGCTCAAGGCAAGGAACGATCTCCTTCGGAGCGACTACGAACGGATCGTCCGGCAGCGCAATGCGCTGCTCAAGCAGGCGGCGGGTCGACTCACACCGGAGATCGCCACCACCCTCGACGTCTGGGACACGAAGCTGGTCGAGTGCGGCGAAGCGCTGGCTGGGGAGCGGGTGCGGCTGCTCGAGGCGTTGCGACCGCACCTGTCGGCGGCCTACAGCCAGGTCGCCGGGACCCCGACGGAGGTCACCGCCACCTACGTGGCGCCTTGGCGGGACGGCGGGCTTGCAGCGGCTCTCGAGATGGTCCGGAAGGATGAGCTCCGCCGGGGAGTGAGCCTCGTCGGCCCGCATCGCGACGATGTCGAGCTGCGCATCGGCGGCTTGCCCGCGCGCACCCACGCGTCGCAGGGCGAGCAACGCTGCCTGGCACTCGCGCTGCGTCTTGCCGCGCACGCCGTCGTCGCCGGCAGCGCGGGCAGTCCTCCACTGCTGCTGCTCGATGATGTGTTCTCCGAGCTCGATCCCGGTCGCAGCGATGCGCTGCTGCGGGCGTTGCCGACGGGTCAGACGGTGCTGACGACCGCGTCATCGTTGCCGCGTGGGACGAGACCCGAGCGGGTGCTGCGGGTCGAGCGCGGCGTCGTCCTGGAGGACCCTGACGCACTGCAGGCGAAGGCGTAGGTGCTGAACGTGGGCGGCCCGGGGATCTGACCGCGGGACGCCATGAGGTGGGACCCGGGCCGTCTCAGACGTCGGGCGTTGCCGGGTGGCGACTCCAGGTCATACTGGCGGGGATGGCCTGGCAACCCCTGCCCACCAGCGACGCCCGCAGCGGTGAGCCGGCACCGCTGGCGCGCAGCCTCGACAGGGTGGTGCGGAACCTCGGGGGGTCGTCCGCGGAGGCGGTCGGCGGGCTGTTCGGCCGCTGGCAGGACATCGTGGGAGGGCGCATCGCGCAGCACGCCACTCCTTCCGCGCTGCGGGATGGCGCGCTGGTCGTCACGGTCGACGATCCCGCGTGGGCGACGCAGTTGCGGTTCCTCGAGCCGGAGATCCTCAGCCGGGTGCGCGAGGCGATCGATCTGCCGATGCTGGAGCGGCTGGAGGTGCTGGTGCGCCGCCCAAAGCGCTGATTCGGTGGTGTTGCGCAGGGGTGGGCAGACCGGTGCTGGTCGACCGGGCTGTCCCTGTCGGCTGGTAGACTTCTTGAATCGTGATCGGTGCCGTTGAGCGAGGTTTTCCGGTGTGCTCCGGCGACGATCTCCCCAGTTGAGAGCCGTGCACCGGTTGCGCCGGAGCACCGATTCGGAAAGGCCGTTGTTGCGTGGCGCAGACCGCTGACTCGACCTACGGGGCGAAGGACATCACGGTCCTCGAAGGCCTCGAAGCCGTGCGCAAGCGCCCTGGCATGTACATCGGGTCCACCGGTCCGGCAGGGCTTCACCACCTGGTCTACGAGGTGGTCGACAACTCGGTCGACGAAGCGATGGCCGGATACGCGACCCGCATCGAGGTGACGCTGCTCCCCGATGGTGGGTGCGAGGTGGTCGACGACGGCCGGGGCATCCCCGTCGATCCCCACCCTGATCCGAAGCTGAAGAAGAAGTCCGCCGCTGAGGTCGTCCTGACGGTGCTGCACGCCGGCGGCAAGTTCGGGGGTGACGGCTACAAGGTCTCCGGTGGCCTGCACGGCGTCGGCGTCTCAGTCGTGAACGCACTGTCGCGTCGGCTGGAGGTCGAGATCGACCGCGACGGCAAGCGTCACTACATGGACTTCGAGAACGGCGGCAAGGTCAAGACAACGCTCACCGTCATCGGTAAGGCACCACGAGGCCGCACCGGCACCACCGTGCGGTTCTGGCCCGACCCCGAGATCTTCGAAGACACCCACTTCCGTGCGCAGACGCTGCTCGAGCGGTTCCAGATGATGGCCTTCCTCAACCGGGGCCTCGAGATCCGTTTCGTGGACAAGCGCCCCGAGGGGCATCCCGAGCCGGTCGTCTTCAAGTACGCGGGCGGCATCTCCGACTTCGTCCGCCATCTCAACGAGACGAAAGAGCCGCTGTTCAAGCGCATCGGGTACTTCACCCAGTCCGATGGTGACCAGGAGGTGGAGATCGCGTTCCAGTGGAACACCGGCTATCAGACCGATGGTCTCCACTCCTTCGCGAACGGCATCGCCACCATCGAGGGCGGGATGCACGAGGAGGGGTTCAAGAAGGCCCTGACCAACGTCGTGAACAAGTATGCCCGGGAGAAGGGTCTCCTGAAGGAGAGAGACGAGAACCTCCAGGGCGAAGACATCCGTGAAGGCCTGACCGCGATCATCTCTGTCCGCCTGCGCGAGCCGCAGTTCGAGGGACAGACCAAGAGCAAGCTCGGGAACGTCTCAGTGCGCTCGCTCGTGGAGCGGGCCACGAACGAGAAGCTGCGCGACTGGCTCGAGGAGAACCCGACCGAAGCACGCAAGATCGTCCAGAAAGCGGTGCAGGCCTCGAGGGCACGCATCGCGGCTCGCAAGGCTCGTGAGGCGACCCGGCGCAAGTCGGCGCTCGAGGGAGCCGGCATGCCCGACAAGCTGCGGGACTGTGCCAGCCGCAACCGTGACGAGTGCGAGCTGTTCATCGTGGAGGGCGATTCCGCCGGCGGCTCAGCCGTCCAGGCGCGCAACCCGAACAACCAGGCGATCCTGCCGATCCGGGGCAAGATCCTCAACGTCGAACGGGCCCGCGTCGATCAGATGCTCAAGAACGCGGAGATCCAAGCCCTCATCGCGGCGATCGGCGCTGGTGTCGGCGAGGAGTTCGACATCGAGAAGATCCGCTACGACAAGATCATCATCATGTGCGACGCGGACGTCGACGGGTCGCACATCCGGACGTTGCTGCTCACGTTCTTCTTCCGTCAGATGAAGGAGCTGGTGGAGAGGCAGCACGTGTACATCGCGCAGCCACCGCTGTATTCGACGGTGGTCGGCAAGGAGAAGGTGTACCTGAAGGATGATCAGGCGAAGGCGGCGTTCCTGCGGGAGCACCCGAACCACAAGAAGGAGTTCCAGCGCCTGAAGGGCCTCGGTGAGATGGACTGGGAGGAGCTCGGCCAGACCACGATGGACCCGGCCAACCGCACGCTGCTGCAGGTCTCGGTGGAGGCAGCGGCGATCGCGGATGAGGTGTTCTCGGTGCTCATGGGCGACGACGTCGAGTCCCGAAAGCAGTTCATCGCGAGCAACGCCAAAGACGTGCGCTTCATCGACATCTGAGGGATGCCGCTGCCATGACTGACGTGAACCCACCCGACGAGCGCGACGACGGCCCAGGCCTCAACATCCAGTCGATCGAGATCCAGGAGGAGATGGAGCGCTCCTTCCTGGACTACGCCATGTCGGTCATCACCGCCCGTGCGCTCCCGGATGCGCGCGATGGGCTCAAGCCGGTGCACCGCCGAATCCTGTGGGGCATGTACGACCTGCGGGCGCTGCCCGACCGCCCGACGCTCAAGTGTGCACGGGTGACCGGCGAGGTCATGGGGAAGTACCACCCTCACGGCGACGGAGCGATCTACGACGCGCTCGTGCGGATGGGCCAGGACTTCTCCCTCCGCCACCCGCTGATCCACCCGAAGGGCAACTTCGGCTCACCGGACGATCCGCCGGCTGCCTCCCGCTACACCGAGTGCCGTCTCGCGCCCATCGCCTTGCAGATGCTCGAGGGCATCGACGAGGACACGGTTGACTTCGCCGACAACTACTCGGGCGAGTTCACCGAGCCGGTGGTGCTGCCCTCCCGATTCCCGAACCTGCTGGTGAACGGCAGCCAGGGCATCGCGGTCGGCATGGCCACCAACATCCCGCCGCACAACCTCGGCGAGGTGATCGACGCGGTGATCCACCTGCTCGACCACCCCGAGGCCACGCCGCAGGAGCTGATGCAGTTCGTCACGGGCCCCGACTTCCCGACGGGCGGGTTGATCATGGGGCGGCAGGGCATCATCGACGCGTACACCACGGGCCGGGGCTCGATCCGTCTGCGTGGCAAGGCCGAGATCGAAGAGGGTGCCCGCAACGACCGGATCGTCATCACCGAGCTGCCGTATCAGGTCAGCCCCGATGCGGTGCTCACGAAGATCCGCGACCTGGTGGAGTCCCGGGAGCTCGAGGGCATCGCCGACCTGAACAACGAGTCGGCCCAAGGAAAGCTCCGGCTGGTCGTGAAGCTCAAGAAGGACGCACCCGCGCTGGTGGTGCTCAACAACCTCTACAAGCGGACGCCACTGCAGACGAACTTCGCGGTGAACTGCGTGGCCCTCGTCGATGGCGTGCCTCGCACCCTCAACCTCCGCGACGCCCTGCTCGCCTACATCGAGCACCAGGTCGAGGTCATCACCCGCCGGTCCCAGTTCCGGCTCGACAAGGCACGGGCCCGCGCACACATCGTCGAAGGTCTGCTGAAGGCCCTCGACCTGATCGACGAGATCATCGCCACGATCCGGGCCTCGGCCGACAAGGCCGCGGCACGCGAGGCGTTGATGGCTGAGCCGTTCTCGTTCACCGAGGTGCAGGCCGAGCACATCCTCGACATGCAGCTCTCCCGGCTCACCCGCCTGGGACGCACCCAGCTCGAAGATGAGCTCACCGAGCTGCGTGAGCTCATCGCCGAGCTCGAAGCCATCCTCAACGACGAGGCTCGCCTCCGTGGTGTCATCAAGGCTGAGCTGGGGGCGATCAAGCAGCAGTTCGCGGAGCCCCGCCGCACCCAGATCACCTTCGACGTGGGTGACCTCGACATCGAAGACCTCATCGAGGACGAAGAGCTCGTGGTCACGATGTCAGCCAAGGGCTACATCAAGACCGTGCCCGCCGACGCCTTCCGCACCCAGGGTCGTGGTGGGCGGGGAGTCACCGGCGCCAGACTCAAGGACGACGACTACGTCACCCACATCATCCACACATCAGCCCACGCCTACCTGCTGTTCTTCTCGAGTCGTGGCCGGGTGTACCGGTTGAAGGCGCACGAGATCCCGATGAAGGAGCGCACCGCGCGTGGCACGGCGATCGTCAACCTGCTCCCGCTCCAGCCCGGTGAGACCATCCAGTCGATCATCGATACCCGGGACTACGAGACCAACCGGTTCCTGTTCTTCTGTACGAAGAACGGGCAGGTCAAGAAGACCAAGTTCACCGAGTACGACTCGTCATTGCGCACGGGCTTGATCGCGCTCAACCTGCGCGAAGGCGATGAGCTGGTGAAGGTGATCCCCACCAACGGCAGCGATGACATCTTCCTGGTCACCCGCAAGGGCATGGCGATCCGATTCTCCGAAGAGGAGGTGCGGGCGATGGGTCGAGCGGCGGCGGGCGTTCGGGGGATGCGGTTGAAGGAGGATGACCAAGTCGTGTCGTGCGACGTCGCGCGCGACGACGCAAGCATCCTCATCGTCACCAACGGCGGCTACGGCAAGCGCACCCAACTGGACCGATTCAACCGACAGGGCCGCGGAGGCCAGGGTGTGCGCTGCATCAAGCTCACCGCCAAGAAGGGCGAGGTCGTCTCGGCGTTCATGGTGGGACTCGACGACGAGATCTTCGTGATCGCATCGAGCGGCGTGGTGATCCGCATGCCGGTACGAGAGATCTCCTCACAAGGCCGCGATGCCACCGGGGTGCGGGTGATGAACCTCGGCCCCGATGAGGTTGTCGCAGCAGTGGCGCCGGTGCTGCAGGCTGACGACGACCAGACCTGACCGTCCCCGCCCGACCCAGCCGGTTCGGGACAGGTCGGCGGTGACCGATCTTCCCCCTCCGATGTCTAGACGCGCCCGAGGGCAGCCGAGATGGGAGGAGCGATGGTCAGGTGCTCGAAGGATCTGGGGGGCGACGGCGGACAGGTTGTCCCGCTGATGGCGTTGGTGGTGATCGTCGCCGTCGTGGCGATGTTGCTGGTCGCCCGAGTCGGAGCGACCGCCGCAGAGCGGGCACGGGCCAGAAACGCCGCTGACGCCGCCGCGCTCGCTGGGGTCACGGGGAGCGAGACGGACGCCCGGGGGGTCGCCGAGGCGAACGGCGCGCAGCTGGAGCGCTTCGTGCGCGTCGATGGCGTCGTGGAGGTGGACGTACGGGTCGGCGGGTCGCGTGCCTCGGCACGGGCTGTGCGGGCGCGTTGAGGTACAGATCACGCTGAGTGATCCCGTAGACTCTGGTGCGATGCCAACCGAGCCGCAGCCGGTGCCGGCGGCTGATGACACGCTGCTCAACGAGCTGGCGGCGACGGTGGCCTCTCCCGACGCCGCAGGTGATCTCGTCGCGGTCGGTGAGCCGCACACCGCCGGTAGGCAAGGCTCCACGTCAGCTCCAGATGCGACCGGCGGCGGGATCGACCGTGTTCTGGCGGCTCACGCGAAGGGCTGGGGGTTCGCGGAGGTGCGGTCTGCTGCTGCGGCCGTCGACCCGGAGGCGATCATGCCGACCGGCGTGCCGCTTCGGGCCCGCCAGGTGGAGCGGCTGGTGCGGCGCGTCAGCCTGTGGTCGGTGCTGCGCATCTCGCTGCTGTTCTACGCGTGCTTGTGGCTGATCTTCACCGTTGCGGGAGTGATCTTGTGGCGGGTGGCGTCGTCGGGTGGGGTGCTCGACAACGCGGAGAGCTTCATCGCTGAGCTGCTGTCGATGGAGTCGTTCTCGATCGATGGTGGCAGCGTGCTGTGGGCGTCCGTGCTCGTCGGCGTCGTGCTCATCGTGGCAGGCACGGCGATGACGGTGTTGCTCGCGGTGTTGTTCAACCTGATCAGCGAGATCACGGGTGGTGTGCGGGTGGCGGTCGTGGAGCTGGAGACCGCGCGACCGCTGGATGCGCGAGCGCTTCCCGATCGGTGGAGCAGACGAGTGGTGACGCGTCCTGGCTCGCCGGTTCGTCAGCGCGTCCGCTAGCGTTTCTTCGCCGATGCGGGGCTATAGCTCAGTCGGTTAGAGCGCATCCCTGATAAGGATGAGGTCGCTGGTTCGATTCCAGCTAGCCCCACCGCACGACCTGCGCACCCGCTGTGGCGCGCGACGAGCCTCGGAGATCAGCCGATGAAGATGGTCCGCAAGGCACTGATCGCGGTCGGCCTCGCCGGCATCGTGGCTGCGATCCTGCGGCTGCGCGGCACGGGCGGCACGCCCCCCCGAGACGGGGGATGGCGCGAGCTCTCCGGTCCCGAGCTGAGCTGACCGGTCGGTCTCGCGATGCGGGTCGCCGTTTTGGGCGTGGGGGCGGTCGGTGCCCGGCTGGCTCGACAGCTGGTCTCCACCGAGCAGGTGGACGAGGTGGTACTACGTGACCCGAACCGGGCGCGGCTGGATGACGTGCTTCGGTCGTTGGGCGACGGCGTCGTCAGCGACCACCACGACCTGCTCGATCCGGTCGATGCGGACGTGGTCGTGCTCGCTGGTGATGCGGGTACCCACGACGTTGCTGCCGCCCGCTTCCTGCGTGCGAACCAGCACGTCGTCTCGGTGAGCGATGACCTGGGTGACGTGCGCGCCCTGCTCGATCTCGACAGCGAGGCACGGGAGCGGGGATGTGCAGTCGTGGTCGGTGCGGGCTTCGCCCCAGGGCTCACCTGCGTGCTCGCCGCGCACGGGGCCCGGCGGTTCGACGCGGTCGACGAGATCCACGTGGCGAAGGTCGGGACGGGCGGTCCGGCCTGTGCCCGCCAGCACCACCGGGCGCTGGGTCGGATGGCCCTCGACTGGCGGGAGGGTGGCTGGGTGCAGCGTCCGCCGATGTCGGGACGGGAGCTGTGCTGGTTTCCCGACCCTATCGGGGCGCAGGACTGCTATCGGGCCGCGCTGCCCGACGCGCTGTTGCTGGTCGGCGCGTTCCCCGGGGTGCGGCGGGTGACATCGCGGGTGGCGGCCACGCGCCGCGATCGACTGACCGCCAGACTGCCCATGTTGTGGCCCACCCACCCCGAGGGGGGTCCGGGGGCGGTGCGGGTCGAGGTACGGGGACGACGGGGACGATCCCGTGACGTCGTCGTGTTCGGGGCCATGGATCGACCTGCGGTGGCAGCCGGGGCGGTGGCCGCGGTCGGGGCGGTCTGGGCGGCTGAGGGGCGTTTGCTCCGACCGGGCGCAGCGGGCCTCGCGGAGCTGGTCGAGCCGACGCCGTTCCTGGCGGAGCTGAGTCGACGTGGGGTGCGGGCGGCGATCTTCGAGGGTGACGCGCTGTCCGGCTCTGCTCCCCGACCGTAGGTCGATCGGCCCACACCAGGTCACGCGCGGTGCGCTTTCCCTCGCGAGCAGCACGTTGCGCGCGGGGTGGGGTTGCGAATCGATGACGTTCCGGCGCCTCGCTCGGTGGTCTCCTAAAGTCACGCTCCCCTGTGGACGAAAACCTGTTGGCGTTGTGTGACCGGGAGGGATTCGCATGGGTGCCGACATGGGGAAGACGTCCGATCTCACCAAGCTGATCGAGGAGCATCTTCCCCTCGTCAAGCACATCGTCTTCCAAGTGGCGGTGCACTTTCCCCGACACGTTGACCGGGACGAGCTGGCGCGCGCGGGAGCCCTCGGTCTGGTGGAGGCGGCACGACGCTACGACGAGGCCCGTGGTGTGCCGTTCGAGCGCTTCGCGGCGCAGCGCATCCGTGGCGCGATCCTCGACGCGGTGCGCGCGGCGGACTGGGCACCGCGGTCGGTGCGCAACCTGGCACGCAAGCTGGAGGCGGTCGAGCAGCGGTTGGCGAGCGAGCTCGGACGGTTGCCCGGTCCGGCCGAGATGGCGGAAGCGCTGGGCATGACCCGAGAGGAGCTGGCCCGTCTGCAGGACCGCTTGTTCCGCTCGGTGGTGCTCGCGCTCGAGCACGAGGTCACCGACGACAGCGAAGAGGACCTCACGCTCGTGGACGTGCTCTGCGACCGGTCCCAGGTCGAGCCGCTCGAGGAGCTCGAGACCCGAGAGCTGCACGCGTACCTGCGGGACGCGGTGGAGCTGCTGCCGGAGCGCCATCGTCTGGTGATCGTCGGTTACTTCCTCGAGGGGAGAAGCTCCCAGGAGCTGGCCCGCTTCCTCGGCGTCACCGAGTCGCGGGTCTCGCAGCTGCGCTCGGAGGCGCTCGCCATGCTGAGGGAGGGGATCGAGGCCCAGTACGCAGGCCCGGTGACGCCTCCGGAGCGGGCCAGTGGCCGGGTGGCCCGCAGGAAGGCCACCTACGCCGCGGCGATCGCCGACGCCAGCGCGTGGCGGAGCCGGCTCACCTCGGTTGCCGTCTGAGCGGCGCGCTGATCCGCTGACCGGTCGGGGCTGAACGCGACCTCGCTGATCCCAGCGTCGGTTCGGGTTGCCTCTCCTGGGCTGAACCTGTCAGGTGAGGTGTCGTTCCTCGCCAGTTTGGCTGACAGGTTGGGTGGGTGTTGGGTGGGTGTGGCGAACCTGTCAGGTGAGGTGTCGTTCCTCGACAGTTTGGCTGACAGGTTCGGGAGGTTTGCGAGATCCGGGCGTGTCGGGAGGCTTGGAGGGTGTCGGGGGTGGGGCTCAGCGGGGGGTTCGGTGGCGGAGGTAGAGCACCAGCGCCCCTCCGATGATGGCCGCCGTCACCACTCCCAGCACCACCAGCCCCACTGTGCTCTGCGAACCGCTCTTCTCGGCCATGGCGGCTTCGGCGACGGTGGATGTGGTGACGCTGCTGGAAGGCGTACTCGTCGTGGGGGGCGTGGTCGTCGTGGTCGTCGGCGCTTGGATCGTCCGAGGCAGCGTGATCGAGGGGGCCACGTTCTCTGGCTCGGGGGCCCCTGGCGCTGGAGTCTCGACCCACGCCTCTTCGAGCTCGCCGCACTTCTGGATCGCCTTGAACCAGATGATCTGGCCAGCCTCACCCCACACCCGCATCGTGGCGGTGAACGTGATGCGCTCGTGGTCCGGTACCGACCCGCCACTCCATCCGAATCGGTCGGCGCCGCTCTCGACGGTCCAGCCGGGTAGCGGCTGGGGGGTGACGTCGCTGACGTTGCTCGGAACCTGCACGTAGAGCGCGTTGGTCGGCTGTCCCTGGCAGCCGTGGTTGAAGGAGAACTCGACGGTCGCCACACCGTCATCAGAGATCCCCACCGCCTTGGCGTTGACGTGCGCAGCGGCAGGGGAGGCGACCGACACCAGGATCGCAATGGCGACGAGCACCAGACGAACGCTGTGGCGCACCGGCGTGACGACACGTTGGATGGGCTTCATCGGACGATCCTCACACGGAATGCCGTTCGTTGCAGATCGAAGTCGGTGAGGCGGGCGACGAGGGTGACATCCCAGGTACCGGCGATCGGAACCTCAGCATCGCTGACGATGAAGTGGCCGGGTCCGGCCCGAGGCGCTTCGAGGCGGAGGGGACCGACACCCTGATCAGGCAGCTCGAGCTCGATGGTCAGCGAGCGTGGCGTGTCGACCGGTCGGCCGGATCGGTCCAGGTACTGCACGTGGAGGGTGTTCGCCCCGACCGCCGCTGGAGTGACCACCAGGTTCGCCTGGTACTCGCCCGCCGGAAGCGTCTGGTTGAAGACCACCGGACTGGTGGCTGAGGCATCTCGGGGCGGTGTGGTGTAGACGAGCACTGAGGTGAGCGTCAGCACGACGAGGATGCCGAGTGCCTCGAGCCGAACGGTGGTCGAGAGCCGCGACCACTCAGCCGAGGACGGCGGCGGTTCGTCCGGCTCCATCCGAGGCTCCATCCCGGGTTCAACGCCGGATTCGATCTCGGGCTCGATCCCAGGCCGCATCTCAGGGAGCAACCGGTACCGGTTGTACGCGGCAACCGCCGCCACGGCCAGCGTGGTGAGCACCTTCGCCAGCACCAGGCGGCCGTAGGTGGTGGACCCCAGGCCCGCCCGGGAGCCGATCTCCTGCCAGGCCAACACCACGCCCGCCCCCACCAGCGCGGCCAGCGTCACCGCGGCAAGGGTCGAGAAACGTGCCACCACTGCAGCGGTCGAGCCGAGGAGCTTTGGATCCTCCGATCCGGTGCGCAGGCGGCGCCGCAGGAGAAGTCCGAGACCGACCAGGCCTCCGAACCACACCGCGGCGGTCAGTACGTGCAGCGCGTCCGCGACGAGCGAGATCGCCGCGTTCGGCGCCTGGCGGCTGTGGCCCCAGAAGATGAACGAGACGGCGATCGCCAGGCAGCCGTAGAAGGCCAGCACCTGCGCGACGAGCAGACGGCTGGTGTCGGTCGAGACGTGCACCACCGCCAAGCCGATCAGCAAGACCACCGACTGCCACCCGAGCCCTTCCGTGAGGGCGCCGCGCAGGGTGTCCGGGTTGGTCATCGCGTCGATGCCGAGGCCGGTGGTGAGCGCCGCCTGCACGGCGATGGTGGCAAGCGTCGAGAGGCCGGCCACGAGGGTCGCGGCACGGACGACCGACGCGAGCCGCCAGCGGTCCGCCCGCTGGTCGTGCACGAATGCGAGGAACACCGCCAGCCCGGCTGCGAGCAGGGACGCGGCGTACGTGAGGAAGCGGGTGACGGCGGCGGCGATCTCATAGCCGCGGTCGCCGGTCGAGGTGAGCCCGGCGACGCCCGTCTCATCGATCTCGGTGCCTTCACCGATCCCGAAGACGAACGCGCCGCTGATCGCGTGCCCATCGGCTGAGATCACCCGGTAGCTGGCCACGTAGGTGCCGTCGGGCAGGTCCTGCGGGAGCGAGACCGTCAGCGTCTCCTGCGTTCCGGTGAGCGAGCTGTCAGCGTTGTCGACCTGCTTCCCAGATGCATCGAGGACGCGCAGCCCACCGAGCTCGGCCGAGACCCGTTCGCTGAACTGCACGGTGACCCGCGTCGGGGGATCGGTGAGCACCTGACCCTCGGCCGGGTCGCTGGCGACGACCACCGCGTGCGCAGCGGCTGGTGCGGCGGCGGCGAGGACCAGTGCGACCGCGCCGAACAGGGCGGCGAGGAGCCGCCGGGACCGGTTCGTCGGGCCCGCTGTGCGGTGGTACATCGACCAATGGTCGCTCATCGGGGGATCACTCGGACAGGTGGGCGGCGAGCAGGGTCAGCACCTCGTCGTGGACATGACCGTTCGTCGCGACCCCCGAGAGCACGCCGGTGGCGTCGACCGGCAGGTGTTCGTCACCGCCGGTGGTGGTGAAGCGGCCACCGGCCTCGCTGAGGATCACCGGCATCGGCGCGACATCCCAGATCGCGACACGGGGATCGACCATCGCCTCGGCACGGCCCGTCGCCACCAGCGCGAAGCCGTAGCCGTCCCCCCAGGTGCGAAGCAGCGCCCCCGAGGAGCGCACGGCGGCGAGCTGCTCGGAGGACCAGGAGCCGAGCCCCGACGTGCACACGCAGCCGCCGTCGAGCGCTGAGCGGTCACTCACCCTCGCGGGTCGCCCGTCGAAGAAGCAGCCGATCCCACGAGCCGCGTAGACGGTCTCGCCGAGCGCCGGCAGGTTGATGACCCCGATGGCCGCGCCCAGGTCGTCGTAGAGCGCGAGTAGGTTGCTGTAGAGCGGCACCCCGTGGGTGAAGGCCTTGGTGCCGTCGATCGGGTCGATGATCCAGGTGCGGCCGCTCGAACCCTTCGAGTCGGGCTCTTCTTCACCGATGATCGCGTCATCCGGGAATCGCGACGCCAGCTGCTCACGTAGGTAGCGCTCCGCAGCACGGTCGGCCGCGGTGACCGGTGTGCCGTCGCCTTTGTGCTCGATGTTGAGCTCCTCCTGCCGAAACCATCGCAACGTGAGGTCGCCCGCGGCACGGGTGAGCGCCACCACCTCATCGAGCAGCTCGCGTGTCACCGAAGTCATGGCCCGATCTTGGCAGGGCTAGGGTCGACGGCGCCGGAAAGGGGGTGGCCATGTCCGTGGCGTTCAACCCGTTCGAACCCGGGTTCGCCGACGATCCCTACCCGCACTACCGCCAGCTGCGGGAGCACGATCCCGTGCATCTCAGCCCGCTCGGGGTGTGGATGCTGTTCGGGTACAGCGACTGCTTCACCCTGCTGCGTGATCCCCGCGCGAGCGTCGATCCGGCGAACGAGCGGGAGCTGTCGGCCGCAGCACGAGCGGAGAGGGTGCGCATGTTCGAGGAGCTGTTCCCCGATCGGGTGCTGCGGGAGTCCACGGGCATCCTCTTCATCGATCCACCGGACCACACCAGGTTGCGGAAGCTGGTCTCCAAGGCGTTCACGCCCCGACGGGTTGCGCAGCTCCGACCGAAGGTCCAGGAGCTGGTCGACCGCATGCTCGACGAGGTCGCGCCGCTCGGGGAGATGGAGCTGATCGCCGACCTCGCCTTCCCGCTGCCGTTCATCGTCATCTCCGACATGCTGGGCATGCCGGAGGCCGATCAGCTCCAGCTGCGTGAGTGGTCGCACACCATGGTCAAGATGCTCGACCCTGTGCTCTCACCGGAGGAGATGAGGGCAGCGGTGCTGGCCGCCGAGCACATGTTCGACCATGTCGCCGAGGTGATCGCCTGGAAGCGCGACCACCTGGCTGACGACCTGCTCTCGGCGCTGATCACCGCCGAGGAAGACGGAGACGTGCTCACACCGGAGGAGCTCGCCGATCAGGTGAGCCTGCTGTTCCTGGCCGGGCACGAGACGACGGTGAACCTCATCGGCAACGGCGTGCTCGCGCTGCTGCGGAATCGGCGACAGCTCGAGCTGCTCCAGGGTGACCCGTCGGTCGACGCAAACGCCGTGGAGGAGCTGCTCCGCTACGACAGCCCCGTGCAGTTCTCGCGACGGATCACCATGGGGGAGGTCCGCTTCGGTGGTCACGTCATCGAGCCGGGGCGGTTCGTGATGACCTGCCTGGGCGCCGCGAACCACGATCCGGCGGTGTTCGGTCCGGACGCGGACCAACTGGACCTGCGACGGCCGTCCGCATCCCGGCACCTCTCGTTCGGCAGCGGGATCCACCACTGTCTCGGTGCCTCCCTCGCCCGACTCGAAGGCCAGGTGGCGATCGGCACGTTGGTGCGACGGTTCCCCGATCTGGAGCTCGCCACCGATCATCCGCGCTGGAACGGCCGGATCGTGCTGCGCGGTGTGGAGGAGCTGCCCCTGACGTTCAGCTCGACCACGACCGTGCGCCGAGGTCGCTAGGGTCCCGGCCGATGCGTGCCGCGGTGCTCGAAGCGTACGGACGACCACTGCAGATCTACGACGACGTCGAGATCGAACCGCCCGGCGCGGGCGAGGTGCGGGTTCGGGTGCAGCACTGCGGGGTCTGCCACTCCGATCTCAGCGTGGTGGAGGGGGTGCTCCCTGCTCCGGTTCCGACCATCCTGGGCCACGAGGCCGCCGGCATGGTCGAGGAGGTGGGCGAGGGGGTCAGCGGGCTCTCGCCAGGTGATCCGGTGGTGCTCACCGCCTGCCCGCCGTGCGGGTCGTGCTACTGGTGTCAGCGGGGCGAGTTCAGCATCTGCGTGAACAGCCTCGGCCTGGTGACCAGCACGCTTCCGGATGGCGGCACCCGTCTCAGTCGTCAGGGGCGGGTGCTCTACCGGGGCCTCGGCGTCGGAGCCTTCGGGGAGCTGGCCATCGTGCAGGCGGCGGGAGCGGTGAAGGTCCCCGAGGGGGTTCCGCTGGATGTCGCGTGCGTGGTCGGCTGTGCCGTGCAGACCGGCGTCGGGGCGGTCATCAACACCGCGAAGGTCGAACCGGGAGCGACGGTGCTCGTGACCGGCCTCGGTGGCGTGGGCCTGTCGATCGTGCAGGGCGCCGTGCTGGCCGGTGCCAGCCGGGTGATCGTGAGCGATCCGGTGCCGGAACGGCGCGAGGCGGCGTTGCGGTTCGGCGCGACCGATGCGCTCGACCCGACCGAGACCGAGGTGATCTCGGCGACCCGTGAGCTGACCGGCGGGATCGGCGCCGACTACGCGTTCGAGGCGGCTGGGCGGAGCGCGCTGATCGATCTGTGCCTGCAGGCGACTCGATCCGGTGGGACCACGGTCATCGTGGGTGTGCCCCCGATGGATGATCCTCTGACCATCTCGCCGGTGGCGCTGTTCCAGACGACCGAGAAGAAGCTCCTCGGCTCCCTGCTCGGCAGCGTCCACGCGGCTCGCGACATCCCCCGGTTGATCGCGCTGTGGCAGGCCGGCCGTCTCGACCTCAACGCGCTGGTCACGGCACGCCGGCCGGCGCACGAGGTCAACGAGGCGCTCGACGATCTGCGGGAGAAGCGGGGCATCCGAACGGTGCTCTCCTTCTCGTGCTGACGGCTGGGTGCGTTCCGTGAACCACTCAGATCACGCTGACGGCCCCCTGTCCCCTCCGCCGCCCCGTCGGTGGGTGGAGGGGGTGCGCGCCCACTGGCCGGCACTGGTTGCGATCGCCGTGGCGGTCGCCGTGCTCTGGCCCGTCGTCGTCTCCGGCCTGGCCGGTCTGCAGCGGCGCTGGCTCCCTGCCGGCGACTGGGCGGTGATCGAGCTGCGCACCCGGGACGTCGGCACCGCGGCCACGCCCCTCGTCGGTCCGTACTCCCGGTTCGGGTGGAACCATCCGGGGCCGCTGCTGTTCTGGTTGCTCGCGCTGCCCTATCGGCTCGCGGGATCCGACTCGGGCGCGTTGCTGCTCGCCGCCGCGCTCGTGAACGCGTTGGCGGTGGCCGGGATGCTGGTGATCGCGTGGCGGCGGGGACGGCTGGTGCTGGTGGTCGGCACGGCGGTGGTGGTGGCGCTGATGATGACCCACCTCGGCCCGTCGTTCCTCCGCGACCCCTGGAACCCCTCGGTCACCGTTCTGCCGTTCGGTCTGTTGGTGATGCTGTGCTGGTCTGCCGTCGAGGGTGACCGGCTGGGGCTGCCCGCCGCGGTGCTCGTTGGCGCCTTCCTGGTCCAGAGTCATGTGGGGTTCGCGCTGGTGGTGGCGGTGCTGTGGGCTGTGGCGACCTTTGGGTACCTGTGGGCGTCGCGTGCTGCACCCCGCCGGCGCGTCCACGTGATCGTCGCAGCGGTGTTGCTGTTCGTCGGGGTGTGGATGCCGGTGGTGATCGACCAGGTGGCCGGCGCCGGCAACGTGTCGGCGCTCGTCGACTACTTCGTGCGGGGGAGCGGAGAGGCGACGGCAGGGCTCGTGCGGTCGGCGGGGGTGGTGGCGCGCGAGCTGGGCGACGTCGCCCCGTGGATGGGTGGTCGGGAGATCGTGGTTCCCGCGGACGGATCGGTGGCGTCGGCTCCGTTGCGCGCGCTGGTGGTCCCCGTGCTCTGCTTCGCGCTTGCCGCCTGGGTGGCGTGGCGGGTTCGGGAGCTGGCGGCTGTGCGCTTCCAGGCCGTGGTCGCCGCGACGGCGATCGCTGGTGTGGTCTCGGTGTCCCGGATAACCGGGGAGGTCTACAACTACTTGATCCGCTGGTGGTGGGTGATCGCAGCGCTGTGGTGGCTGTCGACCGCCTGGTCGCTTTGGTCCGCCGGCTCGACCGTGTTGGGGCGTCACCCGATTGTGGGGCGTGCCCGACTCGAGCGCGCCAGCGCGTTGGTGGCGCTCGTCGCCTTCGCCGTGACGCTGCAGCTCTCGGCCCGCACGGTCGACGGGGTCGATGAGGTGGGTACTCCCGACGGCGAGTGGTACGTGCAGATCGAGCCGGTGGTCGGGGATCTGATCGCCAGCGCGCCGAGGCCCGGTCCTGCGCTGGTCCGCTTTGTGGGCACCCGCAACGCATCGGTGGCTGACGGGTTGCGGCTCCAGCTCGAACGGGCCGGGATCCCGGTGGTGGTCGACGACGATCTGGTCTTCAAGTTCGGAGAGTCCCGGCGGGCGTCGACCCACGAGCCGCAGTACGTGGTGTGGGTGGTGATGGGCGGGGCGGTGAGCGAGGTCGAGGCGGTCTCGGCGCGCGACGGGCAGCTCCAGGAGATCGCGCGGTGGGATCCGCTCACCCCCGAGCAGCGGGCGGCACTGGTCGCAGGTGAGCGGGCGTTGGCTGAGCAGCTCCGTGCGATCGGGCGGGACGACCTCGCCACGGCTGCGCTGACCGGCGGCGACATCCGTTCGGCGCGAGATCTCGAAGGGGTGGACGTCGGGCTGTGGGAGGCGGTCACGGAGGCCCGCAGGAGGGGAGATCCGATCGCCGTGTTCCTCGGTCCAGCGGGCGATGACGTGCCTGGCGAGGCCGACGACACCGACGTGCGCGACGTGACCGACGCGTCAGCGCAGTGAGCGCAGTCGCTCGCAGAAGTGCGTCGTCAGCGGTGAGGTGGTCACCGGTGGGATGATCGGCTGATGGAGCTCGAGGCTGACGTGGTCGTGGTGGGGGCGGGGTTGGCAGGTCTGACGGCGGCACGCCGGCTTGCCGGTGGCGGCCGGGAGGTCGTGGTGGTGGAAGCCCGCGACCGGGTAGGGGGTCGCACGCTCTCGCGCGAGCTCGGCGACGGTGTCGTGGTCGACCTCGGTGGGCAGTGGGTCGGCCCGGGCCAGGACAGGGTGCTCGGGCTCATCGCCGAGCTTGGGCTGTCGACCTTTCCGACCTGGACGGCGGGCGACAGCCTGGCGGGGGTCGGCGGCACCCTCGCCCGATATCGGGGCGCGGTACCGAAGCTGCCGGTGCACGTGCTCGCGGACGCCCTCCAGGCTCAGCTCCGCCTCGACCGGCTGGCCCGCAAGGTGCCGCTCGATCGACCGTGGGATGCTCCGAAGGCGCTGACCTTGGATGCCCTCACGTTCGACTCCTGGATCCGACGGGCAGCCCGTACCCGTGGTGGCCGGGAGTACTTCCGCATCGTCGCCGACGCGGTGTTCGCTGCGGACGCCTCGTCGTTCTCCCTGCTGCACGCGCTGGCGTACATCCACGCGGGGCAGGGTGTCGACCGGCTGATCGGGACCAGGGGCGGCGCCCAGCAGGACCGGCTGGTGGGTGGCGCCCAGCGGCTTTCGACGCGGATGGCTGACGAGCTCGGTGATCGGGTCCGGCTCGGCCATCCGGTGCGTCGGATCGAGCACGGTGAGGAGGCGGGCCCCGGAGGCGGGGTGCGGGTCGTCGCCGATGGGCTCGCGGTGCGGGCCCGCCGGGCCGTGGTGGCCATCCCACCCACGCTCGCCGGACGCATCGCGTACGCACCACCTTTGCCCGCTGATCGCGATCAGCTCACGCAACGCATGCCGGCGGGGTCGGTGATCAAGTGTCAGGCCGTCTACGACGAGCCGTTCTGGCGGGCCGATGGCCTCAACGGGCAGGTCGCGACCAGTGAGCCACCGGTGAAGGTGACCTTCGACAACTCGCCACCGGATGGTCGACCCGGGGTGCTGCTCGCGTTCGTCGAGGGTCGCGCCGCCGTGGAGCTGGGTCGGTGCTCACCGCAGGAGCTGCAATCCCGGGTGATTGGGTCGCTCGTGCGCTTCTTCGGCGAGCGCGCCCGACATCCGGTGGCGTTCATCGCCCAGGATTGGCAGGCCGAAGAGTGGACGCGGGGTTGCTACGGCGCACACCTCCCGCCGGGTGCGCTCACGCAGTTCGGCCCGGCTCTGCGTCGGCCGGTGGGCCCGATCCACTGGGCGGGAACCGAGACCGCGATTGCCTGGACCGGCTACATGGACGGGGCCATCGAGTCCGGTGAGCGGGCGGCGTGTGAGGTGGAGGCGCAGCTCGCGGCGCGGACCTGAGGACGGCTCCGGTGGGTCCCGGTGGTGCGGGGCGGCCGTCGGGCCCGGGGCAGCGGACGACCGCAGCGGTCAGAGGTCGGGGAGCCCGAGGTCGAAGTTGGGGGTCTCGATGCCCCCGTCGACCTCGAGGATCTTGCCGGTCAGGTAGGACCCGGCCGGCGAGGCCAGGTAGAGGACCGCGAGAGCGATGTCCTCGGGTTCGCCCAGGCGCTTTAGAGGTGTCTTGGCGATCATCGCCTCCCGCAGCTCGTCGTTGGTGAGCACCACCTCGAGCGCCGAGGTGGCCGTGGAGCCGACCGCCACCGCATTGACCCGGATCCGGGGTGCGAGGTCTGCCGCCATGAGCCGGGTGAGATGCGCGAGCGCCGCCTTGGCCGTGCCGTACGCGACGAACCCGCGAGCCGTCAGCCGTCCCATGGCCGAGGAGATGTTCACCACGGAGCCCCCACCAGCTTCGAGCAGGTGCGGTACCGCGAGCTTGGTCAGCGTGAATGCGGTGCTGACGTTGAAGTGGAACGCGGCTTCCAGGAACCGCTCGGAGGTGTCAAGCAGTGGCCTGGGCTCGGTGCCGCCAGCGTTGTTCACCACGATGTCGATCCGGCCGAGCTCACGGACTGCGGCGTCGACCACCCGGGGGAGGGTGGAGGTGTCGCTGACGTCGGCGGGCACCACCACCGCTCGCCGACCGAGCGTTGCGATCTCGTCGGCCAGCTCATCGAGCTGGGCTTTGGTGCGGGCCGTGATCACCACGTCCGCACCCTGCTCGGCTAGGGCGAGCGCGCAGGCACGGCCGATGCCCCGCCCTGCGCCGGTGACGATGGCGACGCGGTCGTTCAACCGGAATCGATCCAAGAGCATGGGTGCACGCTAACGGACCGGTGGGGTGGAGGTGGGTCTCCAACCCGCGGCCGGCAGGCGAGCGGGCTGCTCGCTGGTCGCGTCGTGCATCGTCGCTCGACCCTTTCCTTCTTGACGCCGATCAGCTAGCGTTGTCACGCCCTGTGGGCGGGGTGCTGGGTCCTTTCGGTGCGCACGCGCGGATGCTCCCTCGGATCGAGGCAGAGCACCGAGGAGGAACGATGCCGACACGCCCTCCGGCGAGTTCGTTCTTGCGGTCGACCTCACGCGTGCTCTGGGCCGTCGCCGTACTCGCCGGCGTGCTGGGGGTCCCAGTCGACGTGGTGCTCTCCACCGCCGCCGCGGATGTCCGCGACGCGGCGAGCGAGCGCCAGCGGATCCGGGCCCAGCGGGCCGAGCTCGCGCTGCAGATCGACACGCTCCAGGCTGATGACGCGGCGATCGACCGGGCGCTCAGCGACATCGAGGCCGACGTCAAGGCTGAGCAGATCAGACTGGCCGACGCCCGTCGCAACGCTGACGAGGCGGTCAAGCGCTGGTGGGAGGCGCAGGCTGCGGTCGCCCGGAAGGCGGAGGAGGTCGAGGCCCTTCGGACCCGCATGGCGCAGGTCGCGGTCGAGGCCTACGTGGAGCCGCCGGGTCACGACCTCCTTGACCGCCTCAAGGCCGACACCGCCACGCAGGCTGCGGAGAAGGAGGCTCTGCTGTCGGCACGGGCGGTGCGCGCCAGTGATCTCATCGACCATCTGCGCGCCGCCAGACGTGAGCTGGAGCAGGAGCAGCGGGATGCTGAGCGCGCGAGGAAGGAGGCCGAGGAGCAGGCGGCTGACGCCGAGAGGCGTCTCGCCGACTACGAGGCGGCCCGCGCCCGCCAGCAGCAGTTCGCCGCCAGTCTGGACGAGCGGCTGAGCGCGAAGCTGGCCGAAGCGGACGCG
>JBBFLY010000024.1:0-39934 GCA_037478855.1 Acidimicrobiales bacterium | reverse complement strand
ACGCGTTCCGCGCCATGGGGATCTGGAACGACGAGCGTGGCACCAACCTGCTCGACACCGGCGCCTACTTCTACGAAAGTTGCGTCGCGTCCACGGCGTGAGCCCGGCGAGCCGGATGGCGAAGCGGGCACCCCGACGGTGTTGGAGCGCACGCACGAGCAAAGCTGACAGGGCATGGTCGGCGATCAGCTCGCGGCGCACCCGCTCCTGGTAGTGCGTGCGTGCCCTCTGCGGATCACCCGGCCCGGCGGCGATGACCGCTCGCGCCGCCCAGGTGCCGGTGGCGAGCGCCTGCCCGATGCCCTCCCCGGTCATGGGGTCGGTGGCAGCGGCCGCGTCTCCCGCGAAGAGCACCCGCCCGTCGCCCGAGGTGAGCGGGATCCGCCCGATCCGGGCCGGGATGGGCCAGGCCCGCGGGGGACCCTCCGGCTCGGCGGTCGCGCCGAGGACCTGCCGGATGTGGGGTCGCCGAAGCAGGTCCCGCCAGAGGTGGGCCATGTCACCCACCTGCCACCGGCTGCCCCGTCGGATGCCAAAGCCGACGTTCGCCGTTCCCGATCCGCTCGGGAAGGCCCACGCGTAGCCGGGGAGGAAGTCTGGTTCGAACCAGCAGAACAGCTCCGTTGCGGCTCGGGTGCTCACCCCCCGGAAGTACTGGCGGAACGCATGCCAGTCCCCCCGGTACCCGGTCAGCGAGAGGCCGAGCGCCTTGCGCACCGGCGACCACATGCCGTCGGCGGCCACCAGGTAGCGGGCCGAGACACCGCGCCCGTCGGAGAGATCCACCCGCACGCCCTCGGGACGCACGGACACGGCGGTGCAGGCGGTGCCCTCGATCAGCTCCGCGCCTGCTGCGCGGGCCACCTCCACCATCGCGGCGTCGAGGTCACGCCTTCGGGCGACCACGGCGAAGAGCCCGCCGTCATCGGGGAGGGGGAGGTGGATCTGGTGGCCTGCGGGCCCCCGGAGCCAGACGTCGTGCACGGGCGTCCAAGAAGCGACCGTGGCGGGATCCAGGCCCAGCGACTCGAGCCGGCGCAGCGCATCGGCGGTTAGCCCGTCGCCACAGAACTTGTCCCGGGGGAAGGTCGCCTTGTCGACGACCAGGACCTCCCGTCCGGCGCGGGCCAGCGTGATGGCGGCTGCACTGCCGGCCGGACCCGCGCCGATGACCACCACCTCGGTGGTCAGGCTCACGGACGGGGTCGATGTCACCCTTCGAGGCTATGCGGAGCCGTTGAGGAGCCGGCCAGTCGGCCAGTCGGACGTTGGGGTCGGCCGGGTCGGCCGGGTCGGCCGGGACGGTGGGGACGGCGGCGCCGGCGGGGTCAGCCGGGCAGGATCTTCGACGGGTCCCAGGTGTCGGCCTTCGACGCCGCCTCCGGCGCGAGGCGCCTGGTGATCTGCTCCGCGGACTGCGGCCTGCCGTAGCGGAAGCCCTGTGCGAGGTCGACGCCGAGCTCCTGCAGGTACCTGGCCTGGTCGTCGCGCTCGACACCCTCGGCCACCGCCAGGCAGCCCAGGTCGTGCGCCAGCGCCGCCACGTGGCGGACGATGGCGTGGTCCTCTCGGGCGATCCCGAGCCCGGACACGAACAGTCGGTCCACCCGCAGCAGGTCGAGCTTCATCTCCCGCAGGACGCTCAGCGACGCCTCACCCGTGCCGAAGTCGTCCAGTCCGAGCCGGACGCCCTCGTTGCTCAGGGTGCGCAGCCGTGCCCAGACCGCGTCGCGCTGGAACCGGTTGTGACGCAGCGCGGCCTCGGTGATGTCCAGGCAGAGCTGCCGTGGCTGCACGCCGTGTCGCGAGATCGCGGCCATCGCCGCGTCAGGGAGGCCCGGGTCGGCCAGTTCGTGCGGCCCCACGTTGCACGTGACGAACAGGTCTGGAGCGTCCGGTGCGAGGGACCGCCAGGACGCCAGCTGCCGACACGCGGTGTCGAGCACCCAGCGCCCCACCTCCACGATGCGCCCGCTCTTCTCGAGCAGCGGCAGGAAGTCGTGGGGGAAGAGCAGCCCCACGTTGGTGGTGCCTGGCTGCAGCCATCGGATCAGTGCCTCGACCCCCACGATCTGGTCGGTGTCGACACGGACGATCGGCTGGTAGAAGAGTTCGAACTCGCCTCGCTCGAACGCGTCCTGCATGCGTCGATCGTCGATGCGGGTGCTGAACCGGGCCCGCTTGGTCTCGTCGTGGATCACGTAGGCGGCGTTGCCCAGACCGCGCGCCTCGACCAGCGCGCCGAAGGCGTCCCGGACCATGTCGTCGAGGTCCTTGTACTGGTCGGTGCTAACCGCGGCTCCGACGATCGGGCCCAGCCGTACTGCCGTGCCGTCTATGGTGAAGGGCTCCGAGAGGTGCTCGATGAGGAACTGGGCGATGGTCTCGGCGCCGGTCATGTTGGGGACCTTGGGGAACACGACCCCGAACACTGCGCCCTCGTAGCGGACGACGCTCAACCCCGGCAGGTCGATGGTGCGGAGGCGTTCGGCGCCGAGTCGCAGCAGCTCGTCACCGATGTCGGGGCCGAGGGTCTCGTTCACGTCACGTAGGGCCGCGGCTTCGAGGAACGCGAGGACGGCCAGGGTGCTCTCGGCCTTGCTGTCGTCGACGGCCCGACGCAACGCCGTGTGGAGCTCGGATCTGGTCGGCAGTCCGGTGATCCGGTCGAGGCTTGCGTCGTCGTTCGCCGCTGTCTCCGCCGAGGAGGTCTGGGCCCGCAGGCGCCGCCGGAACCTGCCCACCCGCTCGGTCTCGCCAGGTGGCTGCACTGGGTGATCCATCGCCGAACCCTCCCTCCCGGGTAGCACGAGCATGCTACGCGTCCACGTTGTGGCGGTCTCGCTCGTGCGGGTTTTCCTCCGGGTGGTGTGATCGGCCGCAGGGTGGTGGCGGAGGTCTACTCGTAGGCGGCGAGGCGCGCTTGCACCTTGGCCAGCAGCTTCGCCAGCTCCGAGTTGTCCGCGGCTGCGGGCGCCACCACAGTCAGCTCGGTTGCCTGGCTGGCGGCCATGATGTCGTCGGCGGACGCGACGTTCTCGTTGATGGGGGAGACCACGCGTTTGTCGCTGCCGACCCGGTCCTCTACGCCGACCGGCCGGAGGTCGTCACCGAGCTGACCTGGGGCCGTTCCCCTTGCGTCGATGCGCTCGACCTCGGCGACGACGTCGACCTCTTCGAGCCCGTCGAGCGCATCGAGCGGGTTGGTGTCGAGCGCGACACCCTGGTCCGACCAAGTGCCGTCTTCCTCCCACGACTCGCTGGAGTCCCACGACTGGCCTGCGTCCCACGACTGGCCTGCGTCCCACGACTGGCCTGAGTCCCACGACTGGCCTGAGTCCCACGACTGGCCTGAGTCCTCTCCTGATGCCCGGTCTCCGATGAGCTCGGCGGGTGGGGTCCAGGTGGGCAGCGGTGCAGCCGGCGACGAGGTGATGGGCACGCTCGTGTCGGGGAGGAGGTCGAGTGGGGTGTCGCCCCTGGCCCGTCGCCCCTTGAGCCTGCCGCCGGACGAGTGGGCGGGTGACCCGCCGGCGCTGCGTCGCAGGACCACGACGACGCCGAGGACCCCGACCACGAGGACGCCCAGACCGGCGACGGCGTCGACCATCAGGAAGACGCCCGCTGCGATCACCGCGACGGCCACGACTGCGGCGATGGCCTTTGCTTGTCTGCCCACTCGATCACCTCCGCCTTCGCGGCGTGCACAACTCAACCCGCCATCGCGGGGTCTTCCCTCTCTATCGGCAGTTCCCCATGGTTCTCCAGCGCGAAATTGCCGGGATCGGACGGACGGGCTGGACCGCGATGGGCGCGGCCGAACGCCCGGATCGTGCCAGGGTGCTCGGTGGCACCGCCCTCAACCCGGCTCGAGCTCCTCGAGCGTCTCCTCGAGCCAGGCGATCGAGCGGCCGATCGCGGAGCGGTAGCCCTCCTCCTCGATGCGGGGGCCGATGACCTCGATGTCGAACACACCCGTGTACCCTGCTTCGAGGAGGTGGCGGATGATGCGGCGCAGCGGGATGTCGCCGTCGCCGGGCACCGCCCGATCAGGGGTCTGGTGGGTGCCGATGACGTAGTCGCTCACCTGGACGAGGTTGATCGCATCGACGCCTGCGCTGATGGTGCCTTCGAGGTTGCGCTCGGCCCAGCACGCGCTGATCTCCATGCAGACCCCCATGTCGAGCCGCCAGCCGAGCTCGATCGCGTCGCGGAGGCTGTGCACGAACCCGATGTCAGCGCGCAGCGGGTTGGTGTGCTCGATCACGAGGTGCAGGCCCTCTCGCTCCGCCTCGGCGATCGTGCCGCGCATCGCGTCCTGGAGCGCGTCGGCGGCCCGCTCCCAGGTGAGGTCGCCGGCCGGTCCGGTGGTGAACACCACCATCTCGGGTCGCAGCGCGAGCGCGGTGTCCATGATCAGGCCAGCGGCCTCGCGCTGGTCGGGCCACCGCTCGGGCTCGGCCGGGGAGAACGGGCCGGGGACCAGCAGGTTCGTGACCCGCAGCCCGGATCGGACCACCCGTTCAGCGGCGTCGACCGGATCTCCGGTCGCGGCCAGCTTTCGGTAGGCGAGGCCAACCGCCTCGATGCCAGCCTCCTCGTAGAACGCGAGGTCTTCGTCCAGGGACCAGTTCCAGCTCGAGACCTGGCTCACCGACACCCGGGGATGCACGGCACGACCCCTACCCGGTGGCGCTGGCGCGACGGCTCATAGCCGCACTCTACGACGTCCCCACCGGCGAGCTCGCTGCTCGGCCGTGCGGTCCGACGCCCTCGCAGGGCCCGGGCCGACACCGTGCCGGGCATCGTGGTCGCACGTCAGCGTGGTTGCGGGTCAGCACCCCCGAGGCGGCGATCCGCCGCGGGAGGAGCGGTCGCGTCGAGCTCGCCGGGCTCGAGCGGACGCATCATCAGGTCGATCGCCAGCCAGATCGTCTTGGAGAACGGGTAGAAGGCGAGCGGCACGATGGTGGCGACCATCAGGGCGATGATCAGCAACGGCCGGGTCGGCACATCCGGGTAGGTGGTCAAGGTCCCGACCAGCAGGGTGAGGAGCAGGGCACCGAAGCTGACGATGGTGTTGATGCCGAGGTCGCCCGTCCAGTGGCCCTCGATCCGCTCGAAGCGCAGACCGCAGCGCGGGCAGCGCTCGACCATCGTGAACCAGCGGCGGAAGAGGCGGCCCTGCCCGCAGACGGCGCAGCGTCTGAGGCAGCCTCGCAGGAGCATGCGGGCGCCGCTTGGCACCTGCGGTGTGCGCTCCCCGGGGTGGGCGTCGCGGGCCATGCCACAGCATGCCCGACGCGTCCCGGCGCGTCCCACCTCGCCCGCACCGACGGGCGAGCCTCGTGAAGGACCACGGCTAGAACGCGTTACATTCCTGGGCGTGGACTTCGAGGACACGCCCGAGGAAGCCGCCTTCCGGGCCGAGGCGAGGGCGTGGCTCGAAGCCAACGCCATCCCCAAGGGGCACCCCGATGACTTTTCGCGCGGCTTCTTCACCCTCGACGCGAACTGGGACGACCTCGACGCGAGAGCCCGGGCCTGGCAGCGGCGCCTGTTCGACGGCGGCTGGGCGGGCATCAGCTATCCGAAGGAGTACGGCGGCCGGGGTGGCACGACCATGCAGGAGGTCATCTTCGCCCAGGAGATGGCCAACTACGGGGTGCACAACGGCCCGTTCGCGGTGGCCCACACCATGGTTGGGCCCGCGATCCTCGAGTTCGGCACCGAAGCGCAACGGGAGCGCTTCATCGAGCCGATGCTGCGTGGCGACGAGGAGTGGTGTCAGCTCTTCAGCGAGCCTGGAGCAGGCTCGGACCTGGCCAGCCTGTCGACCCGTGCCGTGCGCGACGGCGACGAGTGGGTGGTCAACGGCCAGAAGGTGTGGACCTCAAGCGCCGACCGGAGCGAGTGGGGGATCCTGCTGGCGCGCACCGATCCCGCTGCGCCGAAGCACAAGGGCATCTCGTACTTCCTGCTCGACATGGCGACACCCGGCATCGAGATCCGCCCGCTCCGTCAGATGACCGGTGACTCGCACTTCAGCGAGGTCTTCCTCACGGATGTGCGCATCCCGGCCGAGAACGTGCTGGGAGGGGAAGCCGGCGTGAACCAGGGGTGGCGTGCGGCGATGCACACCCTGGCCAACGAGCGCAACATGATCGGCAGCGTGCCGGTCGACGACGACCTGGTCGGGTTGGTCGCGCTCGCCCGGGAGCGGGGGCTCGCGGGCGATCCGCTCGTCCGCCAGGAGCTGGCCCGGGTGCACACCGCGGTGTCGGTGCTGACCTTTCTCGGCTACCGGATGCAGACCGCGCTCAGCCACGGTCGTGAGCCCGGCCCGGAGACCTCCGTGTTGAAGCTCCGCTACGGCCAGCACCTGGTCCACTCGACGAACCTGGCCAAGCGGCTGCTCGGCGCGCACGGCATGCTCAACGGTGAGCGGGACGGGTGGTCGGGCTACTTCGGCTACCGCTTCGTCTGGGCGCCCCACAGCGGCATCGCCGGAGGCACCAACGAGGTGCAGCGGAACATCATCGCCGAGCGCGTGCTGGGGCTCCCGGCGGAACCCCGGCCGTCGAGCTCCGGTGTGGTCCCTGAACCGACGTCGAGCGGTCGGTAACCTCGCCGGAGTGACCATGGCCGATCCGACCGCCGAGCAGCTCAGCAAGAGTCAGGTTGCCCGACGTCAGCGCGTGATCGAGGCGGCTCTGCAGCTCGGCTCGGAGGGTGGCTACGACGCCGTCCAGATGCGTGACGTGGCGACCCGCGCCAATGTGGCGCTCGGCACGATCTACCGGTACTTCTCCTCGAAGGACCACCTCCTCGCGGCCGCCCTCGTCGAGTGGACTCGCGACCTGGAGCGCCGGGTCACGATGCGTCCGCCACGCGGTGACACGATCGCCGACCGGGTGGTCGACGTGCTCCGGCGGGCGACCCGCGCCATGGAGCGCGAGCCCAAGCTGAGCGCCGCGGTGGTGACCGCGCTCTCGTCGAACGATCCCGGGGTGACCGAGTGCCAGCGCGAGGTCGGCATCGTGATGGACCGCATCCAGGGGCTCGCGTTCCCGGCCGACTTCGACCCGGCGCTGCAGGCCCGCATCACCAGGGCGCTCGATCTGGTGTGGTTCTCCTCGCTGGTGGGCTGGGTGAACGGGTGGGTGGGCATCGCCGAGACGGGTGACGAGCTCGATTCGGCCGCCCACCTCATGCTCGACCAGTTCGGCTGAGCCCGGCCGGGGAGGGCGGTGCTCCGGTGGTCCTCCCGATCGCCGGCCTGTGGTTGGTGGAGGATCGTGTTCGGGTGCGCCCGCGGCCTCAGGCGAGCAGCTGGTCCGCGAGTGCCCGGACCCGCCGGTCGATCTCATCGCGGATCAGTCGGACCTGCTCCACGGGCTTGTCCGCCGGATCATCGAGCTCCCAGTCGAGATACCGCTTCCCCGGGAAGAACGGGCACTCGTCGCCGCAGCCCATCGTGATCACGACGTCGGCCGCCTCGACGGCCTCGGTCGAGAGCTTCTTCGGGTGGGCGCCGGCGCCCACCAGGTCGATGCCGATCTCGGCCATGGCTTCCACCACGGCCGGGTTGAGGGTGTCGGCAGGTGCGCTGCCCGCGGAGCGCACCTCGATGCGCCCCGCGGCGTAGCGCTCGAGCAGCGCCGCGGCCATCTGCGATCGGCCGGCGTTGTGGACGCAGACGAACAGCACTGACGGCTTGATGCTCATGGAGTCGGATCCTCCTCGTGGGGTAGCACGACGTTCGCGGCGGTCGCAGCGGCGCGGGGGAACAGGAACCTGACGAGGACGAGGGCCACCAGCAGGCCGGCGGCCTGCGCGGCGATGAACCGGGGTACGGAGGCTGGTGCGATCCCGGCGAAGGTGTCCGAGAGCGTGCGGGCGAGGGTGACCGCGGGGTTGGCGAAGGAGGTCGACGAGGTGAAGAAGTACGCCGAGCCGATGTAGGCCCCGACCACGAGTGGGGTCCAGGAGCTCCGTTCGGAGCGCGCCGCGCCGAAGATCACGAGCAGCAGGCCCGTCGTGGCGGCCAGCTCCGCGGTCATCAGACCTCCCCCGGTGCGGGTGGTGGTCGACCAGCCGATCGCGGGAAGGTCGAACATGACGTTGGCGAGGATCGTGCCCAGGCACGCGCCGACCACCTGTGAACCCAGGTAGAGCACCGCCTCCCCACGGGCCATGCCGCCGAAGTACGTGTCCGCCAGGGTCACCACCGGGTTGAAGTGCGCGCCGGAGACGGGACCGAGAGCCACGATGAGCGCGACCAGCGCCCCGGCGGTGGCGACGGCGTTGATGAGCAGCTGCAACCCCGGGTCTGTCGTCAGCCGGGTCGCCGCGATGCCGGATCCGACGACTGCCGCGAGCAGCAGCCCCGTGCCGATGAGCTCCGCGGCGAGTCGGCGCCCGAGCTGCGCGTCGAGGCTCACCCGCAGCAGGGGGTGCCGGGTGTGGCCGGCGCGGCGCCGGCTGATGCCGGGGGTCGCAGCGAGTCGGCGTCTGCCAGCACGGTGTAGACCTCCCAGCGGGCCCCGTCAGGATCGGTGATCCAGACCTTGTCCTGCACGGCGTAGCAGCACGTGGTCTGCTCCTCGACGTCAGTGGGCAGACCGGAGTCGCTGAGGCGTCGGGCCGCCGAGGCGACCTGGTCGGTGTGCTCCACCTCGATGCCGAGATGGTTGAGGCGTTCGCCGAGACCGTCGCCGACCTCGAAGAGCACCAGCTTGAGCGGCGGATCGTCGACCGCGAAGTTGGCGTACCCCGGCTTGCGCTTGGCGGGCTCGGTGCCGAGCAGTCGCGAGTAGAACGCGACCGCTTCGTCGAGGTCAGACACGTTCAGGGCGAGCTGCACACGGGACATCACGAACTCCTCTCGTCTCGGGACGGCGACCGTGTCTCGGAACGGTGAACACGTCTCGAAACCGTGACCGTATAGATTGATGACTGTCGATACAGTAGCACAGCATCGATGATCGTCAATATCGTGGATGTGCCGTCAGGCGCGCCGTCCCGGAGGTAGCTGTGGCCAAGCGCCCCCTCACCTCGATCGAACCCGAGCTGTGCTGCCCGTCGGTCTCCGCGGCCCCCTTGGCGGAGGACGAGGCACGGGATCTCGCCGCCGCTTTCGCCGCGCTCGCGGATCCCGTCCGGGTCCGCCTGCTCTCGATCATCGCCTCCGCACCCGCCGGCGAGGTCTGCGCCTGCGATCTGGTCGAGCCCGTCGGGCGCAGTCAGCCGACCGTGAGCCACCACCTGAAGGTCCTCCACCAGGCGGGACTGGTCGAGCGGGAGAAGCGGGGGACGTGGGTCTGGTATCGGGTGGTGCCGGAGCGCCTCCGTGCGTTGCAGGCCGCGCTCGCCGCGACCTGATCCGCCTGTCTCGCGATCGTCGCCGCTCGCCGAGCGCCGGGCTGTAGCACGGTCCGACGCGGCGGGTACCGTCCGCGGGTGATGGCTGACGCAGGATCCGGCGGACCGGTCCGACCCGCGGTCACCGCCGACTCGGCGGACTTCTGGCAGGGCTGCCGGGACGGGGTGCTACGACTCCCCGCCTGCACCGCGTGCGGTCACGTCCTCTATCCACCGGGGCCGATCTGCCCGCGCTGTCGATCCCGCGAGCTCGCCCCGGTCGAGCTGGAGCCCGCCGGCACGGTCTACAGCCTCACCGTCAGCTACCAGCAGGTCCGCCCCGACCTCCCCGTGCCCTACACCATCTCGATCGTGGAACTCGATGGTGCGCCCGACGTGCGCATGACCCTGCGGGTCCGCGGCGGCGACCCGCACCATCAGCTGGCCATCGGCGATGTCGTACGGATCACCTTCGAGCAGGTGGATGAGACCTTCGCCGTGCCCGTGGCGGAGCCCCTCGGCGTTCGGCGCGGCGACCGGCACCGCAGCCGGCTCGGACGCCTCGCCGTCCCGAAGCTGTCGAGTGAGAAGCCCGAGAGCAGAGCGGTGATCGCGGGGGTTGGGCAGTCCGCCGTGGGACGGGCGCTGTGGCGCAGCGAGCTCGATCTGACCGTCGACGCGGCCGTCGCGGCGATCACCGACGCCGGTCTCACCCCCGCTGACATCGACGGCATCGCCGCGTACCCGGGTGCCGGCGTCGGCCCGCCCGGCTACGCGGGACCCCACACCGACGAGGTGGCCGCAGCCCTCGGCCTCGAGCTGGCCTGGCACCGGGCCGGCGCGGAGGGTGCGGGCCAGCTCCAGCCGCTCGTCGACGCGGTGCTCGCCGTCGCCGGCGGCTTGTGCACCCACGCACTCGTGTACCGCACCAGCATCGAGTCGACGGTGACGGCCGCGCTGCGCGCCGGCACCATGGCCCCGCCCCCGGTCGGCGCCGCCACCGGGTTTGCGGCGTGGCTGGCACCGTTCGACGCAGTCACCCCCGCGCACTGGCTGGCCCCGTACGCGGCCCGCCACCAGCACCAGTTCGGCACGACCCGGGCCCAGCTCGGAGCGAGCGCGCTGACCGCCCGAGAGCACGCGGCGCGCACGCCCGGGGCCGTCATGACCGAGCCCCTCACCCTGGACGACTACCTGTCATCGCGCCCCATCTCAACGCCGATCCACCTGCTCGACTGCGACGTGCCCGTCGACGGCTCGACCGCGGTGGTCATCTCCCGCGCGGACCGGGCCGGAGACCTGGCCCGCCCACCGGTGCGGATCGAAGCGGTCGGCACCGGGGTGGGCCTCCCACCGTCGTGGCACCAGTGGCCGGACCTCACCACCATGGCGGCGTCGGGCGCAGCGACGACGATGTGGGCCCGCACTGACCTGACGCCCGCAGATGTCGACGTGGCACAGCTCTACGACGGGTTCAGCTTCCTCGCCCTGTTCTGGCTCGAGGCTCTGGGCTTCTGCGAACACGGGGAGGGTGGACCTTTCGTGGAGGGCGGCGGGCGGATCGCGCTCGGCGGCGACCTGCCGCTCAACACCGGTGGCGGCCAGCTGAGCGGTGGGCGCCTCCACGGGTGGGGCCTGCTGCGCGAGGCCTGCCTGCAACTGCGAGGAGAAGCCGAGGGGCGGCAGGTCGACGCGGAGGTCGCGGTGGTGAGCACGGGCGGTGGCCCCGTCGCTGGCTGTGTCCTGCTGACCCGCTCGCGCTGATCCGGTCGCGCTGACCCGCGTGCGCTGGCCGGTTCCCGCTGGTCTGCTTGCGCAGCCCTGTCGGCCGGGACGCTAGGGTGAACGAACGTTCAGTTCCCCGAACGGGAGTCCATCGACGTGAGCGACGACGAGCGGCAGTCACTGCCACGAGGAGCCTGGGGTCTGCAGACCGAGGACGGCCCTCGCACGGCGGTGGTCACCGGTGCCTCCGCGGGCATCGGTCGGGCGATCGCGGTGGGTCTCGGTGAGCTCGGCTGGACGGTGGCGCTCGGCGCCCGCCGTCTCGACCGCTTGGAGGAGACCGCCGCTGAGGTGCGGGCGGCGGGGGGCACCGCGTGGGCTCACCCGCTCGACGTCACCGACGACACCTCGGTCGACGCGTTCTTCGCGGCTCTCGAGGCGCAGCTCGGCCCGGCCCACGTGCTGGTGAACAACGCCGGTGTGGGCTACCTCGGCGCGATCGCCGAGATCACCACCGAACGGGTACGAGCCATGGTCGACACCAACCTGATCGGCGCTCTCTACTGCACCCGTGCCGCCACCGCTGCCATGCTGCGATCCGCCATCGCGGGCGACGTGGTGTTCATCAGCAGCGACTCGATCCAGCAGCCCTACCCGCACATGCTCACCTACGGGGCCACGAAGGCGGCGATCGAGTACCTCGCGGCTGGGCTCGACGTCGAGCTCGGAGGCACCGGCATCCGGGTGACGACCGTGCGCCTCGGGCCGACCGTGAGCGAGTTCAACACCACCTGGACCGACCAGGACATGATCGCCTTCATGCACGCCTGGGAGCGGTTGGGCATCAAGCAGGACTTCAACTACATCCCGGCCGAGGCGGTGGCTCACGCGGTGGTCACGGCGGTGACCGCACCGAGGGGCACCAAGGTGAGCCTGCTCTCGGTGCGCCCCGAGGTGACCCGCAGCGACGATCCGCGTCGCAGATGGGCCGACGCTGCGGACCAGGGGCGGAGCCGGTCGAAGACCAGCCGTGTGACACCAGGGGAGCGCTGAGATGGCTGGTAGCGCACGTGCTGGCTCGGGCTCACTGCGTGATCAGCGTCGTCGGGAGAAGGATCGGGTCAGCCGCCAGCACATCCTCGACGCGGCCGAGCGGGTCTTCGGCCGCAAGGGCTTCCACAACGCCACCCTGAAGGAGATCGCGGAGCAGGCCGAGTTCTCCGTCGGCGCGCTGTACGGCTTCTTCGACGGCAAGGACGATCTCTTCGCGCAGGTGCTCGAGCGGCAGGGGCGTGCGCTGCTCGACACGATGGAGCTGGCGGTCGAAGGTGCCGGATCGGCGCTCGAGAAGCTCCACCGCGTCGCCGACGCCCAGCTCGACTACTTCCGTCAGCGCCCCGACTTCTACCGGCTCTTCGAGCGGGAGCTCGGCGGCGCCACCTGGACCTTCCGCACCAGCCTCAACGAGGCCGGCTTCGAGCGGTACCGGGAGGTGATGGCGTTCGAGGCGGGCATCTTCCGCGAGGGGGTGGCATCCGGCGAGCTGCGCGCCGAGGATCCCGAGATGATGGCGGCACTGTTCTCCGGGATCATGCAGGCCTACATCGCGCAGTGGGTGTTCGGCCTCGACGCCCGGGGTCGCAGCGCGGTCGAGCAGGCCTACCCCGTGTCGGCACTTCACGAGTTGATCGACCGGGCGTTCGTCGCGACCTGAACCTCCGGCAGGCGTCGCTCCGGCGCCACACGAGAGCGAAGGCGACAGCACAGGAGGAGACCGTGATGCGGTTCGAGGACAAGGTGGCGGTGGTGACCGGCGCCGGCCGGGGCATCGGCGAGGCCTACGCGAAGGGGCTGGCCGCCGAAGGGGCGGCGGTGGTGGTGGCCGAGCTGGACGCCGAGCAGGGCGAGCGGGTGGCGAGGGAGATCGAGGCCGCAGGGGGGCGCGCCGTGTTCGTCCCGACCGACGTCTCTGACGAGGCCTCGACGAAGGCCATGGGCGAAGCCGCCCGGGAGGCGTTCGGCGGCGTGGACTACCTCGTGAACAACGCGGCGATCTACGGCGGCATGAAGATCGAGAGCCTGCTCAAGGTCGACTGGGACTACTACAACCACTTCATGGCGGTGAACATGAACGGGGCGGTCCTGTGCACCCGGGCCGTGTACCGGTCGATGCACGAGCGCGGCGGCGGTGCGATCGTGAACCAGTCCTCCACCGCGGCGTGGATGGGCGCTGGCTTCTACGGCATCGCCAAGCTCGCGCTGCACGGCATCACCCACACCCTCGCCAGCGAGCTCGGCTGGCGCAACATCCGGGTGAACGCCATCGCCCCTGGTCCGACCGACACGGAGGCCACCCGCAGCACCGTCGACGAGGGCATCCTGCAGTCGATCGTCGCTGGGATGCCGCTCAAGCGCTTGGGAACCGTAGATGACATGGTGCACGCGTGCCTGTTCCTGCTCTCCGACGAGGCCTCGTGGATCACCGGACACATCCTCAACGTCGACGGCGGCCAGGTGATGCGGGTCTGACCCTCCCGACGGGCGCGCGCTAGACAACGCGGATGGACTTCGGCCTCTTCGCTCCCACCGCCAACCCCTTCGCCACCCCGGAGTGGCTCGATGCGCTCGGCCGCGGTGCCGAGGAGCGAGGCGTACACTCGCTGTGGGTTCCCGAGCACGTGGTGCTCTTCGAGGAGTACGCCTCGCGCTACCCCTACGCCGCCGACGGCAGGATCCCGGCCCCGCCGGGCTCGGGCATGCTCGAGCCGTTCACCACGCTGTCGTTCCTGGCGGCATGCACCACCACGGTGCGGCTGGGCACCGCGATCTGCTTGCTCCCCCAGCGCAACCCGGTGTACGCAGCGAAGGAGGTGGCGACGCTCGACTGGCTCTCGAACGGTCGGGTCGACTTCGGCATCGGCGTGGGGTGGCTGGCCGAGGAGTTCGCGGCCGTGAACGTGCCCTGGCCGCAGCGGGGGAGGCGCACCGACGACTACCTGCGCGTGATGAAGGCGCTGTGGTGCGAGGACCCCTCGAGCTACGAGGGCGAGTTCTACTCCCTGCCGTCGTGCAGCATGTACCCCAAGCCGGTCCAGACTCCGCACCCGCCGCTGCACATCGGCGGCGAGAGCGACGCCGCCCTCCGTCGGGTGGCGCGCGTCGGTCAGGGCTGGTTCACGTTCAACCGGCTGCCCGCCGAGGTCCCTGAGGGGATGGAGAGGCTGCGTCGTGAGCTCGACCACGCTGGCCGGGACCGCAGCGAGGTCACCGTGACCGTGTGTCCGTACTTCAACGGCTGTACGCCGGAGATGGTCGAGCAGTACGCGCAGGCGGGTGTCGACCAGGTGGTGGCGCTGTTCTTCGCCATGACCGCCGACGACGTGCCCGCCGCCCTCGACGAGCTGCAACCCTGCCTGGATCGCGCCCGGTCCCTGTCGAGCTGAGGCCGGCGGCCACACAGCGCCGGCGGCCTCAGCGGCGCCGGCGCACGCCGCCGCGGAGCTTGGTGCCGGTGACCACCCGGCAGGGCGGGTAGGTGCTCCAGCGGAGGCCGGAGCGCTCGACGCCGACGAGACCGGCAGCCTCGAGCGCTTCGACGTACTCCTGGGTCCGGGCGTTGTCGACGATCACCACCCGCCCGCCGGGCGCGACCACCCGGGCCATCTCCTGGCAGGCTCGTCGTCGGTCGGACGGGAGGGGCAGGTTGTGCAGGGCCATGCTCGATACCACCAGGTCGAAGCTGCCGGCGTCGAAGGGCAGCTGATCGGCGAGGTCCGACTCGACCAGCTCCACCCGGTCGCCGACGCCCAGCGCACGCGCGTTCTCCTCGGCCGAGCCCTTCGAGCTTCCCCACTCGTACCTGGGGTTCCACACGTCGACTCCGACCACCCGGCCGGTGGGGAGGCGTGACGCCAGCATGTTGGTGAGCTGACCGCGGCCGCAGCCCACGTCGAGGACCCGCTCGTCGCCACGCAGGTGCAGCCCGTCGAGGATCGCCCCCCACAGCTTCGGCTTGCCCACGAGTGAGCCTCGTGCCATCGCCCCGGCGGTGACCGCGAACAGCACCGTGGCGATCAGCGGTCCGACGGCTGCGGCGTCATCGGAGCGGGCGAAGGCGGCGACGGCGAACGAGGCCGACCCGATGGCGAGCACGGCGCAGGCGGCGACGACGCCGGGAGCGTCGACCCCGTAGCGGGCTCGACTGCTCGGTGTGGCCGGTGGTGCGGCGTCTGCGTCACCGGTGTCGTGGGCCATCAGCTCGTGGCGTAGCCACCGTTGAGGGGGATGGTCTGGCCGGTCACCCACGAGGCTTCGTCGCTGGCCAGCCACAGCACGGCGGGCGCGACGTCGGCGGGTGAGCCGATGCGGCCCACCGGGTAGCGGCGAGCCAGCCGCTCGATGACCTCGAGGTTTCCGTCGGGCGGGCCGAGGGTGCCGAGCGACAGCGCGTTCACCGTGACCCCGTGCGGGGCGACCTCCTTGGCGAGCGCCCTGCTGAAGCCCGCGGCCCCGGCCTTGGCCGCGCAGTAGACGGTCAGCAGCGCCTCGCCGGTGCGGCCCGCGTCGCTCACGATGTTGACCACCCGACCCCAGCCCCGCTCCACCATGCCGCCGACGGTCGCGTGGCAGCAGTGGAGGACGCCGTAGAGGTTGATGTCGATCCACGGGCGCCAGCTCTCCGGGCTGGTCTGATGGAAGGGGAGCAGCTCCCAGGACGGGTTCGGTGGCACCCCGGCGTTGTTGACGAGGATGTCGATCGGGCCGAGCGCCTCGGCGGCCTCCGCCACCATCCGCCGCACGGCGTCGAGATCGGTCACATCCGCGGTGATGGCCACGGCTTGTCCACCGCGGCTCTGGATGGCGGCTGCCACCGTGGACGCGCGCGCTTCGAAGAGGTCGTTGACCACCACGGCCGCGCCGTGCGCCGCCAGGAGCTGCGCGATCTCAGCCCCGAGGTTCTGGCCGGCGCCGGTGATCAGCGCGACCCGGTTCCGCAGGTCGAACACCCGAGGAGTCTGACGGTCGTCCGGAGTCGACGTCAAGAAAACTGAACCACCGTTCAGAAGAGTGGGCGGCCGACGCGCATCGACGCTCAGCCCGCGGCTGGAGGCCAGCTGATGTCGATCGGTGGGTCCGGCAGGTTCCCGGTCACCAGGTCCGGCAAGTGCTCACGCAGCCGGTGGGGGAGCACCGGCACGTCGGAGTCGAGCAGCTCGTCGACCGGCCACCACCGATGCCCTCTGAAGGCCGCCGCCTCGAGCGCCTCGAGCCCTCGGGGGCGGTGCTCACGCTCATCCCCGGGACGGTCGAGCCAGGCGACGTGGATCCGCTCGTCCTGGTCGAACTCCCAGCCGCCGAAGGAGAACTGCGCGCGCTGAACCCAGACGCAGGGCCCGACCCGGGCGTCGCGGATGCCGGCTTCCTCCCACAGTTCGCGGGCTGCGGCCTCCACGCTCGACTCCTGCGGATCCATGCCGCCGCCGGGGATCTCCCACCACGGTGGCTTGGTGCGGTCGGCGGGGTCGGAGGCGTTGATCAGCAGCACACGGTCGCGCACGTCGAGCAGCACCACCCGGGCGGCCTGGCGGCGCAGGGTGAAGCGGCTCACGACGCGGACCCGTCGTCGATCCAGTCGAGCCAGGCCCCGTGCGCGTGCGTCCAGGCGAGCGGAACAGACGTCTCCCGCCCGTCCTGCCACAGCGCCACCCCGACGAGGGTGGCGTCGGTGCCCGCGTCCACCCGGGGACGACGCGCCGGCGGAACCCAGGGGATCACGTGCGGGTACTCGGCGTTGAACAGCACGATGTCGGCCGTGGCACCCCGGACGCCCACCAGCTCGTGCACGCGCTCGCGCCCGGCGCGAGACAGGTAGGCCAGCGCCCAGGTCGAGAACACGACGGGGAGCGCATCCGGGGGGAGCTGGTCGAGCACCGGGTCGAGCAACTCGATCGCGTCGCCACGGTGCAGCTGCGGTGGGTGTGGCTCCCGTCGGGCCAGGTCGATCGCGGCCAGAAGCCGCTCCCTGCGGTTCGCCACGCCGGGCCAGAGGCACGCCTCCAGCCACCGGGTGGCGTCCGGGTCGCCCACGTCGACGGGCTCCAGGTCGATGCCGGTGCGGGCCACGATCGGCAGGGGTGTCTCGGGTAGCGGTGGTTCGCAGTCGCCTCTGAGCTCGCAGCGCAGTCGCACCGGCGAGCGCGGATCACCGGTGCGGTGCACGGTGCCGGAGCTCGTGACGTAGTCGATGGTGTAGCGATCGGCGAGCAGGTTGAGCCCGGCGCTCGGCCCGATCTCCACCAGGGCCAGGTCCCGGGTGGGGAACCGTCGAGCGATCCAGGCGAGCACGGGGATGATCGTGCAGGAGCGCCCGACCTCGTTGGTCTGGATCGAGCAGGTGGCGAGGCGGGTCGCGATCTCCGGTGCCCGGGCCCGGACCAGCTCGCGCAGCTCCGGCCAGGGATCGCCGGTTCCGTCGCGGTAGATCGCGGCCAGCGGGAGCTCCGGCTCACGCAACACGATCTCGTGGACCACCGCGAGCAGCGAGATGGGCAGCGACGATACCGGGCGGTCGGAGGGCCGCAGCTCGAGTGCCAGGCGGAGCAGGTCGGGATCCTCTGCCCAGGCTCGGGCGATCCGTTCGTAGAGGTCGCTGTAGCCCCGAAAGTTGCCTTCCGCCAGCGCGAGCAGGACGTTGGCCAGCTCCGAGGGGGAGTCGGGGTCGGAGGCGCTCATCGGCGGAGCAGCCTACGGCCGGCACGGCGGACGCCGCCCTCTTCTGCGCTCCTGACGGCTCGTCAGGTCCAGCGGTAGGGTGCGACCATGACAGAGCGTGGAGACCTGCGGTGGGGCACGACGCCTCGACTGGTGCGTGAGGCGGCGAAGCGGCTGGCCGACGCGCCAGCGATCGTCGACGGCGACGTCACCCTCTCGTTCGCGGAGCTGCACGACCGGGTGCGGGCTGCGGCTCGGGCGTTCATCGCCGCCGGGGTGGAGAAGGGCGACCGGGTCTCGATCTGGGCGCCGAACATCTGGGAGTGGGTGGTCGGGCTGCTCGGGCTGCAGACCGCCGGTGGCGTGCTCGTCCCCCTCAACACCCGCTACAAGGGTCACGAAGCGGCCTACGTGCTCGAGCGCAGCCGGACGAAGCTGCTGCTCACGGTCAACGGCTTCCTCGGCAACGACTACCCGGCGCTGCTCGCGCAGGCCGGGGTGCCGGCGTCGCTCGAACGTACGGTGATCCTCCGCGGCGAGGTGCCCGCCGGGGCGACGGGCTGGGACGCCTTCCTGGCCTCCGGCGCCGAGGTCGATGACCGGCTGGTGGACGAGCGGATCGACTCGATCGACCCGCTCGATCTGAGCGACATCCTCTTCACCTCGGGCACGACCGGCCGCCCGAAGGGCGTGATGACCGCGCACGGGCAGAACCTCCGCGCGTTCCTCTCCTGGGCGGACCTGGTGGGCCTGCGCGAAGGCGACCGCTACCTGGTGGTGAACCCGTTCTTCCACTCGTTCGGCTACAAGGCGGGCATCCTCGCAGGCTTGATGAAGGGGGCCACCCTGTATCCGCAGGCGGTGTTCGACGTACCCGAGACGATGGCGCGCATCGAGCGTGATCGCATCACGATGCTCCCCGGGCCGCCGACCCTCTACCAGAGCATCCTCAACCATCCCGAGCTCGGTTCGAGAGACCTGTCGTCGCTGCGGCTCGCGGTGACGGGGGCGGCGTCCATCCCCGTCGAGTTGATCGTGCGCATGCGCGACGAGCTCCGGCTCGAGTCGGTGATCACGGCGTACGGGCTCACCGAGGCCTGCGGGGTCGTGACCGCCTGTCGCAGTGGGGATGATCCCCAGACCATCGCCACGACCTCAGGGCGCGCCATCCCGGACGTGGAGGTCCGCTGCGTCGACGACGACGGTCGGGAGGTGCCCCGGGGTGAGCCCGGGGAGGTTGTGGTGCGGGGCTACAACGTGATGCTGGGCTACTTCGACGATCCCGAGGCCACCGCCGAGACGATCGACCCGGACGGCTGGTTGCACACCGGCGACATCGGCGTGATGGACGAGCGTGGCTACCTGCGGATCACCGACCGCAAGAAGGACATGTTCATCGTCGGCGGCTTCAACGCCTACCCGGCGGAGATCGAGAACCTCATGCTCGCCCACGAGGCGATCGCACAGGTCGCCGTGGTCGGCGTCCCCGACGAGCGGATGGGGGAGGTCGGTGTGGCTTTCGTGGTTCCGCGAACGGGCGCGCGGATCGACGAGGACGAGCTCATCGCGTGGTGCCGCGAGCGCATGGCCAACTACAAGGTGCCGCGTCGGATCGAGGTGGTCGACGAGCTGCCGCTCAACGCCACGGGCAAGGTGCTCAAGTACGAGCTGCGAGCGCGCGCCACCCGCTGAGCGGCACCAGTGGCTTGCCCGGTCCATGGCTCCCTACACCCGAACCGTCCAGACCCGGGTCGTCGACGATCCGGGCGGCGCAAGCAGGTCGATCGCGACGGTGGATGACCACTTCCACGGCTTTGAGGTGGTGCTCGAGCTGCGCGACGGCGAGGTGGTCAGCGCGTCCGCGGCGTCGCACCGGCATCCGTGGTCGACGTGCCCCGGGGCGCTGAGGTCGGTGCCGACGCTTCGGGGCGCCCCCGACGCCGTCGCCCGCTCCCTCCTCGAGCGGGGACGTGAGCACACCTGCGTGCACGTCAACGACCTGGTCTGGTTGGCGTCCCGTCTGCACCGGCAGCGTCGCTACGACATCGAGGTCACCCCGTCGGGCGCGTCGCTCGCCCGCGATGGGGTGCCGGTGTTCGACTGGCGACTCGACGGCTGGACCATCGTGAGCACCGGCCCCTTCGAGGGGATGTTCGTGCTCGGCCCCGAGCTCCGTGAGCGTCTCGCCACGCTCGGGGCTGACGACGATCTGCGCGAGGCGTTGCGGGTGATGCGCAGGGCCGTCGCGGTGGCGATGGGCTACTTCGAGCTCGACTGGGCTTCGTTCGAGACCGCGGCGGACATCGACTGGTCGGTGATGGCAGGGTCCTGTCACACCTTCACCGAAGCCCGCCTGACCTCAGCCCAGCGACTGGCCCGCCTCCCCGATACCGTGCTGCCCGGGACACCGGAGGCGGGTTCGGTCGTTCCCCCCGCTGGGATCTAACGTGTCGTCAGATTCTGGGCGAGATGAGGAGCTGAGCACCCCGTGGATCTCCGCTACACGGAAGCTGAGGAGCAGTTCCGCAGGGAGCTGCGGGAGTGGCTGGCCGAGGCCCTCCCGACCCTGCCACCGAAGCCGGCGCCCGACGACTGGCCGGCGCGCCGGGCCTATGACACCGGCTGGCAGCGCATGCTCTACGACGCCGGTTACGCGGGCATCAACTGGCCGAGGGAGTACGGCGGGCGCGGTGCGACGCTGACCGAGCAGCTCATCTACCTGGAGGAGACCACCCTCGCCGGCGCCCCCTACATCGGCGTGAACTTCGTCGGTCTGCTCCACTGCGGGCCGACGATCATGGCTGAGGGCACCGAGGAGCAGAAGCGCGAGCACCTGCCGAGGATCCTGCGTGGTGAGGAGGTCTGGTGTCAGGGGTTCTCCGAGCCCGGCGCCGGCTCGGATCTCGCCTCGCTGTCGTGCCGCGCGGTGCGCGACGGCGACGAGTACGTCGTCACCGGCCAGAAGATCTGGACCTCGTTCGCACAGGTCGCCGACTACTGCGAGCTGCTCGTGCGCACCGATCCCGGATCCAAGCACCGGGGCATCACCTGGCTCATCTGCCCCATGGACACCCCCGGCATCGAGATCCGTGAGATCACGACCATCGTCGGCTCGAGTGAGTTCAGCGAGGTGTTCTTCGACGGGGCGCGCATCCCGGTGAGCAACCGCGTCGGTGAGGAGAACGACGGCTGGCGGGTCGCGATGGTGACCTTCAGCTTCGAGCGCGGCACGGGGTTCATCTCCGATCTGGTGGAGACCAATCGGCTCATCGGGGAGCTCGCCGCCCTGGCCAAGAAGGTGACCAGGCGCTCGGGCACCGCGTGGGACGACATCGCCCTGCGGCGTGAGATCGGGCATCTGCAGGCCGAGATGGACGCGCTGTGGGCCATGACCAAGCGGAACCTGGCGCAGGCCGAGCGCCACGGCATCCCCGGGCCGGCCAGCTCGGTCGTGAAGGTGTACTACTCCGAGCTGTTCCAGCGGCTCACCGATCTGGCCATGCGGGTGCTCGACCGGGCGTCGCTCAGTCGTGAGGACGTGGGTGACCTGCCGAGCGGCATCTTCGTCGAGGAGCGTCTGCGCTCCACCTCGTTCACGATCGCGGCGGGCACCAGCCAGATCCAACGCAACATCATCGCCGAGCGCATCCTCGGACTCCCGAAGGGGTAGCGGACGTGGACTTCGAGCTCTCCGACAACCAGGTCGCCCTCCAGGAGGGGGTTCGCAACTTCTGTGAGGGACGCTTCCCGATGGAGGTGGTGCGCGCCCTCGGCGACCGCGGGGCGGTCGACCGGGATCGGTGGCGTGAGCTGGCCGACATGGGGGTGTTCTCGCTTCGCCTGCCCGAAGCCGAGGGAGGCGTCGGCCTCGGCTGGGCGGATGCGGTGCTCGTCTTCGAGGAGCTGGGCCGGGCACTGGTGCCTGGACCTCTGGTCTGGACCCACCTGCTCGCCGGGCTGGTGCCCGGCGCGGCCTCGGGCGAGACGGTTGTCGGCGGCGTCGAGCGTGACGATCCGTCCCGATTGGTTGAGCACCTCGGCTCCCTCGATCTGCTGGTGGTCCTCGACGACAAGGGGGTGTGGGGCCTGCAGGCCAGGGCGGTCGAGAGCCGTCAGATCGCCACACCCCTCGACCCGCTGACCCCCGTGTGGGAGCTGACCGGTGAGCTGCCCCGGGGCGACCGCCTGGCCGACGCCGAGGCTGCCGCCCACCTGCGCCTCCAGGGCGCGGCGCTCACCGCGGGGCTGCTACTCGGGCTGGCCGAGGCTGCCACCGATCTGGCCGTGACCTACGCCAGGGAGCGGGTGCAGTTCGACAAGCCCATCGGCGCGTTCCAAGCGGTGAAGCACCTGCTCGCCGACATGTTCACCCGAACCGAGGTGGCCCGTGGCGCGGTGTACGCCGCGGGGGTGACCCTCGACGACCCGATCGTGGGCTCCGTTGAGCGGGCGGTGGCGGCCGCCAAGCTGACCGCGGCGGAGGCGGCGGTCGCCAACGGCAGGAGCTGCATCCAGGTGCACGGCGGGATGGGTTACACCTGGGAGGTCGACGCCCACCTCTACTTCAAGCGGGCCTACGCGCTCGAACCCGCCTTCGGGGGCATCGACGCCTGTGCCGACAGGATGGCGGACCTGCTCGCCCCCAGCTGAGCCCCCGGGCCCACCGGGCCAGGCCGGGCGGCAGCGCACCGGCACAGGCGCAGCGCGGGGTGCCGGCTAGACGGCGGACCGACCAACCGGCCGCCGTTGCGAGCTGGGGGCTTTCGCCCGGACCTGAGGGTCGTTCCGAGGTGCTGCCACCTCGTCGGGGCTCCACAATGGGCGCTGATGGCGCTGCCGGTCTCCACCATGCTGCGGAGGGGTCTCGTACGCCACTGCCCGGTCTGCGGTGCCGGGCACCTGTTCCACCACTGGGTGTGGATGGCACCCGCCTGTCCCCGGTGTGGTCTGCAGTTCCGTCGGGTTGCCGGTCACTGGCTCGGCTCGTGGTTCCTGAACGTCTGCGTGACCCAGACCGCTGTGGTGCTGGTGCTGATCGTCGGGGTCGGTCTGACCTACCCGAACCCGCCGATGCTGCCCATCGCGGTCGTCGCGGTGATCACGGCACTCGTCGTCCCCGTCCTGTTCTTCCCGTTCTCCCGCACGCTGTGGTCGGCGATCGACCTCGCCATGCGACCCCTCGAGTTCGATGACGGGGTAGCGCCCGGCTTCGAGCTCGAGCGCGACCTTGAGCGGCTCCGACAGGAGCAGGAAGGTGGCGTGAGGCGGTAGGTAGAGTCCTGCTCATGGCTGCGGCGGCGTGGAGCAGGGGAGCGCAGCACACACTCGTGGAGGTGCTCGACTCACGGCTCGAGGACGACCCGGATGGGCCGTTCCTCACCGTCGCCGGCCACGCGATGACGGCGGCCGAGCTCGCCAGCTCCGCGGACCGGCTCGCCGCGAGCCTCGCCGAGCTCGGCGTCGGGCGCGGTGACCGTGTCGCCTCGCTGCTCGAGAACGGCCCGGCCAGCGTGGTCACGGTGTTCGCCGCGGCCCGCCTCGGCGCGGTGTCGGTGCCGATCAACACGGCCTACAAGGGCGAGTTCCTCACCCACCAGCTCCTCGACTCGGGATCGCGGGTGCTCATCGTGCAGGGCGATCTGGCCCATCGCGCCGCGCAGGTCGCGGGTGACCTGCCCGAGCTTCGGGCGGTGATCGTCGAAGGAGAGACCGATGCGGAGATCACCGGGGTGCCCCAGCACGACTGGGCCTCGGTGCTCGACCGCGCCGGCGGTGCACCCGCCGTCGAGGTGCGCCCGGCCGATCTGGCCACGTTCATCTACACCGCGGGGACGACTGGCCCGTCCAAGGGCTGCATGCTGAGTCACAACTACGTGGTCAACCTGGCCGACCAGATCGCCCGCACCTGGGGACGGCGACCCGACGACGTGGTGTGGACACCGCTTCCCATGTTCCACCTCAACGCGCTGGCCACCGCGGTGGTGGGCACCCTGCTGCTCGGTGGGCGCTCCGCGATCGCCCGGAAGTTCTCGGTCTCGGGCTTCTGGGACGAGATCGCACGCACCGGTGCCACCATCGCCTCGCTGCTCGGCACCCTGGCGGTGCTGATCGCCCACGATGAGCGGGAGCATCCCGCTGCGCAGGGCACGACCCTGCGGTTGGTGGCCGCAGCGCCGATGCCGCCGGAGATCTCGGAGCTGTTCGCGAAGCGCTGGGGGGTGGAGACCTTCAGTGCCGGCTACGGGGTCACGGAGGCCTCCCTGATCTCCTCGTTGCCCGCAGGGGAGGTGAACCCGCCCGGTGCGGCCGGGAAGCCGAACGAGGTCGAGTTCGAGGTGATGCTGGTCGACGAGGACGACAACCCCGTCCCGACGGGCGAGATCGGCGAGATCGTCTGCCGACCGAAGCGGCCCCACGTCATGTTCGAGGGCTACTGGGGTCGGCCGGAGGCGACGGTGGCCGCGAGTCGCAACTGGTGGTTCCACACCGGCGACTACGGGCGGCTCGACGACCAGGGGTTCCTCTACTTCGTCGACCGCAAGAAGGACTACCTGCGTCGGCGGGGGGAGAACATCTCCAGCTTCGAGATGGAGAAGATCTTCCTCGGTCACGACGAGGTGGTCGACGTCGCGGTCCACTCGGTGCCGAGTCCGTTGGGCGAGGACGACGTCAAGGTGACCGCGGTGCTGCGACCGGGCTCCGCCCTCACGGAGGAGGAGCTGTGCCGCTGGGCGGTCGAGCGGGTGCCCTACTTCGCCGTGCCCAGGTACATCGAGTTCCGTGCCGAGCTGCCGCGCAATCCGGTCGGGCGGGTGCTGAAGTACCAGCTGCGCGACGAGGGCGTGACCCCCGCCACCTGGGACGCCGAGGCTGCCGGGGTCACCTTCGAGCGGCGTTGAGCGTCGACGGGCAGCGCCGACGGGCCGCGTCTCCGGGTGGCTCAGCGCTCAGGCGGGGCGGAAGCTGAGCGGGAGGCGGGCGTAGCCGCGAACGTTGCCTGAGTGCACCCGCTCGATGCCGTCCTCGTCGACCTCGTAGTCGAGGAGCCGCTGGTGGATGTGCTCGAGCGCGATGCGCGTCTCGAGTCGGGCGAGGGCTGCGCCGAGGCAGACGTGGATCCCGTGCCCGAAGGCGAGGTGGCGGTTCAGACCCTCGCGATCGATGTCGAAGACGTCCGGGCGGTCCCAGACGCGTGGGTCGCGGTTGGCCGAGCCGAGCAGGAGGAGCACCTTCCTGCCCTCGCACATGGTGACGCCGTGCAGCTCGAGATCACGGGTCAGGGTGCGAGCGGTGAGCTGGGTCGATCCCTCGTAGCGGAGGGTCTCCTCGACCGCGTCGGGGATCCGGGAGGGATCGTCGAGGAGCTTGCGACGCTCATCCGGGTTCCGCCACAGCCAGTAGACGGCGTTACCGATGAGCTTGGTGGTCGTCTCGTTCCCGGCGATGACCAGGAGGAGCAGGAAGCCGACGACGTCGCGGTCGGTCAGCTTCCGGCCGTCGAGCGAGGCCTCGAGCAGCGCGCTCGTGAGATCGTCGCCCGGGCGGGCCCGCTTGGCGGTGACCATCTCGCAGAGGTAGCCGTAGAGGTTCGTGGCCGCCTCGACGCCCAGCTCCGTGACGTCGGGTTGACCTTCCTCCCGGTGGATCATGTCGTCGGTCCAGCCGCGGAGCAGGTCCTGGTCCGTCGGCGGCACCCCGAGCATGGTGGAGATGACATCCATCGGGAGCCTCGCCGAGTAGTCGGTGATCAGGTCGCAGTGACCCTCACCGGCGATGGGATCGAGGTACCTGGTGGACAGGGCCCGGATGCTCGGCTCGAGATCGGCGACCCGTCGGGGTGTGAACACCCGGCTCACCAGCCGACGCATCGCCGTGTGCTCGGGTGGGTCCATCGTGAGCATCATCGGCAGGGGGCTCTTTGGCTCGAGCGTGATGCCGTGCCGGTTGCAGAAGGTCTCGTGGTCGTGCAGCGCGGCGAGCACGTCGTCGTAGCGGGAGAGCGCGTAGAAGCCCAGCTGATGGTTCTCGTAGACCGGCGCCTCCTCCCGTAGTCGCTCGTAGAAGGGGAACGGATCGTCGTGGACCTCGTGCGAGTAGGGGTTGAAATCGATGGGCGTCGCGGTCGTTGGCTGCGCCCCGGCCATGCGCGGTCCCTCCCTGGTCGTCGGCCGTCCACCGCCCCGCTGGTTAGTGAACGACGGTTCAGATAAGGTGAACCGTGCTTCAGACTAGACGATGACGGGGCACGGCACACATCCCGAGGGAGGGCACCGATGCGGGCTGACGACATGATCCTGGTGAGCGTCGACGACCACGTCGTCGAGCCCCCCGGCCTGTTCGACGGGCGCATGCCCGCCAAGTACGCCGATCGCGCGCCGAAGGTGCGCCGCAAGAAGAGCGGTGTCGACGTGTGGACCTTCGAGGGTCAGGACATCGCCAACCTGGCCATCAACGCGGTCGCCGGTCGGCCGAAGGAGGAGTACGGGGTTGATCCCACCTCCTACGAGCAGATCCGCCCGGGCTGCTACGACGTGCACGAGCGGATCAAGGACATGAACGCGGCGGGGATCCTGGGCTCGATGTGCTTCCCGTCCTTCCCCGGCTTCGCCGGGCGGCTCTTCGCCAGCATCGACGACAAGGAGCTCGCCCTCGCCACCCTCCGGGCGTACAACGACTGGCACATCGAGGACTGGTGCGGTGCCTACCCGGGTCGGTTCCTGCCTCTCGCCCTGCCCGCGCTGTGGAGCGCGGAGGAGACCGCCCGAGAGGTCTACCGGGTGGCTGAGAAGGGGTGTTTCGCCATGACGTTCCCCGAGAACCCGGCGGTGCTCGGGTATCCGAGCCTCCACACGGACCACTGGGACCCGTTCTGGCAGGCGTGCAGCGACACCGGCACCGTGCCGTGCATGCACATCGGATCGTCGTCGCAGCTCGTCGTGACCTCTGACGACGCGCCGGTCGACGTCATGATCACGCTGCAGCCGCTGAACCTGGTGCAGTGCGCGACCGATCTCATCTGGTCGGGCATCTTCCTGCGCTTCCCGAAGCTGAAGGTGGCGCTGAGCGAGGGTGGCATCGGGTGGATCCCCTACTTCCTCGAGCGCATCGACCGCACCTACGACCGCCATCGCGCCTGGACGGGTCAGGACCTCGGGGGGTCGCTGCCGAGCGAGCTGTTCCGCGAGCACGTGATCACCTGCTTCATAGACGACCCGGTCGGTGTGAAGCTGCGGGACCAGATCGGGATCGACATGATCACCTGGGAGTGCGACTACCCCCACTCCGACACCGCCTGGCCCGACGCGGCCGAGACGCTGGAGCAGGAGCTCGCCGGCCTGACCGACGAGGAGGTCGACCGGATCACGCACCTCAACGCGATGCGGCTGTTCAAGTTCGACCCGTTCTCCGTGCGGCCACGCGAGCGGTGCACCGTCGCCGCGCTGAAGGCCGAGGCCGGCGATCACGACATCTCGATCAAGCCGAGCGGCCAGAAGATGTCCCGAGGCGCGGTGACCGCGGCTGCGGTGCAGGCCAAGGCCACGGCCTGAGCGACCGCGAGACGGGCAGCGGTCGCGTCCCCCACCGTTGCGCTCGGTGTGGCCCTCAGCGGCGTGCGTGGGTGGTCGGGGAGGTCTCAGCCGGCAGTGGGGGTTCCCCGGTCGCGGTGACGGTCACGGTGAAGGTCGCGGTGCGGCCGGTGGGGTCCGGGCTGCCGTCGCTGCCGACGTAGCGCAGCCGGATCGTGGTCTGCCCCTCGGCCCGGGCCGCGAACGAGATGACCTCCGCGTCGGGGGAGCCCGGCAGCGCGGTGGTGCTCGTGAGCAGCTCGTTGCCGAGCGGCATCAGCACGGCACGGTCGGGGTCGGCGGTGAGCTGCCAGCGGAAGCCGGCGGTGTGCTCGGCGGGCAGCAGGATCCCGAATCGCGCGCCCACCGCCACCACGATCGGCTGGTCAGGCTCGGTGAACACCGGGAAGGCCCGGGGATCGGCCGCTCCCGCTGCGAGCGTGGTGGCGGTCTGGCCGGGTGGTGACGGCGGGCTCTCCGTGCCCGCGCAGGCCGCGGGCAGGGCCAGGGTGACCAGCAAGAGCGCGAGCCGGCGGGTAGGCACGGACGAGACCCTAGGCGGGAGCCGGGTCACCTTCGCATCCCGACTAGAACAGGTTCTAGAGTTCCCGCGTGGACTTCGAAGACACGCCGGAGGAGGCCGCGTTCCGCAAGGAAGTGCGGGCGTTCCTCGAGGCGCACGCGCAGCGCAAGACCGGCACCGACGCGGACTGGTCGCGCGGTGGCGTCTCGGAGGACCCCGCTGAGGCTGCCGAGTACCTGCGACGCTGCCGGGCCTGGCAGCGCACCCTCTTCGACCACGGATGGGCGGGGATCACCTGGCCGAAGAAGTACGGCGGTCGGGGCGGGACGCCGGCTGAGAGCATCATCTTCAACCAGGAGGCCTCACAGTTCGACGTCACCACCGGCTTCATCGGGGCCGCTCAGCAGCTGGTCGGGCCGCCACTGCTGCGCTTCGGCACCGAGGAGCAGAAGGCCCGCTACATCCCACCGATGCTCCGGGGCGACGAGCTGTGGTGTCAGCTCTTCAGCGAACCCGGCGCCGGATCGGACCTCGCAGCGCTCGCGACCCGCGCGGTCCGCGACGGTGATGAGTGGGTCGTCACGGGCCAGAAGGTCTGGACCTCGGAGGCGCAGCACGCCGACTTCGGCATCCTCTTGGCCCGCACGGATCCGGATGTGCCGAAGCACAAGGGGATCACCTTCTTCATCGTCGACATGCGGTCCCCTGGCATCGAGATCCGGCCGCTCGTGCAGGCGACGGGTCTGTCGCACTTCAACGAGGTGTTCCTCACCGAGGTGCGCATCCCCGCCGCGAACGTGGTGGGGGAGGTCAACGGCGGTTGGGCGGTCGCCCGTACCACGCTCGCCAGCGAGGCAGGGATGATCGGTGGAGCGGGCCAGACCACGACCTTCCAGGCGGTGCTCGCGCTGGCCCGGGAGTGCGGGCGCACGGGTGATCCCGTCGTCCGTCAGGGACTGGCCGACGTCTACATCCGTGAGCGCATCCTCAAGTTCCACCAGATGAGGATGCAGACCGCGATCATGCACCGGCGGGGTTCCCCACCGGACCCCTCCGTCCTCAAGAACTTCTTCACCCAGTCGCTCTCGAAGCGGGTTGACCTCGCGATCGCCCTGGAAGGTGCCGCAGGCATGCTCGCCGGCACCGATGCCCCGCAGGACGGGTTCTGGCAGAAGCAGCACATGGCGCAGTTCGCCTCCCGCATCGGTGGAGGCACCAACGAGGTGCATCGCAACATGATCGGCGAGCGAGCGCTCGGGCTCCCTCCCGAACCGCGCGACGACAAGGACGTGCCCTGGCGCGACCTGCCGAAGTCCTGACCGATGAGCATGCCGCCGCGGGTCGAGCTGGCGGCTCGCACGTGGGCAGGTGGGATCCCCACCTCCCGCTGCGAGAATGAGGGTGTGCGTGCGCAATCGACGGGCTATCGGCTGCGGATGTCCACCCTCCGCCGGGTCTCGCTCACGGTCCTGCTCGCTGCGACGGCCGCCTTCTTCGTACCTGGTCTGCTGGCCGGAGAGCTCGGAGGCTGGTGGCGGTTGGTCAGCGGGGTCGGTCTGGCGGTGTCGCTGCTCGGTCTGCGGACCGTGCTCGGCCCGGTGATCGTCGTGCGCGAGGCGGGGCTGCGCATCCAGCGCAGCTGGCCGATCCGACGCGACATCCCCTGGTACCGGATTCTGCTAGTCGACGTGATCCCGGGGTTCTGGAACCTGGAGATCGAGCTCAACTCCGGTGAGCGGATCGCGCTGCCCTGTGTCGAGGGGGTCGACCGGCTCTACGAGCAGCTCGAGCAGCACCGCAGCGCGATCGACGCTTGAGGCGGTCCGTGGCCCAGGCGGGCCACGGCGCCCCACGAGCCGTGCTGCCGCACGGGCCGGTCAGATCCTGGTCTCGCGTCCCTCCCAGTAGGGGTCGCGCAGCTTGCGCTTGTAGAGCTTGCCGTTCGGATCCCGGGGCAGCTCGGCCATGAAGTCGATCGTCTTGGGGCGCTTGAACTTGGCTAGCCGGTCCTCGCAGAAGGCGAGGATCTCCCGACGGAGCTCGTCGCTCGGCTCCACGCCCTCGGCCGGCTGCACCACGGCCTTGATCTCCTCCCCCCAGTCAGGATGGGGGATGCCGAACACGGCGACGTCGGCGATCTTGGGGAAGGTGAGCAGGACGCCTTCGATCTCCGCCGGGTAGATGTTGACGCCCCCGGAGATGATCATGTCGCTCTTGCGGTCTTTGAGGAACAGGTAGCCGTCCTCGTCGAGCAGACCCCAGTCGCCGACGGTGAAGAAGCCTTCGCGCCGGTTCTCCTCGGTCTTCTTCTTGTCGCCCTTGTACTCGAAGTTCGCCTGGGCCAGCGACATGTAGACGGTGCCCTCGGTGTTGGGTGGGACGTCGTTGCCGTTGTCGTCGAGGATTCGGATCTCCGCACCGGGCCAGGCCTTCCCCACGCTCCCGGGCTTCTGCAGCCACTCCTGCGCGGTGATGATCGTGCCGCCGCCTTCGGTGGCCGCGTAGTACTCCATGACCGCGTCTCCCCACCACTCGATCATCCGCCGCTTGATGTCGGGTGGGCAGGGTGCGGCGGCGTGGACCATGCAGCGCAGTGACGACACGTCGTAGCGCTGGCGGACCTCCTCGGGGAGGGCGAGCAAGCGGTGGAACTGGGTGGGCACCATGTGCGAGGTGGTCACCTTGTGCTGCTCGATGAGCTGGAGCATGCCCTCGGGCGTCCACTTGTCCATGAGCACGACCTTGTGGCCCATGTGCATCGAGTTCGCCGTCCACATGAGCACGGCGGTGTGGTAGAGGGGCGAGCCGGTGAGGTGGACGTTGTCGTCGAAGGGCTGCACGCCGAACATCGCCTGGAAGCCCGCGTACAGCTCGCCGAGCACGTCGGGATCGATGTCGATGAGGGCCCGCTTCACGCCTTTGGGGCGGCCGGTGGTCCCGGAGGTGTAGTGCATCGGGGCGCCGGCGACGCGGTCGTCGGGGTTGGTGGTGGGCTGCCCCTCGAGCAGTTCGCTCCACGGCCGCAGCCCTTCGATCTCACCGACCGCTAAGCAGTGCCGCGGGTCGAGGGTGATCTCGGTCATCGCCTTGCGGATCTCGTCCGCGTAGTTGGCGCTGGCCACGAAGACCTTCGCCTCGGAGTCGTTGACGATGTAGGCGATCTCCGGTCCGACGAGGTGGTGGTTGATCGGCGTGAGGTACAGCCCGATCTGCATCGCACCCAGGTAGAGCTGGATCATCTCGAGCCCGTTGGGCAGCACGCAGGCGACCGTGTCGCCGCGCTCGAGGCCCTGGGCCCGCAGCCCGTGGCTCACCTGGTTCGCCGCAGCCAGCAGCTCGCCGGCGGTGTGCTCGACCCCGTCGGGAGTGACCAGCGCGATCCGGTCTGGATCGCGCTGAGCCAGCTTCCAGAAGCCCAGCTCGGTCATGTCATCTTCCCCCTCGGCAGTGGCTGACGGGTCATCAGACTAGAACGTGTTCTTGTGTCGGTGCGAGTGTCGGGTCCCCGGCGAGCGCCGGCGTCGTCGGGTCAGCGTTCGGTTGACCCGGCCGCGTCGGGTCGGGGAGGATCACCGCCTCATCACCTTCGTTCCAAGGGGGGAACCCACATGCGTGCTGCGGTGCTTCGGGAGATCGGCGGCGAGACGCTCGAGATCGTCGATGATGTCACGGTCGGCGAGCTCGGACCGACCGATGTCAGGATCGAGATCAAGGCCACCGGCGTCTGCCACTCGGACTTGCACGCGATGAAGGGCGATCTGCCTCAGGGTGCGCCGTTCGTGCCCGGCCACGAAGGTGCGGGCGTGGTCACGGAGGTGGGCTCGGCCGTCACCCGGCTGAGCGTCGGCGATCACGTGGTGGTGGCGTGGTCACCGCCCTGCGGGCAGTGCGTGGCCTGCGTCGACCAGAAGAGCCCGCACCTGTGCATCATGATCCAGTTCGCCATCGCGGGTCTGCCGAGGTTCAAGCAGGGCGACGTGGACCTGTTCGGCATGGCGGGCACCGGCACATTCGCCGAGGAGATCGTCCTGCCCCAGGAAGCGGCGATCAAGATCGACGACGACGTGCCGTTCGAGATCGCGTCGCTGATCGGTTGCGGGGTGACCACCGGCGTGGGCGCGGCGATCAACACCGCCCGGGTTGAGCCCGGGTCGAGCTGTGTGGTGTTCGGTTGCGGCGGTGTCGGCATCTCGGTCATCCAGGGTTGCCGGGTAGCCGGTGCGGCCACGATCGTGGCGGTCGACCTCAACGACGAGAAGCTGGAGACCGCCAAGCGCTTCGGGGCCACCCACTCCGTCAAGCCGGAGGGACTCGACGCGCTGAAGGGGGAGCTCACCGGCATGGCCGGCGGCTTCGACTACGCGTTCGAGGCGATCGGCCTCCCCCAGACGGTGCGCGCCGCCTATGACGCGGTGCGCCGCGGTGGCACGGCGATCGTGGTCGGCGTCGGCAACATGAGCCAGACCGTGGAGTTCAACATGTTCGAGCTGTTCTTCCAGGAGAAGACGCTCAAGGGCAGCTACTACGGCTCGGCTGATGTGCGCTGCGACTTCAACCGGCTCCTGCGGCTCTGGAAGGCCGGCAAGCTCGACCTGGAGGGCATGATCAGCCAGCGGATCAAGCTGGAGGAGGTCAACGACGCCATCCAGAAGATGAAGCGGGGTGAGGTCATCCGCTCAGTCATCGAGCTCTGAGCACCACCAGTCGGTCTCGGCCGGGCGTCAGCAAGTCGGTGGCCGGCCGGGTCTGCTCACGGATTGGCGTTGCGCGCCGGTACACGGGATCGTCCCTGGCGCGCAGCGCGGTTCGCACCGGATGAGAACGTGTTCTAATCTCTCGGCGTCTCTGTTGCCGAGGGGGAGTGATGTCGCAGTCTGACGTCCTGACCGCGCCGCTGGTCATCGAGTACCCGTTCAGTCGCACCACCGGGCCGGTGATCGGCGCGTTCTTCACTGCCTTGCGCGAAGGGTTCGTGGTCGGCGTGAAGGCCGCCGACGGTCGGGTGATCGTCCCACCGGTCGAGTACGACCCGCTGACCGCGGAAGACCTCACCGAGATCGTCGAGGTCGGCGACGCCGGTGTGGTCACCACCTGGTGCTGGGTGGCCGATCCGGTTGAGGGCCAACCTCTCGACCGTCCCTTCGCCTGGGCGCTGATCACCCTCGACGGTGCCGACACGCCGATGCTCCACGCGGTCGACACCGGCGGCGATGTCAGCCGCATGGCGACCGGCATGCGGGTGAAGGCCCGCTGGCGCCCGGCACGGCCCGAGGGCGCCGACCCCGACAGCGACGACGGGGTCCGCTACCGGGAGGGGCACATCCTCGACATCGAGTGCTTCGAGCCGGAGGGCCCGGCTGGAGCGGAGGGAGACGCCTGATGGCCGAGATCGTCCTGCCAGCGCGGCTGCGCGACGTGGAGCCTGTCCGATCGATCCGGACCCCCGCGAGTCTCCGCTACGACTACACCGCCGGCGCGGCGAGCTCCCGCTTCCTGCGTGCGGTCGCCCAGAAGCGCCTGGTGGGTCAGCGCTGCCCGATCTGCAGGAAGGTGTACGTCCCGCCGCGAGGTGCGTGCCCGACCGATGGCGTGCCCACCGAGGAGGAGGTCGAGCTCGGTCACACGGGAACGGTCACGTCGTTCTGCATCGTGAACGTGCCCTTCATGGCCAACCTGATGGAGATCCCCTACGTGAGCGCGCTGATCCTGCTCGACAACGCCGACCTGCCGATCATGCACCTCATCCAGGAGGTGCCCTACGACCAGGTTCACATGGGGATGCGGGTCGAGGCGGTCTGGGTCGCCGACGACGAGATCGGCCCCACGCTCGAGTCCATCAGGTACTTCCGCCCCAACGGTGAGCCCGATGCTCCGTTCGAGACCTACAAGGACAACGTATGAGGGACGTCGCGATCATCTCGTTCGCCCAGACCAAACATCGGCGGGCGGTGTCGGAGATCAACGAGGTCGAGATGCTCATGCCGTTGCTCGGCGAGGCCCTGCGAGGCGCCGGCATCACCAAGGACCGGGTCGACTTCGTCTGCTCCGGAAGCTCCGATTACCTGGCCGGGCAGCCCTTCTCGTTCGTCATGGCGCTTGACGCCTTCGGGCCGTGGCCGCCGATCTCCGAGTCGCACGTCGACATGGACGGCGCCTGGGCGCTGTACGAGGCGTGGGTGAAGATGCAGATGGGCAAGGCCGACGTCTCGCTGATCTACGCGTATGGCAAGTCCTCGCCGGGCAACATCCGCCGGGTTCTCAGCCGTCAGCTCGACCCGTACTACCTCGGGCCGCTCTGGGTGGATCCGGTGTCGTTGGCCGCGCTGCAGGCCCGGGCCGGGATCGAGCAGGGCACGTTCACGGTCGAGGAGATGGCCGAGGTGGCCGCGACTGCCAGAAGGCGGGCGAAGGACAACCCCTTCGCCCAGCTCGCAGGGGATGTCGACGTGTCGTCGCTGCTCGAGGCTGAGGAGTTCGTCGCGCCGCTCCGCAAGCACGACTGTCCCCCGATCACCGACGGCGCAGCGGTGCTGGTGCTCGCCGCCGACGACGTGGCCCGTGAGCTGTGCGAGCGGCCGGCATGGATCCGGGGGATCGACCACCGCATCGAACCCCATGCTCTGGGCGTGCGGGACCTCACCCGCTCGGTCTCGACCGAGCAGGCTGCCGCGAAGGCGGGCGTCGGTGACGACAAGGTCGACGTCGCCGAGCTGCACGCCCCGTTCACCCACCAGGAGCTGATCCTGCGCCAGGCGCTATCACTGAGCAACGACGTGGCGCTGAACCCCTCGGGTGGTGCGCTGTGTGCCAACCCGATCATGGCGGCCGGTCTCATCCGCTTCGGGGAGGCCGCCGCCCGGATCTGGTCCGGAGAGGCCGACCGGGCCGTCGCCCATGCGACGTCCGGCCCGTGCCTGCAGCAGAACCTGGTCTGCGTCCTGGAGGGTGCGTGATGGGGAGCGAGCGAGTCGCGGTTGTCGGCATCGGTCAGACCAAGCACGTCGCCAAGGCTGACTGCTCGATCGCCGGACTGGTCCGTCAGGCGGCGCAACGGGCTCTCGACGATGCGCAGATGACCTGGTCTGACATCGACGCGGTCGTGATCGGCAAAGCCCCGGACTTCTTCGAGGGCGTGATGATGCCCGAGCTGTACCTGGCCGATGCGCTTGGAGCCGTCGGCAAGCCGATGTTCCGGGTGCACACGGCGGGCAGCGTCGGGGGCTCGACGGCCATCGTGGCCCAGGATCTCATCGCCGCTGGCATCCACGAGCGGGTGCTCACGGTCGCCTTCGAGAAGCAGTCCGAGAGCGAGGCCATGTGGGCGCTGTCGGTCGCCGTGCCGTTCCAGCCCCCGATGCACGCCGGCGCCGGCGGGTACTTCGCGCCTCACATCCGGGCCTACATTCGCCGCTCCGGCGCGCCGGACCACATCGGCATCCTCGTCGCGCTGAAGGACCGGCTCAACGCCCTGAAGAACCCCTACGCGCACCTGCACGAGGAGGGGATCACCTTCGAGTCCGTGAGGGACTCGATCATGTTGTGGGACCCGATCCGCTACAGCGAGACCTGCCCCTCCTCCGACGGCGCGTGCGCGATGGTGCTCACCAACGAGAAAGGCGGCGACGCTGCGGCCGCTGACGGCCGCAAGCCGGCGTGGATCCGGGGCACCGCCTTCCGCTCGGAGCCGACGATGTTCGCGGGGCGTGATCAGGTGAACCCACGGGCTGGTCAGGAGTGTGCGGCCGACGTCTACCGTCAGGCTGGCATCGTCAACCCCCGCCGCGACGTCGACGTGGTCGAGATGTACGTGCCGTTCAGCTGGTTCGAACCCATGTGGCTGGAGAACCTCGGCTTCGCGGAGGAAGGCGAGGGCTGGAAGCTGGTCGAGGACGGGGTCACCCAGATGGACGGTGACCTCCCGGTGAACTGCTCGGGTGGCGTGCTCTCGTCGAACCCGATCGGGGCGTCCGGCATGCTGCGCTTCGCCGAGGCGGCGATGCAGGTGCGGGGCCAAGCAGGTGAGCACCAGGTGGACGGGGTGCGCACCGCCGTCGGGCACGCCTATGGCGGCGGCTCCCAGTTCTTCGCCATGTGGGTCGTCAGCGACGAGAAGCCCTAGCGGAGCGCTCTGATGGGTCGTCTCGACGGCAAGATCGCGATCATCTCCGGTGCGGCCCGTGGCCAGGGGGCCGCCGAGGCCGAGCTCTTCGTGCGCGAGGGTGCCCGGGTGGTGCTCGGCGACCTCCTTGACGAGCCCGGTGCGCGGCTCGCGCAGCAGCTCGGTGAGGCTGCCCGCTACGTGCACCTCGACGTGACTGATGAGGGCTCCTGGCGAGAGGCCGTGGCCTTCACGCTGGATGCCTTCGGCCCCCCGAACGTCCTTGTGAACAACGCCGGTATCCTGCATTTCTCCCCGATCGTCGACACCAACGTGGCCGATCTGCGCCGGGTGCTCGACGTCAACCTCGTCGGAACCTTCCTCGGCATCAAGGTGGTCGCACCGGTGATGGCCGACGCCGGCGGCGGATCGATCGTGAACATCTCGTCGAGCTCGGGCATCGTGGGCTTTCCGCTGGTTGGTGCCTACGTCGCGAGCAAGTGGGCGATCCGAGGGCTGACGAAGACGGCTGCCCTGGAGCTCGGGAGCTCGAACATCCGGGTCAACTCCGTCCATCCCGGAGGCGTCGACACCCCGATGACCCGCGATCCCGAGACCACCTCTCTCGACGCCTTTGAGCCGTTCATCCGCCGTCTCGCGCTCCGGCGACTGGGCACCGTCGACGACGTGGCGCCGCTGGTGTTGTACCTCGCGTCGGACGAGAGCTCCTACTGCACCGGGGCCGAGTTCGTGGTCGACGGTGGGCAGACCGCCGGAGATCCCGGCCTGATCGAGCCCTGAGCGTCACTCCGGTGCGCGCAGCTTCGGGCGGAGCACCCCGATGAGCTCGCCGATCCGGTGCGTCGACTCCAGCGGGTGGCGCAGGGGGACGTCGCCGTTCATCCGGTAGCGGTTGCGCCGACCGACCCGCTCCCGCGTCAGGTAGCCTCCCGCTTCTAGCTCCGAGACGATCTTCTGCGCCGCGCGCTCGGTGATCCCGACCAGCCGGGCGATGTCGCGCTGGCGGATCTCAGGGTCGGCGCTGATGCACAGCAGCACGTGTGCGTGATTGGTGAGGAAGGTCCAGTCCTGACGTGACGGCGTCTCATGGGCGTCGCGGGGGGCGGATGTCGACGTCACTGGTCACCTCCGCGGCGGGGCGAGCACCATTGACTCATCATCAATCGTCAATTGTAGTTCTCCTGATCGGGTCGGGTGCCGGCGCCGATAGACAGTCGGGGACGGTGGTGTCGTCGGGGCCGGAACCTGACCGGTGAAGCAGCTGAGGAGAAGGTCGCGATCGGGCGCGAACGTGCAAGCGGATGGGGCGGACGGGCGGGGGTTCCCCCGGGTCGCGTCGCGCGGCCGTGATCGGCAACGCCTTCCCCGACATCCTCGCTGCCGCTCAGCGTGGTGAGGCTGACGCCGTCGAGGCGATCTACCGGGACGTCGCGCCTCTGGTGCTGGGGTACCTCCGAGCCAACGGCGCGAGAGATCCGGAGGACACGGCCTCAGAGGTGTTCGTGTCGATGATGCGGCGCCTCGGGCACTTCCGGGGCGACGAGCACCAGTTCCGGTCATGGCTTCTCACCATCGCCTATCGCCGGATGGTCGATGACCTGCGTCGCCGTGGGCGGCGCCGGGAGGATCCGGTCCCGACCGACGAGATGGGCCATCGGATGATCCTGCTCGTGGACGGCGAATCCGAGGCGATGGCCCGGCTGCGCAGCAGAGGTGTGCTCGAAGCCATCGACGAGCTCACCGAGGACCAGCGGGCGGCTCTCATGCTGCGGGTCCTCGCCGACCTGCCGGTGAAGGAGGTCGCGCAGGTCATGGGCAAGCCGGAGACCGCGGTGAAGGCGCTGCTCCGCCGGGCCCTGGCCGCGCTGGAGCGGCGACTGGAGGCCCGGGAAGGGGTCGAGGGGATCCAGGAGTGACGGGGTTTGTGGGTCGGGCACGGTGGCCCGACCCGGCGTCCCGATAGGTCGATGGGCTCATCTCGGCGTCCGGCGGTATCGAATGGGAGGTCGACAGCGATGTCTGATGTGACAGCTCGGAGGCAATCGTGACTGGCCAGGGCCGTGAAGAAGCCGAGATGGGCGACCGCTGGCGGGAGCCCGAGCTGTGCGCGCTCTTCGACGACCTCCGGGAGGCGTTCGTGGTCGAGCCGGACGAGCAGACCGCTCGTCGTCATCTTGACGCCATGCTCGCAGCACGGGCCTTCGCAGCGAAGTCCCGCTCCCCGAGACGACGCCGTGCACTGGTCGCGGCAGGGATCGGTGCGGGGATCCTCGTCGCCGGAGGTGGGCTGGCCGCCGCGGCGGAGGCCAACGTGCTGCCTGGTCCCGTCCAGGACGTGGTCGCTGCCATCGCCTCGCCACTTGGGCTCGACCTGCCGAAGTCGGATGAACGACCGGGCCGTTCCGAGGAGGCGCCGGGTCGTGGTGGGGAGAACCCGGGTCGGGCCGACGAAGCTCCCGGCCAGCAGGACAGCCCGGGCCGCTCCGGGGAGGCGCCCGGCCAGGTGGGGAAGGTGCCGGGGGGGTCGAGCGGCGTACCGGGTCGGTCTGATGAGGCCCCCGGGCGGTCGAAGCAGCCAGCCGCACCATCCGGTTCGGTCCACTCGGGTGGAGGCGCGGGCGGCAGCACGGGCGCGGGCGGCCAGGGGGGCGGTGGAGCCGGTGCAGGTGGGAATGGCAGGCAGGGGAAGTGAGCGCGCCGTGGACGTGAAGCGGACGCTGGGGACGAGTGCGCCAGGGGCGCGGCGGAGTGGTGACGCACCCGACCGGTGGGGCGACCGCGGCGCGGCGCTGATCGAGTTCGCCCTGGTCCTGCCGTTCCTGGTGATCGTCGTCTTCGGCACCATCGACATCACCCGCGCCTACCAGGAGCGCAACCGCCTGCTCGGCCAGGCGCGCGAAGGCGTCGCCTTCGCCCAGTTCTTCCCCCAGTACATCGATCGGGGGTGCAACGGGGGGGGCAACGTGGTTCGGGTGGTCGAAGGGGAGGACAGCGAGGACAGCACCGCGGAGCGGATCGCGGATGGGTTCGACATCGCCGTGTTCCGCAAGCGCATCGATCCGGTCACGGGAGGCGCGACCCTGACCCGGATCTACAACGGGCAGGTCTACCAGCCGGGGCAGAGTCCTGCGACCTGCACCGTGGTGAACGGCAACCCGATCCGTCACCCTGCGGCGACCGACGGCGGTGCGGCGAACGCCGAGGTCGCCTTCAACCGGTCGGGGGTTGACGCGGACCGGGTGGTCGTGACGGTGAGCCGAGACTTCGACGTTCTCACCCCGTTCGTCGAGGGGTGGATCGGCGACAAGGTCCGCTTGCGCGCCACCGCCGAGGCGGTGGTGCTGGGGTGACTCGGGGGTTGGAGATGAGTGGGCGCCGCCTGCGTTCCGACGAGGGTGCGGTGATCGTCGAGGGTGCCCTCGTGATGCCACTTCTGCTCTTCCTCATCATGGGTCTGGTCGATGGTGGTCTGGCGACGCTCAAGCTGAGCCAGGCGTCGAGCGCGGCCCGGGACGGAGCTCGCGCGGCGGTCATCCACTACCGGTCGGCCGACCAGCCGGGGCTGACCACCCCCACGACCCCTGATGGGAGCAAGGGCGCGGATCGCGTCCTGATCGACGACGCGGTCGAAGCCAAGCTCGCCGGAACGAAGATCGACGACGTGAGGGTGCGCTGCCTCTCCGCTGCTGGGGCGCAGCTGGCCTGTGCCAGTGCGACACCGGGCACGGACTTCGTCGAGGTCAGGGTGCGCTGGACCTTCCGGCCCGCGACCTTCGTCGGGGCGGTGATCGGCACCAGGCAGTTCACGAGCACCTCGAGGATGGTCATCGTCGGCGATTCGCTCGACCTGACACCCAACCCTGGCACCGGTACTGGTGGTGGTGGCGGCGGTGGTGGTGGCGGCGGTGGTGGTGGCGGCGGTGGTGG
>JBBFLY010000023.1:0-41537 GCA_037478855.1 Acidimicrobiales bacterium | reverse complement strand
GAGCAGCATCCGGTGGACCCCGGTGCGCTTGCCCACCTCGTAGGCCACGCGTATCGGCGCGCCCCATCCCAGCGCGCGCAGATCAGCGGCGAGCGCCCGCGGCGTCACGGCGGTGGCATCCGCCGAGCGAGCCGCCGGTAGCCGAAACGGCGGGCGAGCGGCGCGCAGATCCACCAGACCAGTGTGGCGTGCCAGCGTCGGAGGTCGCTGCGCCAGCGCTCGTCGAGCACGATCGGATCGCGGCGGTGGCGCATCGGGTTGCCACCGACAGCGTGTCCGGGCGTCGTGCGGAACGCGGGCGGATCGAACCCCGCGGGGTCGACGCCGAGCCAGGCGCCGATGCGGGCCAGCACCGAGCGGGGATCGCACGCCAGGTCCTCGTAGCGGACCAGCAGGACCGCACGATCGGCCAGGAGGAGCTCGAAGAGCAGGTGCTGGATGAGCCACCTCGCCGCCACCCGGACCACCCGCGCGGTGCTCGGTGCGCGCCGGTCCGAGTGGGTGCGGCTGTGTCCCGTCCCGCCGGCCCCGATCGTCGAGGCGACGAACCCCCGGGGGTCTCGCACCAGCTGCACCACCCGGATGTCGATCTCGCCTGCCGCGCTCGCCGCCAGCAGCACCTGCAGGCGGTACGGGTCCTTTGAGGTGTCGACCACGACGCGCGCACCGCACAGCCGTGTCGCTCGTGTCGCCGCGTCGAAGGTGAACGACGCGTACCCGGACGCCTCCGCACGAGCCCGTCGGCCCGTGCGCCCTGCGAGCAGCTCTGGGAGCCAGCGCCAGCGGATGACCCGCCCGGCGTCCTTCGACTCGCGAAAGAGGGTCATCGCTGCCAGCGCGTCGCGCGCCCCCGGCCCGCTCACGAGCGGTCCCCACATCGGGCAGGTGGGGAACGTCTTACCGCACTGGCACTGCGCCTCGGGCTCGCGCAGCAGATGCGGGAGGAGCTGGAGCTCGCCCAGACTGGTGACCTCCGGATGGGTGGCGAGCAGCATCTCGAGCAGGGTCGATCCGCTCCGGCCCGTCGAGAGCACGTAGACGAGCGACGTGCTCAGCGCGGTGCTCCCCCGCTCGGCCCGCTTCGGCGGGACAGGTGCAGAGCGGTCCGCATCGCACGCAGATCCGCGGCGCGGGGGACAACGAAGGCGACTGGCGACAGTCCGGTCGCTCGAACGAGGTTGATGAGCAGAGCGAGTGCGGCGGTGCCGTAGCCGGCCACGCTCGCGAGCGCGATCCAGGCCAGCCCACGTGACGGCACGGTCACGGCCAGGCCTGCGAGCGTCACTCCGAGACCGGCGAGCTGGGACCAGAGCACCGCACTGGGACGGCCCAGACCACGGAGCACCTCCTGCTGGACGCTGCTCACGCCGAACGCGGCGCCGGCGACGGTGAGAACCAGCGCGGTGGGGACCGCCACGTCGAAGCGGTGCCCGAACAGCAGCGGCAGCCCGAAGGGCGTGATCACGAGCGCCCCAGCGGTGAGCACGGTCGAGAGGACCACAGCGGTGCGCACCCCTCTCGCCGCGAGCGCGGCGCCAGCTTCGGGATCGGTGTGCTCGGCCACCCTCGGGAACAGGACGTTGCCGAACGCGGCCATGACCGGCGACGACAGCGTGCTCCACGACACGGCGACGGCGTACAGGCCCAGATCACCGGGCGGGAGAAACGCCGCGATGAGGAGCTGGTCGAGGCGAACGTTCAGCGTGGTGGGGAGGGTGGCGAGCGCGCAGGGGAGGCCGAAGCGGACCAGCGCCGGCGCCAGCGACGGATCGGGGCGCAGCTGCTGACGAAGGCGGTGACGGACGAACAGGGCGGCCAGTGGAGCCAGGCAGGCGCGGGCTCCCACGAAGCTGATCGCCACCGTCGTCGGCTCCGGGCGACCACCACGGAGCGCGAACACGGTGAGCGTGGCCAGCCAGATCAGGGTCGGGGCGGAGCGCAGCACGTTCCACGCCCGGACGTCGCCGATCCCGCGAAGCGGGCTGATGACCAGGCCGATCACCGCCGCAACGGGAACCTGGAGCAGGTACCAGCGGGCCCCGGACACCACCGAAGGGTCCTGCGCGGCGAGCAGGATCGGCATCAGCAGCCACCCGACCACCACGAGCACGACGCTCGCGGACATCGCCAGCACGAGGCTGGTGCCGAGGTAGCGCCCGGCGCGGGTGCGTTCCCGGGCCGGGAAGTAGACCAGTGCCTCGGTCATGCCGAGAGTGGTGAGCATGCCGAGCAGCGTGGGCCAGTTGAGGATGGCGGCCAGCTCGCCGCGCCCCGCGGGGTTGAGCAGGCGTGCGACCAGGATCCCGGTCACGACGTTGACGACGCTGATCAGCAGGTTGGTGGCCGTGGTGGAGGCGAAGTCGCGCCGGAGCGGGCGCCGGTCGGTGGGCCCCCAGGCGCTGCTCTCCGCGTCGACGTGCACCCCAGTGTCGGTCATGTCCCGGCCCGCGCCCATTGGTGCTCGGCGATCGACACCAGCAGCCCATGGAGCTGCCGGGCGTGGTCGTCCCACGACACCGGCCAGCGCCAGATCCGGCGGGTTCCTCGTGGCGGGAGGGTCTCGATCGCAGCCCGCAGCGCGCCGGCGTCGCCCACTGGGACGTATCGGGCATGGCCGCCCGCGACCTCCCGATGGGCGGGGATGTCGGAGAGCACGATCGGACATCCGACAGCGCCGGCCTCGGCCGGAGTGAACCCGAACGTCTCCAGGGTGGAGACCGCGACGAGGGCACGGGCCCGTTGCAGCAACCACGCCACCTCCTCCCTGCGGTGAACGGGGCCGAGGTGGTGCAGTGACCCCCGCACCCGAGCTGGCACCAGCGAGCGCTGGTGTCGTTGGCGCGCATCGGCGACGACACCAGCGAGCACGAGGGCGGGGACCGCACGGTTGGAGGCCGCAGCTTCGCCCCACGCCGTCACGAGCAGGTCGAGCTGCTTGTGCGGAGCGTCGTTGGCGAGCGAGAGCACGAAGTCCTCGACACCGGGCGGGAAGGTGGCCGGTGGGGACGACTCCGCTGGGAGGGGCTCGAGACCGCTTGGCACGACGGTGAGACGGTCGGCGAGCTGGGGGAGATCAGAGAGCACCTCACGCCGGAACGACTCGGAGACGGTGATGAGGTGGTCGGCCCGGCGGGCTGACCACCGGTGCAGGGCCACCCGCCAGCGACGGTGCCATCGGCGGTTGTGTCGGGCGCGCCGACCCGAACCGAAGAAGTTCGGGTTCTGGAGCGCGGCGAGCACCGGCACCCGGCGGGGCGCGAAGGGGACGATGCCTCCCGGTGCGTAGAGCACCGCCGGCGGCCCGCTGCGGCGGGGTAGCGCGAGCTGTTCCCACACACCCCGCCCGACGCCGTCCGGCACGCGGATCACCTCCAGCGAGGTCGGTGGTAGCTCCGCGGCCTCGAGGAGCGCGGCGTTCCAGGGGCCGGCCAGAACCTGGAGCCGCAGATCCGGTGCGACGCGCTGGAGCGCTCGGAGCTGGTTGGTGAGATACGTCGCCCCGCCACCGAAGTGGATGGGCAGGGCGTCCACCACGACGTGGACGGAGGTCATGCCCGGAGCTGCTCGGTGGCGACCCGCGCCTCGAGGTCGATGCTCCCGGCGGATCCTCCCGCCGCGGGACCCGACCGGGGAGCACCACAGGCCAGCACGGCTCCGATCAGGTGGACGCCGAGGCGGTCGAGTGCGTCGGCCCGCTCGCGTACCGCCCGAGCACGGGTGCCCCGGGGAACCACGAGCACGTGGAGTCCACCAGTTCGCTCGCCGGACGCCGCCAGCGGCACGACGCCGGCCTCGCTCAGAGCCGGGTCGTCGATTGGCGTGGCCCGCACGTCCCCTGAGGCGGGCACGGTGGCGACCGAGCCCAGCACGGGCAGTGCCAGCGCCCGGTGGAGGTCGTCGACGTCGCGGATGACGTCGTCGAGCGCGTCGACCGCGTACGCCACCGCGAGCCCGAGGAGCAGGCCGGCGAGCGCGGCCAGCACCACGTTGCGGAGCGTCGCCGGTTGCGAGGGTCGCCGGGGAGGGTCGGCACGGTCGATCACCCGGGCGTCGTTGGTGGCTGCGAGCGCTGTGTCGGCTTCGAGGATCTGCCGCTGGCGGACCCACGCGGCGCGCTGGTCGATCAGCGCTGCCTGCTCGGCGGTCAGCGCGGCGGTGCGCTCGGAGTCGGGTCGCGCGTCGAGCTCCCGGTCGATCTCGCCGATGCGCCTGTCGATCACGCCGAGCTGCTCGTCGATCGCCTGCACCCCGCCCTCGGTGCGCGCGGCAGCCAGCTCACTGCGAACCGCGACGTAGGTGTCCGCCCACGCGTCGGCGGTCCTCGCGGCCTCGTCCGCCTCGTCTGCGGTCGCCGTGAAGAGCAGCACGTCGGTGTCACGCGGGTTGGTGACCGAGCCGGTGACCGGGTGACCGAGCTGGTCGCGGACCCGGTCGCGGACCAGCTCACTCGACGCCAGCCGGACCTCGTTCTGCATCACCCGGACCGGGTCGAGCCGCTTGCTGTCGACGATCTGATCGGGTCGCGGGTCCTGGACGGTCGCCACCTCCTGCTGGAAGAGCACCTGTGCGGTGGCCGCGTAGCGACGGGGCTGTCCGAGCGACGCCAGCAGTGCGGCGAGCACGGCAGCGAGCGTGACCGCAACGATGATCGGCGCCCGGCGGCGGAGCACCCCGACGTGGTCACGCAGCCCCCGCGAGCCAGCTGCCGGCTCGAATGCCATCGGGCGAATGCTAGACGCGCCGGGTGGGTGTGCCGTGCCCGGGTGGCGCGCGGCGCGCCTAGCCTGCGCGGTCGTGCTGCGCATCCCGCTGGTTCGCCTCGATGCCGAGCTGCCGCTTCCGGCCTATGCCCGCCCGGGTGACGCGGGGCTCGACCTGGTGGCCCGTGAGCCCGCCGTGATCAGGGCCGGAGGTGGTCGGGCACTGGTCCCCTGCGGAGTGGCCATCGCCATCCCGGAGGGGTTCGCCGGGTTCATCCAGCCCCGCAGCGGGCTGGCGCTCCACCACGGGGTGACCTGTCTGAACACCCCTGGCCTGATCGACAGCGGCTATCGCGGCGAGCTGAAGGTCCTGCTCGTGAACACCGACCCCGTCGAGGACTTCGAGGTCCGCCGGGGTGAGCGCATCGCCCAGCTCGTGATCCAGCGTGTGGAGCACGTCGTGTTCGACGTGGTGGACGAGCTGGACGGCTCGCACCGGGGCGACGGCGGGTTCGGTCACACCGGGCGCTGAGCCTCCGGTACCGGCATCGATACCCGGGTCAGGTCGGTCAGGTGGATCCGTTCGGTCAGGTGGGGAGGGCTTTCACCAGGTGAACCCGTGTGCCTTCCTCGTCGATCTCGTACGCATCGACGACCGGGCCCACGAGTTGCTCGAACCGCGCTCGCGCACCCGCGTCGAGCCAGTGCTGGTCGCTCCCGGCGGTGGTCGCCGCATCGATGGTCAGCTCGTGTTGAGCGATGTGGAAGGTGAAAACCACGTTGCCGGAGGCCCCCTCCGGTCGGAGCAGGAGGATGAGCGTCTCGTCGACCGCGAGGCGCAGATCTTCGATCTGTGCGAACCGCAGTCCGAGCCGTGCTCCGAGCCCGGAGACCGCCACCCGGGCGACACGGCTGTAGTGGGCGGCAGCCGGGATGACGAGTCGCAGCTCGTCACCCTCCAGCCGGCCTCGCACGCTGCCAGCATCGCGCATCGGGAGGCGCCCTTCGTGGCCCTTCCGGTCGTTCAGGCCCGCTCGCGCACGACCTCTCGCGCCGGCTTGTCGATGCGCTGCCCGAGATACGCGGGTTGGCGGAGCAGCCCCTCCGCCGTCCACTCTCGGAAGGCGACCTCCACCACCAGCTCCGGTTCGACCCAGCGGGCCTCCCGTCGCACCGGAGCCGGTGGTGGCGGATCGAACGGGCAGTGCTCGGTCGCCAGCGATTCGAGCAGCTCGCGCAGTCGGCGGAGCTCGTCATCGCTGAACCCGGTGCCGACCCGTCCGGCATAGCGCAGCGATGGGCCGTCGAAGTAGCCGACGAGCAGCGAACCGAAGGTGGATGCCCGCGCTCGGTTGCCGGGAAGCCAGCCCCCGACGACGAGCTCCTGCTGCTGGCGGACCTTCAGCTTCCGCCAGGCGGTCGAACGTCTGCCCGGCTCGTAGCGGCTGCCCAGTCGCTTGGCGATGAGTCCTTCCATGCCGCGTTCGCGCATGACCTCGAGGAGCTCCCTTCCGCCGCCGGTCCAGGCCTCCGTGACCCGCCAGGCCGGGCCGGGGGACACCAGCTGCTGCAGCTGCGCCCGGCGCTGCTCATACGGCAGTGGGGTGAGGTCCTCACCATCGAGCGCTAGCAGGTCGAACAGCACGTACACGACCGGTTGGCGCTGACTGGCCTCCCGGATCGCTCGCGCCGAGCGGGCCTGCATTCGGGGTTGGAGCCGGCCGAAGTCGGGGACGCCCCGTTCGTTCAGAGCGACGACTTCGCCGTCCAGCACTGCATCGTGGGGGGCAACTGCCGACGCGAGCCCCTGCAGCTCGGGGAACCGGTCGGTCGCGTCGAGGAGGTTGGCGGTGTGGAGGCGCAGCGTGCCGCCCTCGATGACGGCGATGGCCCGCATGCCATCCCACTTGATCTCGTAGGACCAGTTCTCGTCATCGGGCGGGACGTCTGCGACCAGCACGGCACGCATCGGCTCGAGGCGCTCGGGAGTGGTGCCGCCCACCCCGACAGCGTAGGTTTCGCCGGACAGCCGAGTCGGGGAGGTGGGGTGCGCATGAGCACGTTGTCGGGGCAGGCGGCGCTGATCACGGGCGGGGGGAGTGGCATCGGCCTGCAGTGCGCCCGGTTCCTGCTGCGCGACGGCGCGACGGTGACCATCGCGGGCCGGACCGAAGCGCGGCTACGGGACGCCGCCGCGGCGTTGGAGGTCGAGGCGCCTGAGGGGGCTTCCGTGCAGTGGGTGGTGTGTGACGTCGCTGACGAGGAGCAGGTGCGGGCGGCGGTTGACGTCGCCGCGGCGCCACGGGACGGCCTGCATCTCGCCGTGGCCGCCGCCGGCAGGGGCGGGCTGGGGCCGATCCTCACCACCTCCGTCGAGGAGTGGGAAGGGATCCTCGCGACCAACACGACCGGCACGTTCCTCACCTTCAAGCACGCGGGGGCGGCCATCAGCGCCAGCGGCGGTGGGGCGATGGTCGCCATCTCCTCGATCGCCGGTGTGGTCACCCACCGGTTCATGGGGCCCTACTGCGTCAGCAAGGCGGCGATCGACATGCTGGTGCGGGTGACCGCCGACGAGCTTGGGGTGGCTGGCGTGCGGGTCAACTCCGTGCAGCCGGGCCTGGTGGACACCGACCTGGTCAGCTTCGTCGTGGGCGACGAGCAGACCCGCACCGACTACCTCGACCAGATGCCGGTGCGGCGGATCGGCACCGTTGACGACGTGGCCGCGCTGGTGCGGTTCCTGCTCGGGCCGGAGTCGAGCTGGATCACCGGTGCGACGATCAACGTCGACGGCGGTCACCACCTGCGCCGGGGGCCGAACTACGAACCGGTCGCCCGCGCGCTGTTCGGAGATGACGCGGTCGAGGGTCGGGTCCCGAGGGGCTGACGGCCTCGGCGGTCAGATCCGGATCGAGCGGCTCCGCCGCGCTCAGGTGGCGTCGGCGGACGAGCCGGTCGGACGCTACCGCGCGTCGTCTCCGTCCAGGCCCTGAGGGCGCAGCAGCAGGACCGGACAGGGTGCATGCCGCAGCACGTCGGCGGCGACGCTGCCGATCGCCACCCGGGCTAGCCCGGTGGTGCCGTGCGTGGCCATCGCCACGATGGTCGCCGGGAGGCGGGCTGCGAACTCGACGATGGTGTCTGCCGGCGCACCGTCGTAGAGCACCTCCCAGCCACCGGTGGCGCCGGCCCCGAGCTCACGGGCGATGCGCTCGACGTGCATGGAGTCGACCGTGTCGGAGACCGGCTCCGGACCAGCCGCCCGGGTGGGCGCGTCCGGATCGACCACGGTGGTGACCCAGGGCTCCATGCCGAAGCTGGTGACCCACTGCTCGGCCACGGGGAGGATGGACTCGGAGAGCTCCGAGCCGTCGGTGCAGACCAGGAGCTTGCCGCCCTCGAGCGTCACCCGGTCGCTCGCCAGCTCCGGGCCGACCACCAGCACCGCACGGCGGCTGAGACGAAGCACGTCCTCGGCCACCGAGCCGAGCAGCAGGCGTCGGATCCCACCCTTGCCGTGGCTGGTCATGCAGACGAGGGAGCCTGGTTCCTCCGCTGCGTTGGCGATGCACTCGGCGGCCCAGTCGGCTTCGATCACGTATGGCGGCCGGCACGGGACGTCCAGCCGCGCCGCCCATCCCTCGAGGTAGTCGTGCGCTTCCTTCGCCTCCCGGCTGCTGGCGACGCGCAGGAGCTGCACCGCCGCCCCCGCCGCCCGGGCCACCGCGGTGGCTGGACCGAGGGCCCGCTCGGCGAGCTCCGAACCGTCGAGAGGCACCACCACCGTCTGGTACATGCCTCCGGAGCGTAGTGGGCGCCACTCCGCAGGGCTCCCTCCGTCACGGCCCGCAGTGACGTTCGGCCCTACCAGCTGGCGCCCGAGAGCCCGCAGGATCGACTGCGGTGGAACAGGATCGCAACGGGATGGAGATCCTCGACCGGGCCGAGTGCCTGGGGCTCCTGCGCACCGTGCCGGTGGGGCGGGTCGGCCTGTCGGTCAATGCGCTGCCGGTCGTGCTGCCGGTCAACTTCGCGTACGACGCCGAGCGCAACCGCATCGTCATCCGAACCTCGGAGGGCGGCAAGCTGCGCGCCGCTCTCCTCGGGGCGATCGTCGCGTTCGAGGCCGACCGCATCGATCCGATCAGCCACACCGGTTGGTCGGTGCTGGTGCGGGGGGTGTCCTCCCTCATCACCGATCCAGAGGAGATCGGCCGACTCCGCCGGCTCCCGCTCCGGCCGTGGGCGAGCGACCAGAGCGACCACTGGGTAGCCATCAGCACCGATCTCGTCACCGGTCGCCGGATCGGTGGGTGGTACGGGCAAGGGGCGCTCGAGCACCACCATCTCGGTTGCAGCGGCCAGACCTGACCCGGTGGGGCCGCTGGCCGTGCCCGCGCAAGAGCAGGCCATCGGGCAGAATGGTCGGGTGCCGATCCGTGTGTTCCTGCTCGACGACCACGAGATCGTGCGTCGTGGTCTGCGCGAGCTGCTCGAGGGTGCGGGTGACATGGAGGTGGTCGGCGAGGCCAGCACTGCAGAGGATGCGTTGCGGCGCATTCCGGCCACCAGCCCTGATGTGGCGGTCCTCGATGTGCGTCTGCCCGACGGTGACGGCGTGGAGGTCTGTCGAGAGGTGCGGTCGAAGATGCCGCAGCTCCAGTGCCTGATGCTCACGTCCTACGCGGACGACGAGGCTCTCTTCGACGCCATCATGGCGGGGGCTGCCGGCTACGTCCTCAAGCAGATCCGCGCCTCGGAGCTCGTCGACGCGGTGAGGGCGGTGGCCTCGGGCCAGTCGCTGCTGGACCCGTCCGTCACGGCCAGAGTTCTCGACCGGCTTCGCAACGGCTCACCCGATGACGAACGGGTCGAGTCGCTCACCGACCAGGAGCGACGCATCCTCGACCTGCTGGCCGAGGGTCTCACCAACCGCGAGATCGCGGAGCGGATGTACCTGGCGGAGAAGACCGTGAAGAACTACGTGTCGAACCTTCTGTCGAAGATGGGCATGCAGCGTCGCACGGAGGCGGCGGTCTACGCAGCACGGCTCGCGGAGCGGCAGCGTCGGGGCTACGCCGGGCGCTGAGCCGGCCTGGTCGAGCCGGTCAACGGGCAGCCAGCTCTAGGTTGATCGACGTGTTGCGGTCGACCCAGCCTGCCAGACGCCAACCCAGCTCGAGGGTCCCGCATGCCGCGGCGCCCAGGCCGACCGCCACCAGCAGTGCATCCATCGGCGGCAGCGGGAGCTCGAAGTAGGCGCGCGCCTGAGGAAGGGCCAGCGCGAGGAAGAACGCACCTGCCATCGCACCGAGCAGGCCCGCGCGCAGCCGGTTGAACGGCCGGGCGAGGATGGCGAGCACCCAGAAGGCCACGGTGAAGAGCACGATCACCGCGACCGTGCGGGCGACGGGAACCTCGAGGTCTTCGACCGCTCTCGCCACCTGGTAGGCGGTGAGGGTCGCGACCGATGCGACGAAGCCGGCTGGGACGGCGAAGCGCAGCACGCGTGCCAGGAAGTTCGGTCGGGCTCGACGGGCGTTCGGTGCCAGTGCGAGGAAGAACCCGGGGATGCCGATGGTGAGGCTCGAGATGATCGTGAAGTGTCGGGGGATGAAGGGGAACGGCAGCCCTGCGACGCCAACAGCCAACCCGAGCAACATGGCGTAGAAGGTCTTGGTGAGGAAGAGGTTGGCGACCCGTTCGACGTTGGCGATCACCCGTCGCCCTTCGTTCACCACCGACGGGAAGAGCGCGAAGTCGTTGCCGAGCAGGACGAACCGGGCCACGGCGCGGGCTGCCTGGCTGCCGGTGCCCATGGCGACCCCGATGTCGGCGTCCTTCAGGGCGAGGGTGTCGTTCACACCGTCGCCGGTCATGGCTACGGTGTGCCCGGCGGCCTGCAGAGCGTGGACCATGGCCCGTTTCTGCTGGGGGGTCACCCGACCGAACACCGCGTGCTCCTCCATCACCCGCATCAGGTCGTCCGGGTCTTCCGGCAGGAATCGGGCGTCGAAGGCCTGCGACGCGCCGGTGACGCCAACCCGCTGCGCGACGGCGGCGACGGTCACGGGGTTGTCTCCGGAGATCACCTTCACGGTCACCTGCTGATCCTCGAAGTAGCGGATCATCCCCGGTGCCGCATCGCGGATCTTCTCCTCCAGCACGATGAGCGCGATCGGGACGAGCCCATCAGCGAGCTCCTCGCCGCGAAGTCCCGCAGGCGACCGGGCGAGCATGAGCACCCGGCGACCGCGCTGCGCATGGTGCTGGATCCGTTCAGGTGCATCAGCGAGGCTCGCCGCCCGGGTGAGCAGGATGTCGGGTGCGCCGAGGTACCAGCAGCCATGGTCCTCGAAGACGGCTGCGCTCCACTTGCGTGCGGAGGAGAACGGCACCGAGTCGGTGAGCTTCCAACCTGGGGGGTTCGGGAACGCGGCGTGCAGCGCGAGCAGGCTCGGGTTCGGGTGCTCGTCGGCCGCGGCGATCGCTGCGAGCGCCGCCTCGGCACCCACGTCTTCGCCGGCCAGATGCTCGACGGTGGCGAGCGTCAGCTCGCCCTCGGTGAGGGTCCCGGTCTTGTCGAGACAGATCACATCGACGCGGGCCAGACCCTCGATGGCCGCCAGCTCCTGGGTGAGCACCTGGCGGCGGGCCAGCCTGGTGGCGCCCACCGCGAACGCGATGCTCGTGAGCAGCACGAGTCCCTCGGGCACCATCGCCACCAGTCCGGCCACCGACCCCTGCACCGCGGAGACGAGGTCCTCATCGGCGCGGACCTGCGCGCTGATCAGGAGCAGCGCGGTGGGGATCATCAGCCAACCGACGAACCTGATGATGCGGTTGATGCCGTCCCGCAGCTCGGAGCGCACAAGCGAGAAGCGGCGCGCCTCGCTGCTCAGACGGTAGGCGTAGGACTCGACACCAACGGCCGTGGCGCGGATGCGCCCGCTCCCCGCGGCGACGAAGCTTCCCGACATCACCGGATCGCCCACCGACTTGTCGACCGGGTCGGCCTCCCCCGTGAGCAGTGACTCGTCGATCTCCAGCCCGGTCGCGTCGACGACCGTGCCGTCGACGGTGATCTGATCGCCCGGGCTCAGCACGATCACGTCGTCGAGGACCAGATCCCTGGGTGAGACGGCCACCGACCGGCCGTCCCGCAGCACGGTGATCCGAGGCTGGTTCAGCAACGCGAGCCGGTCGAGCGCCCGCTTCGACCGGGTCTCCTGGATGATGCCGATGAGCGCGTTGGTCACCAGGACGATCCCGAAGAGCGCGTCGCGGTACTCGCGCACGGCGAGGATCACGAGCAGCAGGCTGCCGAGCAGGAGGTTGAACGGGGTGAGGACGTTCGCTCGGATGATCTGCCCGACCGTCCGGCTCGTCGGGTCGGGGACGTCGTTGGTGAGACCCCTGGCTCGACGCTCCTCGACCTCGGCGCTGGTGAGCCCCGATGCCGGCTGCGCGTCGGCGATGTCCTCCACCGTCTCTGTCTACTGCAGGCCGGTGTTCGTTCGCGTCGCTGGTTCAGAGGTGCGACTGGTCTCGTGGTGTCGGCACGACCACCACAGGACAGGTCGCATGGGTGACGCAGGCCTGGCTCACCGAACCGAGCAGCAGGCCGGTGAAGCCACCGTGGCCACGTGATCCGACGACGAGCAGGTCAGCTCCCTTCGAGGCTTCGATCAGCGCCGCGGCGGCGGGACCCTGCACCACCACCGGAGTGACCTCGAGCTGCGGATCGTCGGTGAGTCGCTCATCCTGGAGGAACTGCAGCAGGCCCTCGCGCGCCTCGGCTGCCATCTCCTCGACCGGGGGGAGTACGCCGAAGGCCGGCATCGTGGTGAGCACGGGGTACTGCCAGGCTACGACGACCTCCAGTCGGGCCCCACGGAGGCGGGCCTCCTCGGCAGCGAAGGCGAGTGCGGCTCGCGAACCCGCCGAGCCGTCGACACCGACCACGACGCGCGACCGCCGCTGGTCGGCGTCGACGGTGTCGACCGAGTCAGCCTCCCGGACATCCACCTCAAGGTCGGCCTGGGTGTTCGACCCGGCGCTCATGCCGGGGTGATCAGGCCGTAGTGGCCGTCGTAGCGGCGGTAGATCACATTGCCCCGACCAGTCTCCGTGTTGACGAAGAACACAAAGCGCTCCCCGGTGATGTCGAGCCGCTCCCTGGCTTCGCTGATCGTCATCTCCACCGGATGCTGGGTGCTCGCCACCACGAACGCGGAGCACGACGCCTGCACGCGGTTCTCGTCGGCGGCCTGGATCAGCTCGAGGTGGTCGCCTTCCTCGGGATGGAACAGGACGGAGTCGGCACCGGTCTCGAGGTCGGTGAACAGGTAGAAGTCGTGTCCCAGCAGCTCGAGGTCGAAGGCGGCCTCCTCGCAGGTCATGGGTTCCAGCGCGAAGGTCTTGTGCCGGACGATCTCGCGCTCGTCGACGGGCCGATCGAAGTACTCGGGTCGGGCGGTGCGCAGATCACCGTGGTGCCAACGGGCAGCACCGTGATGTGGTCGGTGCTGCGGATCTGTGCGGTGCATGCTGCGGTCGAGTCGACGGCGCAGCCGGTCGACGAGCAGGTCCACGGCCTCGGTGAAGTCATGCGCCGCAACGTGAGCCCGGATCTGCCGACCGTTCACATCGAAGGACGCCTCCGCGAGCGCCGGACGCTCTCGTGATGGGTTGCCCGCGAGGGTGAGCTTCACCTGCACGTAGAGGATCGGCTTCTTCGTGTAGTGGGCGAGCTGCCGTAGCTTCTCGATCGCATACTGCTTGGCGGCCTCTGGTACATCGCCGTGGCTGGTGACATGGACCTCGAGCTCTTCGACTTCCACGAATGCGGATCCTCCTCGGTTGGACCGGTCTCGCGCAGGTGCTCAGCGCTCGGTCGGTGGGAACGTGTAGTGCTGACTCTCCAGGATCTCCTCCAGGTCGGGCTCATGCTCATCCTCGGGCTCGGATCGATCGCCGGACTCAGGCTCTTCATCGTCGAAGTACGCGACGGGGGATAGGTCCTCGTCGTCGCCGGCTCCGATCTCGACGTCGGAACGCCCGGGATCCTGGAAGGCTGGCTGGTCGATCCGTGTGACGTGCATGGCCAGCTCCTCGGGCTGGCGCTCGACCGCTCGATCGGCTCGCTCGACCTCGTCGTCGTCGACGAACTCGTCGGGCCGCAGGAAGGTCCACTCGTCCGAGGGCTGCTCATGGGACATCGGATCGGCTCCTCTCGTCCTGCTCGTCCCAGCTGAACTTCACAGGCTTTCAGCGTGCCTCGCTTCCCCATCCCCCACAAGGGCGAAAAGTCCTCTGAGGGCGCTGGCTTTCGCCATGAACCCGAGCTCGAACTGGCGGCCGGCCGGCACCGAGCCTGGTCGGGTCCGATACCGACTTTGGTCTCTGGGCGCCGGAGTGAAGGTAGGAGAAGCTGGGGTGAGAGAGAGGAGGTCTCCGTCATGCGGTTCGTCGACAGCAAGACCGGGATCGAGGTGCTCGACCGGGTGACGTGTCTGGATCTGCTCGCCGGCCAGGTGGTCGGTCGGGTGGCGGTGGTGGTCGCCGGTCGACCGGTGGTGCTCCCCGTGAACTACGTGCTGGATGGTGAGACCGTGGTCTTCCGCACGGCCGACGGGACCAAGTTCGACGCCGCAGTCCGCTCGACGGTGGTGGCCTTCGAGGTGGACGAGACCGACCGGCGCACCCAGACCGGTTGGAGCGTGCTGGTGACCGGCCGCTCCGAGCTCGTCGCCGATGAGGCCGAGCGGGAGCGGTTGGCGAGGCTGCCGCTTCGGCCCTGGTCCTCCCACGAGAAGTCGAACTGGGTGCGCATCCCGATTCAGGAGATCACCGGCCGGCGGGTCAGCCAGCCCGTGCCGCCTGAGGTCTTCCGGGGCTGACCGCCCGGGGCTGACCGCGCCTCGGCGGCGGTCGCCTGCGGGCGCCGAGGCGCCCACACCTCGCCGGTCACAGGGCTTGACGCGGACGTGGGGCACCCACCCGGTTGGTGGGTGCCCCACGTCCGCGTCGCGTGCTGGAGGAGCAGTGCAGCTCAGCGGCAGCTCAGGGGGTGACGATCCACGCCGTCACCATCCCGTGCAAGCCGGCGTCGCTCTCTGCGTGGGTCAGGATGTGGCAGTGGTACGCCCAGATGCCGTACTGGGCTTCGGGCGGCTGTCCGGGCTGGTACTCGATGTTGAGATCCTCGGGGCGGCTCTGCACGAGCACGCTGTAGCGCTCGCCCGGGGCGACGTTCAGCGTGTCGACCCAGTAGGGGGACTCGAGCGGGAAGCCGTCCTTGGCGACGACGAGCTGGGGCATGTGGTGCAGGTGCATCGGGTGGATCTGGAGCCCCTCGTTCTGGTAGTGGACGAGGTGCCAGTCGCCGACCTTGCTCACGATCGGGTCCGTGGCGGGGAAGCCCTTCCCGTTCAGCGTGAGCCCGATGACTCCCGCGTCGTTCAGCACCATCGGGATCTCCTGCGCAACCCGCAGGTTGGCGGGAACGGTGACACCGTTGATCGTCCGGCCGCGGGGCAGGGGCAGATCGCCCACCTGGAACATCCCGAACATCCCGTTGACCACGGCGAGCTGACCGTGGTTGTGCGGGTGGTACATCCCGAGCTCGGGTCGGTCGGGCGCGGTGAACGAGTAGGTGTAGGTCTCGCCCGGCTTGATCGGCGGCTGGGTGATCGGCGAGACGCCATCGGAGCGGAACGGTGTGGTGATGCCGTGGAAGTGGATGTCGGTGTTCGCCGGGAGCTCGTTCTTCAGGACGATCTCGACCTTGTCACCCGGCTCGACCCGGATCCACGGTGAGGGGACCATCCCGTTGTAGGTCCACGCCTCGACCGTGCGCTCGGGTTCCACCTGCCACTTGGTGATGGCGGCGGTGAGCCGGAAGCGCTTCGTGCCGTCGGGGAGGATCTCCGGCTCGAGCTTCTGGTTGCCCACTCCCTCGGTCGGCACCGCACGAAGACCCGGCACCCCGTTGGTCGTCATCCCGCCGCCCGCTGCGGCCGACGCCAGGATGGCGTTCACGTAGGCGTTGGCACCGTCGATCATCTGCTGGTCGAGCGCGGCCCAGTCCGCGTTGGTGTGATCGCCGTGGCTGCCCGCCGCCGTGTCGGTGGCGCCGCCCGTTGCGGGACCGGCGGTGACCGTGAGCGTGGCCTTCATCCCGCTGTCGGCGTGACCGGGGATGTTGCAGATCACCTCGTAGGTGCCGGGCGCGAGCGCGGACAGGTCGAGCTCCTGGGAGGCACCGGGAGCGAGGTCACGGGTCTTGGGTCCACCGGAGACCTCGAGGTTGTGCACCTGGGTGCCACCGTTGGTCACGATCAACGAACCGCCGGTGCCCACGGTGATGCTCGACGGTGCGATCTTGAACTCCGAGAGCGTGACGGGGACGGGCGGCGCCTTGGCGCTGGAGACGGCTCCGCCGTCGTTCTTGACCACCACCACGATGCCGATGGCGGCCAGCAGAAACGCAGCCACGGACAGCAGTGAGGCGAACAGCGAGAACATGTTCCGGTCGTTGTCTGGAGCCATGTGATCCTTCCTTGCGGCTGAAGGAGTCGGAGACGGGGCCAACGGACCCGTGATCGGAGTCTGACGGGACCAGCCCGGGATGGGCAGGGCCCCGAGTCGGGGCCCGAAGGGACCTTGGTCCCATGCCGAGGTGACGGCATCCCCTGTCCCGCCGCTGCCGGGGGCACGCAGCATCGGGGGGTACTGCCAGCTCTAGGGGGGTCCGCCACGGCGGCCAGGAGGTGTAGCCCGATGCGCGTGTTGCTTCTCGAGGGTGATCCGGGGGCGGCGAGCGCTGTGGAGTCACAGCTGACTGCAGCAGGCCATCAGGTGTCCCGCTGCCACGATCCGGGCACGGCAGGGTTTCCCTGTCGTGGCTTGACAGAGGTCGGTACGTGCCCGCTCGAGAGCGAGCACGTCGACGTCGCGGTGGTGGTTCGGAGCCAACCGGGCGACGGGCCCTCGGCCGGTGAGGACGGTGTGCGGTGCGCGCTGCGCCGGTTCGTCCCCCTCGTGGTGGCCGGCGAGGTGTCGAGCTCACCGTATCGGGACTGGGCGGCGGTCGTGCATGAGGGCATCGATGAGCTCGCCACGGCAGTCGCTGAGGCGGCGAGCACGCCGCTCAGGCGTCACGCCGAGGCCGCCACCCGGTCATTGCGAGAGGTGCTCGACCGACACGGCCTCGACTCGTCGATGGCGGAGGCCCACGTGCGCCGAGTGGGTGATGACCTGCGGATCATGCTCCGCCCGAACGTGCCGATCGAGCCGGCGGTCGCCGAGATGGCCTCCGTGCGTGCCGTCGGTGCGGTGCGAGCGCTGGATCCCCACCCGAGGGTCATCGACGTCACCATCGAACACTGACGCATCGAGCCGAGCACCAGCGGATCGACCCGCCGGAGCACGCCGCTGTCGGGTACCGGGCGCCGGCGCTCGGGGGTTGGCCGATCCCGCTGCCGCGGGCCCGCTCAGTACGCTCTGCCGGTCATGAGCACCGCGACGGCGTCCTTCTTCTTCGCCGTGTTGGCGCTGTGCTGCCTCGCCGGGGTGGTCGCCGTGCTCGCCGGTGGGTTGATCCAGTGGATCTCCCCCTCGGCCCGGTTGCTGACGTTGCGGCGGGACGTAGGCGATGCCTCCGTGGCGCTTGCGGCGTTGGTCGCCAGCGTGGCCACCTTCGGCAGCCTCTACTACTCGCAGATCGCCGGGTTCACCCCGTGCACGCTGTGCTGGTACCAGCGCATCTGCATGTACCCGCTCGCAGTGATCCTCGGCGTGGCCGCCATCCGCGGGGATCGTGACGTGCGCTGGTACGCACTGCCTCTCGCGCTGATCGGCGCCGGCTTCAGCACCTACCACAGCTGGATCCAGGCGTTCCCCCCCGACAGCGGCACCTCGTTCTGCACCGCGGAGGCGCCGTGCACCACCCGTCACGTGTGGGAGTTCGGCTTCGTCTCCTTGCCCTTCATGGCGCTTTGCGGCTTCTCCTTCGTCATCGCGATGATGGTGATGGCCCGACCGGCCCCCGAGGAGGTCCCCGATGCCGAACCGACCGACCCCCAGCCCGTCACGGTCTGAGCGGGTCCGCATGGCCCAGGCCGCTGCGACTCGGAGTCGTACCGGCGTGCTCGTCGGCGGGGCGGTGCTCGTGGTGCTGCTCGTTGCCGGCATCGCCTTCATCGCCACGCGAGGATCTGGTGACGACGCTCCCGGAGGTGGCGCATCGGCATCGGGTGGAACAGTGGTGCCGAGCGGCGACCTCAGCACCGCGGCCGTGCAGGTCAACGGGGCTGCGCTGCCGCCGTTCGGGAAGGCTGATCCGGATCCCGCGATCGGATCCCCCGCACCGGTCCTGTCGGGCCAGTCGTTCGACGGCAGCACGGTGAAGATCGACCCCGCCGACGGTCGAGCGAAAGTCGTCATGTTCCTCGCACACTGGTGTCCGCACTGCCAGAACGAGGTGCCACGCCTCACCGACTGGTTGGAGACCAACGGGCTGCCCTCGGATGTCGAGCTCTACGCGGTGAGCACGGCTGTGGCACCCGAGCGGGGCAACTTCCCGCCCGGCGCCTGGCTTCGTCGGGAGGGTTGGCCGGTGACGACCATGGTCGACTCGGAGGGTCAGGAGGCCGCCAGCGCGTACGGCCTGTCGTCGTTCCCGTACTTCGTCGCGATCAGCGCTGACGGGAAGGTGGTGAGTCGCACCAGCGGTGAGCTGTCGAGGCCCCAGTGGGAGGCGCTGCTGGATGCGGCTCGTGCGGGATCGAGCGCGCCTTCCGGCGTCAGCGGAGCGGCCTCGCCAGCGGGCTGAGGAGTCGCAGTACGCTGCAGGCTCCATGACTCCCACCGACCGAGCAGCGAGGTTCGCGGGCAAGGTCGTGCTCGTGACGGGATCGTCGAGCGGGATCGGGGCGGCGTGCGCGCGTGCGTTCGCGGCCGAAGGTGCCACGGTGGTGGTGAACTCGGCCTCGTCGGTCGAAGCCGGTCAGGCGGTTGCGGCGTCGTTGCCGAGCGGCTTCTACGTGCAGGCCGACATCTCACGTGAGGACGACTGCCGGCGGCTCGTCGAGGTGGTGACGGACCGGACCGGGCGACTCGACGTGCTGGTGAACAACGCCGGTGTCACGGAGGTGATCCCCCACACCGATCTGGATGCGGTCACCGACGCGGTGTTCCGACACATCCTCGACGTCAACGTGCTGGGGACCTGGAACCTGACCCGGTCGGCCATGCCGGCCCTGCGGGCATCCGGCGACGGCGTGGTGGTCAACATCACCTCGGTCGCCGGTCTGCGGCCGACCGGCAGCTCGATCCCCTACGCCGTGTCGAAGGCGGCGCTCAACCACCTCACCGCGCTCGTCGCGAACGCGGTGGGGCCAGCCGTGCGGGTGAACGCGGTCGCGCCGGGTCTGATCCGCACCCCTTGGACCGCTGGGTGGGGACCACTCCATGAGGCGATGGCGCACCGTGCACCGCTCGGTCGCTCCGGTGAACCCGAGGACGTGGCGGAGGTCGTGGTCGATGTGGCGGCGGCGCGCTACCTCACCGGGCAGGTGGTGGTCGTCGACGGAGGTCTGACGTTGCGATGAAGACCCGCCGGGCAGCCTGTGGGTTCGGAGGGCACGCTGGTAGCCGGTTCGTCGCCGTGCGGACGCTGAGCGAGGAGATGAGATGAGACGGGTGATCGTGGGTGTCGACGGATCGGACGGCTCACGGGCTGCTCTGCGATGGGCAGCCGCGGAGGCGGATCGTTGGGAGGTGCCGCTCGTCGCGGTGTGGGCGTGGGAGTTCTCTCCGCTGATCGTGGCGACCGACGCGCCAACGGAGATCGAGGAGCTGAGCCGAGCGGTCGCGCAGCGTCTGCGGGAGACGCTCGTCGATGAGCTGGGCGAGGAACGGGCGGACCGCGTTGAGTGCGAGGTGGTCGAGGACTCGCCGGTGCGGGCGCTGCTCGACCGGGCGGGCGAGGACGACCTGCTCGTGGTCGGCTCCCGAGGGTATGGCGGCTTCAAGGGGATGCTTCTCGGCTCGGTGAGCCAGCAGGTCGTGCACTATGCGCCGTGCCCGGTGACCATCGTGCGCGCCCGCGAGGCCTGACCCGCTTGAGCCTCCCTCGCAGACGGGAGAGCGCGCAGCCACGCTGGGGCCCGCGGTGGTGGGCCGCCTGGGTCTCGAACCCAGCACCTTGGGATTAAAAGTCCCCTGCTCTACCCGATGAGCTAGCGGCCCGGAACTGCACGATAACCGTCAGGGGCCGGGGGAGGGTGTGGGCTCGCATGCCGGTCGCCGAAGGCGTGTGGAGCCCCGACGCGGTCAGGCGCGTCGGGCGCGGATGAGCCAGGCTGCGGAGCCGTAGAGCACCCCGTCCGCGCTTGTGTGGGCCTCGACGCTCGAGCGGAGCGCGGCGAGTGCCCGCCTCCGACCGTCCTCGTCGAGACCCTCGAGCATCCAGCCCGACACGCCGAGCACGAACTGGTAGGCGTCTTCCGTGGTTGCACCGAACCACATCGGCGCTTCGATCGGGTCGAGCTGCACGGTCTCGAAGCCGGCTTCGGTGAGGATCTGTTCCACACGCCGGGGATCCGAGAGCGCGAACGGGCCGGGCGCATCCGGAGGTGGAGGAGGGAGGTCTCGTCCCGCCGCGAGGGAGGTTGAGAACTCCCGGATCCACTCGTTGCCCGCCAGAGGCTGCCAGGCGAGCATCGTGAGCCGGCCGGAGGCTCGCAGCGCGGCGCCGATGTTGCCGAACGCGGCGATGGGATCACCGAAGAACATCGCACCGGTCCTGCTGATCACGAGATCGAACGAGCCCGGCTCGAACGGGTGCACCTGGGCGTCGCACTGCAGGAACGAGATGTTCCCGATGCCGTGCTCGCTGGCCCGACGGCGGGCGACGTCGAGCATCGCTGAGGAGAGGTCGACCCCAACGGCGGCCCCTTCGGTGGCTTGGCGCGCCGCGTCGATGGTGGTCTGACCGCAACCGCACCCGACATCGAGCACCCGGGAGGTCCTGGTGATCCGGGCTGCGTCCATCAGCGGTTGTCGGTAGCCCGCCACGGCCCGATCGAACCGGTCGGCGTGGCGTGCCCAGAACGACCCCTCATCCCCGTCCCAAGCCGTCGCCTGCGCGGCGTTCGACGGGTCCACAGCAGCTCGCGGGTCGTCGGTCATCTCACGCCTCCCGGACGAAGATAGTCTATAGAGGACTATCATATAGTCCAAGGAGGACGATATGGCAAGGAGTCGGGACGACCTGACCACGACCAGCTACGCGCTGCTCGGAATGCTGGCCATCCGCTCCTGGAGCACGTACGAGTTGGCCAAGCACATGGACAGAAGCCTGGGCCGACTCTGGCCACGGGCTCGCAGTCACCTGTTCAACGAACCGAAGCACCTGGTGGCCAAAGGGCTGGCGAGGGCCACCGAAGAGATGGTGGGGCGCCGGCCGCGCACCGTCTACACCATCACGCCCGCGGGTCGCCGGGCGCTCCGACGCTGGTTGGGTACTCCGGGTGAGGGTCCGGTGCTCGAGTTCGAGCAGGGCCTCAAGGTCTTCTTCGCCGATCAGGGAACGAAGCAGGCACCTCTGGCAGCCGTCGAGAGCGTCCGGGACTGGGCCCGGCGGCGCAACGAGGAGAACATCGCCGTCGCGCGCAGCTACCTCGCGGGCGAGGGCCCCTTCCCCGAGCGCGCGGCCATCCTCACGTTGATGGGGCGCTTCATGGTCGACTTCGTGGACATGGTGGGGGCGTGGGCAGAGTGGGCGACCACGGTGATCGAGGCGTGGCCCGACGATCTGCGACGCGCGGAGCCCGAGTGGTCCGTGTGGGAGGAGGTCGCTCGACGCGGACTGTCCGAGCAGCCCACCCCAAGCTGACGGCACCGCAGGCGCAGGGGAGCGCCTCGCATCGGTGTGCTGGCCGCGCGCCTCCTATGGTGATCGACATGTCAGCCGAACCGCGTCCGACCCGGTCGAGCCCTGCGGGGTCGCGCCGGCTACCTCTCGGCGGCGCCTTCGACGGTTCCCTCTACCAGGCGCGCTTCGACGAGCTCGCCGCGCAGGGTGTCGACGTCCACGGCGAGGCGAGCCTCGTGGCATCTCTGCAGCCGCGCCATGTGCTCGACGCTGGCTGCGGCACGGGGCGGGTGGCGATCGAGCTGCATCGCCGTGGCATCGAGGTGGTGGGCGTCGACCGTGATCCGTCGATGCTCGCGGTGGCCCGGGAGCGGGCGCCAGAGCTCGAGTGGATCCTGGCTGATCTGGTCTCGCTCGACCTCGGGCGGGTCTTCGACGTCGTGGTCTTGGCGGGCAACGTCCCCCTCTTCACCGCCCCAGGTACGCAGGCCGCCCTGATCGCGAGCTGCGCTCGTCACCTCCGACCGGGCGGGTGGATGGTGGCCGGCTTCCAGCTGGATCGCGGCTACCACCTCGCCGACTTCGACGAGCACTGCACCGCCGCCGGGCTCGTGCTCGTCGAGCGGTTCGCGACCTGGGAGCGGCAGCCGTTCACCGACGGCGGCGATTACGCGGTCTCGATCCACCAGCGGCCGGACAGGTGAACCCGCGGACGGACGGTTCGGTACGCTGACGGCTCCCCGGAGCGCACTGGAGGCTCGATGAGCGGGACCGTGCACCTGGAGATCGACGGCCCCATCGCCGTGATCACGAACGACAACCCCGACAAGCACAACGCGTTCGACGACGAGATGGACGCCCAGCTCTTCGCCGCCTTCGAGGAGGTCCGGAACCGGCCCGAGGTGCGGGCGGTGATCTGGCGGGCGGAGGGCCCGAGTTTCTCATCCGGTCGCGACGTCTCGGCCATCGGCACCAATCGCACCGAGCTGACCCACCACCAGCTGATGCAGCGGGGCCACCGTGGCATCCAGACCGTCCTCGCCCTCGATGTGCCGGTCATCGTGGCCTGCAAGGGCTGGACGATCGGTGGGTCCTTCCAGCGCGCCCTGCTCTGCGACATCCGGGTCGCCGCCGAAGGGAGCCGCTTCATGCTCCCCGAGCTCACCCACGGCGTCATCCCCGACACCGGGGGCGTGGCCCGGCTCTTCCAGATGGCCGGCCACGGGCTGGTGAGCGACATGGTCTTCACGGGACGGGTGCTGACCGCCGACGAGGCCCTCCGGTACGGCGTGGTGAGCCGGGTCGTCCCCGTCGAGGCGCTCGACGAGGTCGTGCGTGAGATGGCCGATGCGATCGCGGCCGCTCCGCCGATCACGGTCAAGCTCGCCCGCCGGGTGATCTCGAACCTCGCCAACCCGGAGGTGCTCACTTCGATGGAAGAGGAGCTGCTCGCCCAGACCGTGCTCACCACCTCGGCCGACTTCGCCGAGTTCAAAGCGTCGAGAGCCGAAGGTCGGCCGCCCCGCTACGTGCGCGGTTGAGCGTGGGCCACCAACCGGGAGGAGGCGAAGATGGGTCTGCCGGAGCCACCACCGCTCGGCGCCTCGGCGTTACCGCCGGGCACCTTCGAGGGTCAGGTCGTGCTGGTCACCGGCGGGGGGACGGGGTTGGGCAAGGCGATCGCAACCGAGTTCGCTCGGTTGGGTGCGGCCATCGCGATCGCCAGTCGCAAGCCCGAGCACCTCGAGGCGGGCGTCGAGGCGATCGCCGCGCTCGGCGGTCGGGTGCATGCCGTCGCCTGCGACATCCGTGACCCTGAGGCCATCGCCGCTGCGCTCGACGACATCGAGGAGGCCCTCGGTCTCCCGCACGTGCTCGTGAACAACGCCGCCGCGAACTTCCCCGTGCCCGCTGAGGACATGAGTCCCAACGCCTGGCGCACGGTGGTCGACATCACCTTGAACGGCACCTTCTTCTGCACCCGTGAGTTCGCTCGCCGCCACTTGGCCGCCGGCACCCCGGCGTCGATCATCAACATCGGTGCCTCCTACGCCTGGACGGGGGGACCGGGGTTCGCCCACTCCGCGGCCGCGAAGGCCGGTGTGAAGAACATGGTCGAGACCCTCGCCGTCGAGTGGGGGCCGTACGGCATCCAGGTCAATGGCTTGGTGCCTGGCCTGTTCCCCCACGAGGACATGACCGGCGACATTCGGGGCAATCTCAACCGCACCAGCGATAAGGACGCCTGCCAGCCCGCGATGCGGGTTGGTCGCCTGCGCGAGCTCGGCTGGGCCGCGACGTTCCTCGCATCGCCCTACGCGAGGTTCATCTCGGGCCACACCCTGGTGGTCGACGGGGCGAACTGGCAGCGGCGCACCCTCACCAACCCTCCGGTGGTGACCGTGCGGGAGCAGATGGGCAAGGGTCCTTTTGAACCCTGAGTGCCCCCGTAGCCTGATCACCCGTATGGAGGATGAGCGTGGGATCTGGCGGCGTGCTCGATTCCCCGTCGGTGCGTTCCTGGCGGTCGCCGCCTGGCTGCTGCTCGTGGTGTGGGTGTCGGACCACTGGCTGGAGAGGCACCCCGACTACCCGGTGGCGCCCGTCCCGTTCCGGGGCTCGGAGCTGCTTGGCGGCTGGTTCCGCTTCGACGGTGGTTGGTACGCCCTGATCGCGCGGACCGGCTACTACTCGCTCGGGCCTGACCAGCAGTCGCCAGTGGCGTTCTTCCCCGCGTATCCACTGGCGATGGTGCGGTGGGGTGGCTGCTGGGGGACGAGATCCTCGCCGGCATCCTCATCACCTTCTTGTGCGGCCTCTGCGCGACCGTCCTCCTCCACCGCTGGACGCTCGATCGGCTTGGCCCGACGGCGGCCCGCACGACCGTGTTGCTGCTCCTGCTGTTCCCCTACTCCTGGTACCTGTTCGGCGCGGTGTACGCCGACGCGCTCTTCCTCGTCATGGTGCTCACAGCATTCGTGCTCCTCGAGCGCGGCCACCCGGTCGTCGCCGGCCTCGCCGGCGCGGTTGCCACCGCCACCCGCCCGGTCGCGCTCGCCGTCGTGGTCGGCCTGATCGCCGTGACCATCCAGCGGCGGGGCGGCTGGCGCGAGCTGCGCAACCTGCGACCGGCCGATGCGGGCGTCCTCCTCTCGGTCACCGGGCTCGTCGCCTGGTCGGGGTACCTGTGGGGTCGCTTCGGTGATCCGCTGCTGTGGGTCAGGATCCAGCAGGCGCCAGGCTGGGACCAGGGCTCGGGCCCACACACCTGGTTCAAGGTCACGTTCCTCCAGCGGCTCAAGCACCTGCCCTTCTGGTTGAGCGATGTGGTGAGCGGGTCCACCATCCACCACCCGAAGCCGTGGACCGAGTCGGTCTACACCCTCGGGCTCCTCCTGCAGGCCTCGCTCCTCGCTGGCCTGCTCGCGCTGGTGGTGGTCGTGTGGCGGCGGTTGGGATGGGGGTACGCGGCCTATGCGATCACGCTGCTCGTCGTGCCCCTCGTGGGCACCAAGGACTTCCAGGGCGTCGGTCGCTACCTGCTCGCGGCCTTCCCGTGCCTCGCCGTGCTTGCGACGCTGCTCGACCAGCGCCCCAGGTTGCGGCTGGCCACGTTCGCCGTCGGCGCGATGCTGCTCACCCTGCTGGCGTCCGCATACGCCCGGGGCTACTACGTTGCCTGAGATGCGTCTGACATCGCGCCGACCGCACTTCGAGAGCCTCACGATCTTCTTCCCCATGTGGAACGAAGAGGCCACGATCGAGCGCGCGGTGGCGGCCGCCCTCGACGCCGGTGATCAGCTCATCGAGGCTGGCGAGATCGGCACCTACGACGTGCTGATCATCGACGACGCCTCCACCGACAGCACGCCGGTGCTCGCTGACAAGCTCGCCGCCGAGCACGAGCGGGTGCGGGTGATCCACCATGACCGCAACCGCAAGCTCGGCGGCTCGCTGAAGACCGGTTTCGCCAACGCGACCGGTGAGCTGGTGCTCTACACCGACGCCGATCTCCCCTTCGACCTGGCCGAGACTGGCAAGGCCATCCGGCTGTTGCGCATCTACGAAGCTGACATCGTGAGCGCGTACCGGTTCGATCGGACCGGCGAGGGCCCCAGGAGGCTCATCTACTCCTACGTCTACAACCATCTCGTGCAGCTCGCGTTCGGCCTCCGGCTGCGCGACATGAACTTCGCCTTCAAGCTCCTGCGCCGTCGGGTGCTCGATCACCTCGAGCTCAAGAGCGAGGGCTCCTTCATCGACGTCGAGCTGCTGGCTCGCGCCCAGCAGCTCGGCTTCCACATCGTCCAGTTCGGTGTCGACTACTTCCCCCGCACCCGGGGCATCTCGACGCTGTCGTCGAACGCGGTGATCCTGCAGATCCTGCGCGAGATGTGGGAGCTGCGTCATGAGCTGCGATCCCTCGAGCCCCTCCCGGCGAGCGTCCTGGAGCAGCGTGCCGAGCGCCCCGCACCATGACCCGCCTGCTCATCGTCAACGCGGACGACTACGGACTCACCCGCGGCGTGTCGCGAGCGATCCTCGAGGCGCACCGCAGCGGCGTGGTCACCTCGACGTCACTGCTGGCTGTCGGACCAGCGTTCGCACACACGGCACGCTGGTTGGCCGACGTCCCGTCGCTCGGGACGGGCGCGCACCTCGCCGCGGTGGGGGAGGACCCGCCACTGCTGTCGGCTCGGGAGATCCCCACCCTGGTTGACCGGCGTGGTCGGCTCCGGTTGTCGTGGCGGCAGCTCCTCCCGCTCGTGGCGGCCAAGCGTGTCGATCCCGCCGACATCCGGCGGGAGTTCGCCGCTCAGCTCGAGTGCATCCGCGGGGCCGGATGCCGGATCGACCACCTCGACACCCACCAGAACCTGCACCTGTGGCCGTCGATTCGGGAGGTGCTGCTCGAGCTCGGCGAGCGCTTCGGTGTTCGCGCCATCCGCGTGACCCGCTCGTCGGCTCGTGGCCCGGTCGGATCGACGGTCCGGCGTCTCGCTCGCGACCTCGAGTCCCGGTGCGACGAGCGGGGCTGGGCCTACCCGAGGGCGTCGACCGGGCTCGACGAGGCTGGTGCCCTCGACGTCGGCGGGATGGTCTCCGCGGTGCGTCGGCTGGCTCGTGCCGGCACCGACTCGGCGGAGCTCGCCACCCATCCGGGCGAAGCGGGCGACCCCGACCTGGCGCGGTACCGTTGGGGTTACCGCTGGGCCGAGGAGCTCGAGGCGTTGCGCTCCCGCACGGTGCGCACCGCCATCGAAGAGGCCGGGTTCCGGTTGGGCACCTTCGCTGAGCTGGGCAGCGGGTCGACGGCAAGGTGAACCTGGCGGTGCTGTCGTGAGGCTGCCGCGCTCGACCATCGCCCGTGCCACGCTCGCCGGGTACGCCGACGCGCCCCCCGGCGACCGCTTCCACGTTCGGGTCCGATGGTTGACCTGTCCGATCGAGGAGCTCGAGCGGCGGGTGCCCCGCGTCGGGCGGGTGCTCGACGTTGGGTGCGGCCACGGGCTCGTCAGCCTCTACCTCGCGGCGTGCTCGTCGGGTCGGGAGGTCACCGGTGTCGACATCGACGGCCACAAGATCGAGCTGGCCCGGCAGGCGGCTGGCCGCCTCGCGGACCGACCGATCTCCTTCGAGATCTCCCCGGACGGCTCGTTGCCCGGGGATGCGTGGGACGCGATCGTCGTCGTGGACGTGCTCTACCTGCTCGGCGCAGAGGCCCGCGCGCAGCTGCTCCGGCGGTGCGCGACCGCCTTGCGCCCGGGTGGCGTGCTGCTGGTGAAGGAGACCGACACGGCGCCGCGCTGGAAGCACCGGCTGGCCGCGTTCCAGGAGCTCCTGGCGACGAGGGTGCTGCGAATCACGGCAGGCTCGGCGCTCGAGTTCGCCAGCTCAGCCCAGCTCGCCCAGGAGCTGCGCAGAGCGGGTCTTGACGTCTCCATCGAGCGTCTCGACCGGGGCTACCTGCATCCCCACGTGCTGGTGACGGGACGCCGCGCGCTCCATGGGACCTGAGCTTCCAGGCACACGCGGGGATCGGCGGAGAGCGGTTCCGGGCAGCCTGCGGGTGATCCGGGGCGGACGGGCGCGATGCAGTCTGTGGCGCGGCCGCCGCACAGGGGGGTGGCGTCTAGAGTAGACAAGATGCCCCCCTGGCGAGCAGCCCGTCGACCCCGCCGGCTCTCCCTGCTGCTGATCAGCGCCCTCGCGCTCAGCGGCCTCGTCGCGACAACCCCGGCCCGCGAGGCCGGAGCGGCTGAATCGGTCCCCACGACCCTCCGGGGGTCGGCGAACCTGAACGGGCAGATCGTCAACGGATGGGCAGGTCAGCTCTCCGTGGACGGCCGGTACCTCGCGTTCTCCTCGACCTCCCCCGACACCCTGCCCGGGGTACCCGGGACGCCGACCCAGGCATACCTGCGCGGGCCCGGGCTGGGGAGTGACGCCACCCCGGTCACACTCGTGTCGCGTGGGTTGGGTGGACTCCCCGGCGATGCCGCCTCCATCCCGGTGTCCATCAGTGCGGACGGCGGCACCGTGCTGTTCCGCTCGTTCGCCTCAAACCTCGTCGTCGGTGACACCAACCTCAAGTGGGATCTCTTCGTGTTCACGCTTGTCACCGGGACCGTTGAGCGGGTCTCGGTCGGAGCTGGAGGCGAGCAGGCGAACGATCACTCGTTGCAAGGGACGTTGTCGGCGGGTGGGCGCTACGTCGCGTTCGCGTCGTCGGCGACGAACCTCTGGCCGGGCGGTACGACCGGCAGCCAGGTCTACGTGCGCGATCGGGTGACTGGCTCCTTGGAGCTGGTGTCAGTCTCCTCGGGCGGTGCGGTCGGGGATGGCCCGTCGGGGAACCCGTCGATCTCCGCCGACGGGCGCTTCGTCGCCTTCGAGTCGACCGCGGGCAACCTGGGCGGCGACGCTCCGGCCAACAGCAGCTGCATCTACCTGCGGGACCGACAGAGCGGGACGACGACGCTCGTCTCGGTCGACAGCGGTGGCCACAGCGCCATCGGCGATGCGCACAACCCGGTCATCTCCGTCGACGGGCGGTTCGTGGCGTTCGACTCGGATGCGACCAACCTGGACCCACGCGATGGTGGCCCGAACAACGACGTCTTCGTCCATGATCGGGTCTCCGGAACGACGGAGCTGGTGTCGGTGGCCACCGGCGACACGGCACCCGCTGGTGATTCCTTCCTGCCAGCGATCTCGGCCGACGGGCGCTTCATCACCTATACGAGCGACGCGGACGACATCGTCCCGGATGACACGAACGAGGCTCTTGACGTCTTCGTCCGGGACCGTCACCGAGGTACGACGCAGCGGGTCTCGCTGACGCGAACCGGTTTCGAGGCCAACGGCGACTCTGAGGACCCGTACTTCGACGACGGGCCGCGGATCTCCGCTACCGGTCGGTACATCGCCTTCGAGTCCTACGCGACCAACCTTCGGGGTGGCGGGAGCGGGGAGAACTCCGCCACCTACGTTCGGGACCTCGGCGACCCCCCGGCGCCCGGTGCCCGCTTCACGCCCCTCGATCCGGTTCGGATCCTCGATTCCCGACCTCTCCCGTACCAGGTGGGCCCGTACTCGACGCCCTGGCAGGCGGGCACAACCCGTGACGTGCAGGTCGCCGGTGTGGGCGGCGTGCCCGCCGGCGCCGAGGCGGTGGTGTTGAACGTGACGGTCACGGGCACCACCGCGTCGTCGTACCTGTCGGTGTGGCCGAAGGGCCAAGCCCGCCCGACGGTGTCGAGCCTGAACTGGCAGGCGGGCTGGACGATCCCGAACGCGGTCACCGTGAAGGTCGGCGCGGAGGGCAAGGTCAGCATCTTCAACAACCGCGGCCAGGCTGACGTCATCGTCGATGTCGTCGGCTACTACCTGACCGGGGTCGGCGCGGGTCTTACCCCGCTCGATCCCCTGCGGATCCTCGACTCGCGCCCCGCGCCGGAGCAGGTCGGCCCGTACTCGACACCCTGGCAGGCGGGCACAACCCGCGACGTGCAGGTCACCGGCGTCGCCGGTGTACCCCCTGACGCGGTCGCGGTGGTGTTGAACGTGACGGTCACGGGCACCACCGCGTCGTCGTACCTGTCGGTGTGGCCGAAGGGCCAAGCCCGCCCGACGGTGTCGAGCCTGAACTGGCAGGCGGGCTGGACGATCCCGAACGCGGTCACCGTGAAGGTCGGCGCGGAGGGCAAGATCAGCATCTTCAACAACCGCGGCCAGACCGACGTCGTCGCGGACATCGTCGGGTACTACAAGCAGATGACCGGCGCGACGTTCCACCCCCTCGTACCGGTCCGCATCCAGGACTCGCGTCCTCCGCCCGAGCAGGTGGGCCCGTACTCGACGCCCTGGCAGGCGGGCACGACCCGCGACGTGCAGGTCACCGGCGTGGGCGGCGTCGACCCCGCCGCGACCGGAGTGCTGCTGAACGTGACGGTCACGGGCACCACCGCGTCGTCGTACCTGTCGGTGTGGCCGAAGGGCCAGGCCCGCCCGACGGTGTCGAGCCTGAACTGGCAGGCGGGCTGGACGATCCCGAACGCGGTCACCGTCAAGGTCGGCGCCGGCGGGAAGGTCAGCGTCTTCAACAACCGCGGCTCGACGAACGTGATCGCGGATGTGGCGGGTTGGTTCGGATAGGCCCGGCGCCCGGGGCACTCAGAGCACGCTGGGCACGGTCAGCTCGTCCTCGCCGACCAGCAGCAGCCGCTCGCCGAGCTCGAGGTGGCTGCCGTGGTGCACGATCCGGCGGGCTCCCAGGTTTGGGATGCGTCCGACCGGGTCGCCGTGGTGGCCCTCGAGCGCGTAGATGATCCCCCCATGGCAGACCACGACGACGTTGGCCCCCCGGTGTTCGCGCTCGATGCGGGCCAGTGCCCGGGTCGCGCGCTCCAGCACCGACGCATCGTCTTCGTAGCCCGGAGGTCGCCGTCCGGCTTCGATCCACCCCGGCCACCGCTCCTCGATCTCGGCACGGGTGAGCCCTGACCACTCGCCCGCATCGCGCTCGACGAGGTCCGGTTCGGGAAGCACCGGGCCCACGCCGAGCTCGTCAGCGATGATGCGGGCCGTGTCGAAGGCGCGCTGCAGGGGCGAGGCGATGATGACGTCGACCTCGCCGAGTCGCGCGGCAGCGTGACGGGCTTGGAGCCGGCCGAGCTGGGAGAGCGGAGGATCGGCTCGCCCTTGCCAGCGGCCCTCCGCGTTCCACGCCGACTGGCCGTGACGGACGAGCAGGATCCGGGTCATACGGGCCGCCACGCTACCGGTTCGTGGTCGCCCCCTCCGGATGCCGGGTCTGCTGGGGAGAGCGGTAGGTTCGCCGCCTCCTACCGGCCGACGGCGACCGGGTTCCCCCGCGGGGGAGACTGGGGTCTCGGGTCCGGCACTAGGCTTTCGGCCATGGCGACACTCCGCCTGTTCGCCTCGGCCAGGGAGGCGGCCGGAACGGGTCGTGACACGGTTCCCGGCGCCACCGTCGGTGAGGTGCTGGAGGCGGCGCAGACTCGGTACGGGCGCGCGTTCGCCGAGGTGCTCGCCGGGAGTCGGGTGTGGTGCAACGGCGAACCGATCGACCGTGATGCGCCTGTGCGGGAGACCGATGAGATCGCGGTGCTTCCGCCGGTGTCAGGCGGCGCGGTCGGGCTGTGGTGAGACGCACAGGGGGGCCGGCCCGGGCCGACGCGGCCGGCGACCTGCTCGCGTTCGCTTGGGTCGACCGCCTCGTGAGCGGCTACGACCTGGAGGGCCCACGGGTGCGGATGGGGATCCTCTGGTTCGTCGTCGCGGTTGCCGCGGCGGCGGCCGGCACGGTGGCGGTGGCGCTCGTGTTCGCAGCCGTCGCCGCGGTGGCGGCGCTGCAGACGGCCGCGGCCTGGCGCCGGGTCGGCTGGCGGCCGAGCAGGCTGGTCGCGGGTGTGGGCGCACTTGCGCTGCCGCTCGCGGCCACGCTCGGCATCGGTCTCGTCGGACTGGGTGCCATGGCGTTCGCCGTCGCCGCCGTCGTTGCGGCCGCCTTGCGCCGGGACCCACAGCTGCACCCGGTCGCCACCGCCGGGTACACCCTGCGCTGTGGCTTCTTCGTCGCGCTGGCGGCGGCGTCGGCGGTCTTCCTGGCCCGCACCGACACCGCAGCGCTGGTGATCCTGATCCTGCTGGTCTCCGGCTACGAGACCGGCGACTACCTCGTCGGTACCGGCGCGGCGAGCCCCGTCGAAGGCCCGGTCGCCGGCATCGCTGCCGTGCTCGTGCTCACGTTCGCGGTGGCCGTGTTCGAGCCCGGCTCGTTCGAGAGCGGCCCCGCCTGGGTGTTCGGCGGACTCGTCGCCGTGCTGGCACCGCTCGGGCGCTTCGTTGCGCCCGTGCTCGCACCAGCAGCCGACGCCCGGGTGCCGGCGCTGCGTCGACTTGACTCCTACCTGCTCGTCACCCCGGTGTGGGCGTGGATGCTGTGGGGGTATCTGCTCTGAGCGCCCGGCGCCCGGCGCCCGGCGCCCGGCCCGAGGCTGACTGCGGTGGCCGGCTCGCACCCGGCCGACTCCCGGTGGTGGGGGTACGCTCTGGCGTGATGCCCAGCCCCGAGGACCTGCTCTCCCCCGACCTCCTCGACGATCTGGAGCACCAGCCGATCGAGCGCATCCGCGCGAACCGCGCCGCCTGCATCGAGGTCGAGACCGGCTTGTCCTACCTGCGGCGGATGGTGCAGGGGCCGCTCGACGTCGTGAGGCGTGAGCTTGCCCGGCGGGCTTCCGGTGAGGCGGGGCCGGCTGACCTGTCGTCGCTCGTCGAGGAGCTTCCGGCGGTGCTCGCTGACGGAACCCGAGCGCAGGGAGTGGGTCGGCTGCCCCAGACCCTGGAGCCGACCGTGGTCGACCCGGAGCTGTCCGCGCAGCTCGACGCCCTGCTCGCGGACGGCCGGCTCCTTTCGTTGACCGCCATGCCCGATGAGGAGCTCCGCTCGTTTGAGGTGGCCCTCACCGAGATCGAGCGGCGGGTCTCGGACCGTCGGCGGGCCTTCCACGAGCGGATCGACGCTCTCCAAGCCGAGTTGACCCGCCGGTATCGCACCGGCGAGGCGTCGGTGGAGTCGCTGCTCGAGTGACCCGGCCTAACCTTTGGGGACGTGGCTGAGCTGGAGCAGCGTTGGAGCGATCTCGGCGCGTTCATCCGTGAGCAGCGCCGGATCGGTCAGCTGTCGCTCCGCAGGCTCTCGGAGCTGGCGGGGGTGTCCAACCCCTACCTGAGCCAGATCGAGCGTGGGCTGCGCAAGCCGTCGGCGGAGATCCTCCAGCAGATCGCACGTGCCCTGCAGATCTCCGCGGAGACCCTGTACGTGCGCGCTGGCATCCTCGACCAGCGCGATGGCTCGGTCGACGTCGTGGGGGAGATCCGCCGTGACCCGGCGCTGACGGAGACGCAGAAGAAGACGTTGGTCCAGATCTACGAGACGTTCCGTGCCGGGTCCGATCCGGTCGATCAGGTCGCCAGCTGATCCGTATGCGCAACCTCGCCGTCCTGTCGCTCCACACCTCACCGCTCGTGCAGCCGGGCATCGGTGACAGCGGTGGCATGAACGTCTACGTCCGTGAGCTGGTCGGAGCGATGGCTCAGGCCGGCGTCAACTCGACGGTCTACGTCCGCCGTTGGCGGCACGACCTCCCGGCGGTCGTCGAGGTCGAGCCCGGGTTCCGGGTGGTGCACGTCGAGGCGGGCCCGTTCGACCTGACCAAGGAGCAGCTTCCCGGGGTCGTCGACGAGTTCGCCGAGGGCGTGGGATGGCACCTGCGCCGCAGCGGGGGGGCCGATGCGATCCACGCGAACTACTGGTTGTCGGGCGTCGCGGGGCACCGGCTCAAGCATGAGCTGTCGCTCCCTCTGGTCTCGACCTTCCACACCCTGGCCCGGGTGAAGGCTGAGACCGGTGATCCGGAGCCCGCCCGACGGGTCCGGGCCGAGACTGAGGTGGTGTCGTGCTCCGATGCGCTGCTCGCGTCGTGCGAGGCCGAGGCCGTGCAGCTCGTCGAGCTGTACGGGGCCCGGCATGAGCGGGTAGAGATCGTGCCCCCGGGGGTCGACCACGCGTTCTTCTCCCCCGGCGATCGTCGGGGTGCGAGACACGCGCTCGGACTGGGCGACCACCCGGTGCTGCTCTTCGTGGGCCGCATCCAGCCGCTCAAGGGCCTCACGATCGCGATCCGCTGCCTCGCGCTGGTCGACCCCCGGGCGGTGCTCGTCGTGGTGGGGGGGCCGAGTGGGGTCGACGGCGACGCCGAGCTGCGCCGCGTCCGTGCGCTGGCGGACGAGCTCGGGGTGGCGGACCGGGTCCGCTTCGTGCCGCCGCAGCCGCACCATCTGCTCTCCACCTACTACCGCAGCGCGGATGTGTGTCTCGTGCCGAGCCGCTCGGAGTCGTTCGGGCTGGTCGCGCTGGAGGCGGCAGCGTGTGGGACGCCGGTCGTGGCGGCGAACGTCGGAGGGCTGACCACGTTGGTCCAGCACGGTCGGACCGGCTTCCTGGTGGAAGAACGCCAGCCGGAGGCCTTCGCTGCGTTCGTGCGTGAGATCCTCGCCGACCCGGCACTGGCTGAGCGGTTCTCGGTGGCCGCAGCGCGGATGGCCCGGCACTACACCTGGTCCACCACCGCGGCGCGCCTGCGCCGGCTTTACGGCGATCTCACCGCGCGATCCCTCGTGACGTGCTCGTGAACCTCTCCGGCTCGCGCTCGACGGGCCGTCGCCGGTCATCAGGAGGATGCTGTGGCTGATCGGATCGCCTCCGCGGAGGAGCGTCAGCGAGTCGAGTCGCTCGTCGACGCCTGGCTCGCGCAGCAGCTCGCCGAGAACCCGGTCGTGGTGGCGGTGGAGAAGCAGGTCGAGCCGCTCGTCGGTGACTGCCGTTGGTTCGTGCGGGTGCACGGCGAGGAGAAGGACGTCTACACGATCTGGTACGTCCTGCGGCAGCGCACTCTGCACTACGAGACCTACGTCATGCCGGCGCCCGAGGAGAACCACGCGCAGGTCTACGAGTACCTGTTGCGTCGCAACCTGCGCTTCAACGGCGTGGCCTTCGCCATCGGAGAGGAGGACGCCGTGTTCCTGGTCGGCCAGCTGCCCATCCACGCCGTTGACGAGGGGGAGCTCGACCGGATCCTCGGTTCGATCTACAGCTACGTCGAGCAGTGCTTCCGTCCCGCCCTCCGACTCGGCTTCGCCTCCCGGTTCCGATGAGGGCAGCGGGCCGACAGGTGGAGATCTTTCACGTGTTTTTCTTGTCTTTCATACCTTTTCAAGGTATGTTGACCGCCGGGCCCGGGGACCGTCCCCACACCGGTGCCGATCGGGGAAGACGGTCACCGCCGTGACGCTTCCCGGGCCCGCCATCCGTCGACGCGAGCGGCCGGCGCTGCTGCTGGTGTTCTCCATCACGGTCACCGGCATCCTCGCGAACACGCTGGTCAACGCGCCGCTCCCCGACATCCTCGACGACTTCGGGGTCTCCCATGCCGGCGCGGGCCCCCTGGTCGCGGCCGCCACGCTGCCGGGCATCGTCATCGCACCCGCCATCGGCCTGCTCGCCGACCGGTTCGGACGTCGCCAGGTGCTGATCCCGTGTCTGGTGGTGTTCGGGCTGGGCGGTCTCGGTGCCGCGGTCGCTCCCTCCTTCGCCCTGCTGCTCGCGCTGCGGCTGGTGCAGGGCGTGGGTTCGGCGGGGCTGATCAACATCGCGGTCGTGCTGCTCGGTGACTACTGGGACGGCGCCGAGCGGGCACGCCTGATCGGCTACAACGCGGCGGTGCTGACCGTCTCGGTCGCGGTCTTCCCAGCAGTCGGTGGTCTGCTCGCCGCCGCCGGCGGCTGGCGATGGTCCTTCCTGCCCTACGGCTTCGCTCTGGTCACCGCGCTCGCGGTCTGGCGGGGGCTCCCGGAGCGACCCACCCCTCCCCCGGTCCCGGTGCGACGACAGGTGCGGGACGCGCTGGGGGTGCTCCGGCAGCCGCTCGTGCTGGGCGCGGTGTCGTTCGGCTTCGTCCTGTTCGTGCTGATCTTCGGCCTGTTCCTCACCACGCTCCCGCTGCTGCTCGAGCAGCGCTTCGCGCTCGCCGCCGGGCAGCGCGGGTTCGTGTTGGCGGTACCCGCCACGGGTGCCACCGTTGCTGCGCTCTCGATCGGTCGGCTTCGTGCACGCCTCGGACGGCGCGTGCTCTTGCTCATCGCCGCCACCCTGTTCACCGTCGGGTTCACGGTCATCGGCGCGGCGCCGACGCTGGTGTTGGTGTTCGCGGGTGCGATCCTCTACGGCCTCGGCGAGGGGTTGTCGATCCCCACCGTGCAGGATCTCGTCGCCGGATTCGCACCCGAGGCGAGTCGTGGCGCCGTGGTCGCGGCGTGGGTGGGCGCGGCCCGTGCCGGTCAGACGGTCGGCCCGCTGCTGGCCGCGCTGTCGATGGACCTGTTCGGCCCGGGGAGCACCTACCTCATCGGTGCGGCGGTCGCGTTCGCGCTCCTGGTGAGCATGCTGGCGGTGCGGGTCGATCGGATCCAGGCCCGCTACGACGGTGGGCAGGCGGTAACGTCGGGCCCGTGATCCGACTCCAGCTCGTCGGCGGTGGCCGCATGGGCGAAGCGCTGCTGGCCGGGCTGCTGCGTGCGTCGTGGGCCGAGCCGGGTGATCTCGCCGTGGTGGAGCGCGTAGCAGCCAGGCGGGAGCAGCTCGCCCGTTCGTTCCCCGGTGTCGCGGTCCGGGCTGAGCCGGTCGCGGCGCAAGGCGTGGTCATCGCAGTGAAGCCCTCCGACGTGCTCGAGGCCTGCAAGGAGGTGGCGCTGGCGGGTGCCGAGCGGGTGCTGTCGATCGCGGCCGGGGTGTCGACCGCGGCCCTCGAGGCGGCGCTCGGGGCCGGGGTGCCTGTCGTGAGGGCCATGCCGAACACCCCTGCGGTCGTGGGGTGGGGGGCAGCCGCCATCGCCCCCGGGTCGAGTGCAGCGGAGGCCGACCTGGCGTGGGCCGAGTCCATCCTCGACGCGGTGGGGGTGGTCGTGCGGGTCAAGGAGGAGCAGCTCGACGCGGTGACCGGCCTGTCAGGCTCGGGTCCCGCCTACCTCTTCCTCGTGGCGGAGAGCCTGATCGAGGCGGGCGTCCTGGTCGGTCTCCCCCGCGAGGTGGCCGAGGTGCTGGTGGTGCAGACCATCATCGGCTCTGGCCAGCTGCTGCGCGAGTCCGACGAGCACGCGGCGGTGCTCCGGGCGGCGGTGACCTCTCCGGGTGGCACGACCGCCGCCGGGTTGCTCGAGCTCGAGCTCGGTGGGGTGCGGGCCGCCATCCTCTCCGCCGTGCGGGCGGCGACGGAGCGGTCGCGCCAGCTCGGCAGCAGCTGAGCCGGTCGGCTCGAACGCGTGCTCCGAGCTCGGCCACGGGCGATCCGGACCGGCCCGCGCCTCGCTTTCGCCGCTTCGGGTGCGCGATTAGGGTGTCGCGCCATGCGGAGCGAAGGGACCTTCTGACGTGTCGCTGTCGGCGTCGCGTGGGCGTTTCCTGACCGTGGCCGAGGTGGCCCAGATGATGCGGGTCTCGACCATGACGGTCTACCGGCTGATCCGAGCCGGTGAGCTCGCGTCGGCGAGGGTCGGCAAGAGCTACCGCATCCGCGAGGAGGACGTCGACACCTACCTCGCGAAGCGCTACACGGAAGCCGGCTAGCGCGCCCGCAGGCGGTTCCCCGTCGCCGTCGGCCGGTTCGCAGGGCGCTCCCCGCGCCGCTACCGTCGGAGCGATGCCGCTGCGGTACGACACGGTCACCTTCCTCTCCGACTACGGACGGGTCGATGAGTTCGTCGGTGTCGTGCACTCGGTGATCCGGTCGCTGGCCCCGGGGGTGACGGTCATCGACCTCACCCACGACGTACCTCCCTATGACGTCCGTGCGGCGGGGCTCACCCTGGCTCGCAGCGCCCAGTACCTGTGCCCAGGGGTCGTGCTCGCCATCGTGGACCCAGGCGTGGGCACCGACCGGCGAGGTGTGGCGGTCGAGGTGGGTGATGGCACGTCGGTGCTCATCGGTCCCGACAACGGGGTCCTCGCCCCTGCCGTGGCGCTCTGCGGTGGTGCCTCCCGCGCCGTGGCGCTGACCAACCCCGATTACCAGCTTCCGGCCCCCGGGCCCACCTTCGCCGGGCGGGACGTGTTCGCCCCGGCAGCGGCTCATCTGTGCAACGGCGTGGCGCTCACCGAGCTCGGGGAGGAGATCGATCCGGTGAGCCTCCTGCCGGGCGTGCTGCCCATCACGCACGAGGACGAGGGCGCCCTGGTCGCTGAGGTGCTGTGGATCGATCGTTACGGCAACGCGCAGCTCAACGTGGATCCCGCCGAGATCGAGTCGTTTGGTGAGCGTGTGCGCCTGCGCTTCCATGGTGAGCAGCGCACCGCGCGGCGGGTGCAGACCTTCGGTGAGCTCTCCGCAGGCGAGATCGGGTTGATCGTCGACTCCTACGGGCTGGTGGCGATCGTGGTGAACCGGCACTCCGCCGCGCAGGAGCTCGGCCTGCACCCGTCCAGCGAGGTGCGGCTCGCACCCCTCGACGACGCGGGAGACGACCGAGGATCGGAGGGCCGGGTGATCACCACCGCGGTCCAGCTCAGCCGGAAGGATGCCCACCCATGAGACCGGGAACCGTGATCACCCTCGGGATCCTGCTGCTGTTGATCCTCGGCGCGGCTGTGCTCCAGCTGTTCGTCCTCGCCCGCTGACCCGGGCGGCGCGGCTCACGCCGCGGTCGCCAGCCGGTCACGGGTGAAGCGCGTGCCGTTGAACGCCACCAACCCGAGGGAGAGCGCCCAGATGAGCGCGCCGGCTGCGATCACACCCCACCAGGGCAGCAGCAGCAGTGCGGAGGCCTGTGTCGCCCCGACGAAGATGAGCGGCAGGATCACCGCACCTCCGAGCTGGTTGGCCTCCTGGGTGGTTCTGGCTCGCGACGACACCACCACCAGCAGTCCCAGCGCGAGCAGGGCCACGGCCGGTGCGATCCACAGGATCATCAGCGTCCACTGGCTGAAGGGGAGGAAGAGCCGGCCGGTCACCGGCCAGGCCACCACGTTGCTGACCACCGCGTAGAGCACCGCCCCGATCCAGGTGATGGCCACCGCGGGGAGGAAGGCGCTCAGGACCTTGGCCACGAAGAGGTCCCGGTCGCTGATCGGCAGGTGCAGGAGCGCTTCGAGCGTGCGGCGCTCCTTCTCACCTGCGAAGGCATCAGCGGCGAGCACCGCCGAGACCATGAGGGGGATCACGAGGAGCAACGGCGGCAGCAGGTAGCCGAGGGTGAGCACGACCATCTGCTCCCTCTCGGGCAACGCGGCGATCGGCTCGGTGAGGTCCCGCACCACGCTCGAGCTCAGCGCGTTCTGCACCTCCTGTGAGGAGGAGGTCCGGGCGATGAGGCCGAGCACGAACGGCAGCACGACGATGAGCAGGATCGGCACGAAGATCATCGGGAGCACGATGGGCTTGGAACGCCGAACTGCGGTGAGATCCTTGCGCACCACGGTGCGGATGGCCTGAGGATCCATCTTCACCCGTGTACCAGTGCTCATCGGGGGTCACTCCCGGTCTGCAGCCATCGGTGCGCGAAGCCGTCGCTGTGGGATCGGTCACCGGTCTCGGCCAAGATGCGCCGCTCGATCTCGAAGTAGACGTCCTCCAGCGTCGGGGGATGCGCGACGGCGCCGAAGACGTGCACCTCATGGCCGACGAGCGTGGCCACCGCCCTGGCCAGCCCTTCGCGACCGGTCACTCGGAGGTCGGCACCCGTCGGCGAGGCGGTGGCCTGTACCACGCCCTCGGTCGCTCGCAGCATCCCGAGGATCTGGTCGGATGCGGGACCGCCGAGGTCGATCTCCGCGGCCATGTCCTGCCAGATCCCGGTGGCGAGCTCCCGGGGGCTGCCGAACGCGCGCAGACGCCCGTTGTGCAGCACCGCCATGCGGTGGGCGAGGCGGCCGGCTTCGCCGAGGAAGTGGGTGGCCAGGATGATCGTGCGTCCCTCGCCGGCGAGCTCCTGGATGAGGTTGATCACGTCACGGGTGCCGGCAGGGTCGAGCCCGGAGGTGGGCTCGTCGAGGAACAGCACCTCCGGATCGTGGAGGAGCGCGCGGGCCAACGCCACCCTCTTGCGCTGGCCGGTCGAGAAGCCCTGGGTGAGGTCGTCCGCCCGCTCGCTCATGCCGAACTGCTCGAGCAGCTCGTCGACCCGGCGGCGGGCCGAGATCCGGTCGAACCCGCGGATGCGTGCGGTCAGCTCGAGGTTCTCCCGGGTGGTCAGCCGATCGTCGAGCCCGGCGTTCTCGGTGAGCACCCCCGTGCGCCGGCGGACCTCCTCACCGTCGCGCGCCGGGTCGAACCCGAGCACCCGGGCACAGCCGCGATCGGGTCTGAGCACGCCGTTGAGGAGGCGAACCGTCGTCGTCTTGCCGGCTCCGTTGGGGCCGAGCAGGGCGAGGACCTCCCCCCGCTCGATGGAGAAGGTGACGCCGTCGACCGCCAGACCGCTGGTGAAGCCGCGAGTGAGGTCGACGGTCTCGATGGCAGGCGTCACGACACCAAGTGTGCTCGGTGGGAGGCAGCCGCGTCGCTTCCGCTCAACCGGTCGCGTCTCGCAGTGCGCTCAGCACGGCTGCCACGCGACCCGGCTCGGCGGGTGGTGGGGTGACCGGCAGCGGGGCCTGCGGTTCCGGGTCGGGCGACGCCGGAGCGACCGCTGACATCGGCGGTGTGCTCGACCGGGGTGCGCCGGCGCCGAAGCCGCTTCCGGCAACGTCCGTCCGGCTCGGCCCGGTGGGCTCGGCGAGCGCGCCCTGGCCGGCTCCGGCTCCGTTCGACCCGCTGTCGGCGAGGGCCATGAACCGGTGGACGACGTACTCCCGGTCGCCGACGAAGGTGGAGCCGATGCCGATCCGGGTGAACTGCGGGTCGAGGAGGTTGGCCAGGTGCGGCGGGCTGTTGATGAAGGCCTGCATGATGGCCTGCCGGTCGCTGCCGGTGCCCACGTTCTCGCCGAGCTTCGACCAGTTCGCGCTGACGCCGCTCGCGAGGTTGGGATCGTGTGAGATCGCGCCGTCGGCGGCCATCTTCTCCGACCAGCGCTGCGCGAGCGACGACAGCTCGGCGTCGAGCTGAAGCGGCGCGAGGCCGCGCGAGGTCCGCAGGTCGTTCACCATGCTGAGCCACTCGCCGGTTCCTGCCGCCCCGGAGGGTGCGCTCCACAGCACGACGCCGGCGAGCAGCGCGAGGGCGGCCGCGAAGGTCGCCATCCGGTGCGGCCGGAGGGTCCCCGGCGACCGATGCGGGTCGGATGTCATGTGCTCGCCCTTCGCCACCTGTCGTCTCCTCCTGCCGGACCGGCGGGAGCTTCTGTTCGGTGTTGTCGACATCCGATGCCCCGGGGTTGAGCGTGATGCTGCTGCTGCGCAGGCCAGCGCTCCCCGGTGGTCACGCTGGGTGGTCTCGCCTGCGGGCTGGTGCTCGCGGTGGGTAGGGTGCGCTTCGGTGAACATCGCGTCGATCATCGAGCCGCATCCCGGCGACGCGGTCGCGCTCGTCAGCCGGGGGAGGAGCACCACCTACGGGGAGCTGCGCTCGCAGGTGGCGGCGCTGCGTGGCGGTCTCGCCGGTCTGGGGTTGAAGCCGGGGGACCGCGTCGGCATCACCTGCGGGAACAACTGGTACTTCGTCGTCTCCTACCTCGCAGTGACCGGGGTGGGATGCGTGGCCGTGCCGCTGAACCCGCTCGCGCCCGCGCCCGAGCTCGAGCGGGAGCTGGCGGTGACCGGATGCCGGGCGCTGATCACGGGTCCCTCGGCGGAGGCATCGGTGCGCGCTCTCGATCGGGGCACGCTGCCCACGCTCGAGCACGTGATCGCGGCGTCCGGTACCGAGCTGTCG
>JBBFLY010000022.1:0-42782 GCA_037478855.1 Acidimicrobiales bacterium | reverse complement strand
AGCGGCGGAGCTGCTGGTGGGTGCGGTGGTGGCGTTGGGGTGGGCGGATCCGCTGTGGCGGCAGCGGTTGCGTCGGGGCATCTGGCCGCTGCTGGGGGTGGTGGCGCTGGTGGGCACGGTGTGGTCGTGGCACACCGTCACCCAGACCGACGGCTGGCTGTACCGGGGTGGGTTCGCGCTGTACGCGGCGGGTTCCGCAGCGGTCATCGTGGCGGCCATCCAGCCTGGGCCGGTGCGAGCGGTGCTGTCGAGCCCACCGCTGCGCTGGTTGGGTTCGATCTCCTACGCGGTGTACCTGTTCCACTGGCCGATCTTCTTGTGGCTCACCCCGGCTCGCACCGGGCTGGACCCCTGGCCGTTGTTCGCGCTGCGGATCACCATCACCCTCGCGTTGGCCCAGATCTCACTGCTCGTGCTCGAACAACCCGTCCGTCAACGCCGCCTGCTCACCGGCCGCACCCCCCTCTGGCTCGCCCCCCTCACCGCCACCTGCATCCTCACCACCACCACCCTCACCACCAACACCACACCCCCACCAACCGAGCTGCGCACGGCGGAGATCCCGACGGAGTTCGCCGGTCCCGACGCGTCAGCGGATGCGGGGAGCGGAACCGCCGGCGCCACGGGGGAGGTCCCGCCGTCCCTGCCGGTCAGCGCGCTGGTCGTGGGCGACTCGATGGCGGTCAGCCTCAATGGAGGCCTGCAGCGTTGGGTCGGCGAGCACGGCGGCCTGAAGGTGGCCAACGCGGGCACGGTCGGCTGCGGCATCGGGATCGGTGGCCGGATCCGGGGGACCGGGATCGAACGAGCCACCTTCCCGGAGTGCGACGAGCGCATCGAGAAGTGGCCGTTGCTGGTCGCCGAGCGCCGACCCGACTACGTCGTGGTGCTCTCCTGTCTGTGGGACGTCGCCGACCGCAGGATCCCAGGTGACCGCACGTGGCGAAGCCCCGGCGATCCCGTGCTCGACGAGTGGCTTCGACAGTCGGTCGAGCGCGCGCTGGACGCGCTCTCGTCCACCGGTGCCCGGGTGGTCTGGCTGACCTGTCCGTACCTCGACCCGGTCTATAGCCCGCAGAACTTCATGGGCCGTGGGCCGTACCCGGAGGCGGAGCCGGCCCGGACCGATCGGTGGAACCAGCTGCTCCGGGAGGTGGCGGCCAGTCGGCCGTCGATGGTGGTGTGGGATCTCGCTGCGCTTCTCGAACGCAGCTGGCCGGGCGGCCAGCTCGACCCAGAGCGTCGGCCGGACGGGGTGCACTTCACCGAGGAGAGCAGCTACGACGTCGTCGCCGCGCTGGCGCCGGCGCTGGTCTCCCGCTCGCTCTGACCGTCGGCCATGCCCGGTGCATCGATCGCGCTCTCGGGCTCGGCCGTGCGCCCAGCCACCGAGTCCGGACCCCTCGAACCCGTCGTCGGGTCGCGCTCGGGCCACCATCGGGCCGCCAGCGCGGCGATCCCCACCGCGGCGAGCAGGCAGAGCGGGCCCTCCGCCGAGGCGCGGAAGCGCATCGAGGAGTAGAAGAGGGCAACGGTGATCAGCACCGTGATGGCGGGAGCCAGCACCGGGTAGACGGGCACACCCCGGCGGCGCAGGACCACGATCCCACCAACCGCGAACGGCACGAGCAGCCAGTAGGAGATGGTCGCCGCTTCCATCACCCGACGTGGGAAGAGCTCCACCGCGACGTCGATGTTGATCTGCTGGCGTGGGCGGAACACGCCCGTGATTCGCCCCAGCCGCGCCGCGATCACGGTAGGGATGCGGTCCCGGTGCTCGCGCATGTAGTCGAGGGTGTCACCGAGCAGGACGCGCTGGGCCTCGGCTTCGCTGAACTCTGCTCGGATCTGGTGTCGGTCGAGGATCTCACGACCGCAGCCGAGATCCCAGTAGCCGATCAGGTCGCCGTAGTAGACGGACTCACAGTTCGAGACCGCGAGCGTGACCTCCATCTGGCTCGAGAGCAGCACGAGACGATCGAATCGGATCAGGTTGAACACCACCCAGGGGCCGAGCAACGCCCCGGCGGCGGCCAGACCGACGCCCACCAGACGCCAGGCCGGACGTCCGAGCCGGCGGGCCGTGCCGATCGCCATCGGAACCAGGAGGAGGGGGAGCAGCAGTCCTAGCTCGGAGCGGGCGAGGGTGGCGGCAGCGACGGCGACGCCGACCCACGCGAGTGCCTTCGGCGAAGGCTGCCGCCAGCACCGGTAGGCGAGGAACACGGTCAGCATGACCGTGAAGATCACCATGGTCTCCGACAGGACCATCCCGTCGAATCGCCACACGTTCGGGTAGAGGGCCATCAGCGCGGCGGTGAGCCAGCCGACCCGTCGGCCCGCCACCTCGCGCCCCGCGAGGCCACCCATCCCGACGGCCCCGGCCCCGAGCAGGCAGGAGGCGAGCAGGTGCGCGGTGACCGAGCGCAGACCGAGCAGGGAGAACACCGCGAGGTACACGATGTAGAGCGGCGGGTGGTCCGCGCCCTGGACGATGCGTCCCTCCTCGTAGGCGAAGGGGTTGATGAAACCCTTCCCGTCGGCGAGCAGGTTGGCGGCGTCGTGGTAGTAGACGGGGTCACCGCGCAGGTCGATGCCCCGCCGGTAGAACCAGACGTACACGACCCGCAGGGCGAGGCCGGCGAGGACGATCAGGCCGAGCCCGAGCCACCATCTGCGGTCCGCGGACCGACCGCCTGCCTCCGGGTCCATGGTCGGGCGAGCATAGGTCAGGCGCGCCCGACGGCGTGAGGCGGCCCCCGGTGACCGGGGAGCGGTGCGGGACGCCTTAGCATCGGCGCGCATGAGGACAGGCTCCGAGCCCTGGCCCGGCATCGATCCGGGATCCGAGCACGAGCAGCCCGCCCCATGACGGCCGGGCGCGAGCTCCCGCAGCCGGGGTGCCCGGGCGCCCCCCACGGTGCGCAGGGAGACGGGAATCGGGCACCTGCAGAGCTGATCGTGCTGGCGGTCCTGGCCGTCCTGGCCGGTGTGGTCTTGCGGTTCGTCGCCCGCTCGCCGATGTGGCTCGACGAAGCGCTGAGCGTCAACATCGCGCAGCTGCCCCTAGGTGAGATCCCCGACGCGCTCCGCCACGATGGCCACCCGCCCCTCTACTACGTCCTGCTCCACGGGTGGATCCGCCTCTTCGGAACCTCCGATCTGGCCGTGCGCTCGCTCTCCGGCGTGTTCGCGGTGGGCACCTTGCCGCTGGCCTGGCTCGCCGGCCGGCGCCGGGGCGGTCCGGTGCTGGCCTGGCTCGCGCTGCTCGTGCTCGCGCTCTCGCCGTTCGCGCTGCGCTACGCCACCGAGGCCCGGATGTATGCCTTGGTGATGCTGCTCGTCTCTGCAGGCTGGCTGCTCGTCGACGGCGCAGTCCGCCTCGGACATGACCGCACCGCACAGCTCGCGGCGATCACCCTCACCACGGCAGCGCTTCTGTACACCCATTACTGGTCCCTCTGGCTGCTCGGCGCAGCGGCCGCGCTGCTCGTCTGGCGGGTCAGGCGCGGGCAGGACGACGGGGAGCGACGCCGGGCCCGGCGGGTGCTCGTCAGCCTGGCGGTCGGTGGGCTGCTCTTCATCCCGTGGCTGCCGGTGCTCCTCGACCAGTCCCGCCACACGGGTACCCCCTGGTCGGGTCCGCCCCGTCCGACCAGCATCCTCGCGACCACCCTGACGGACTTCGGTGGCGGTCGCTTCCGGGATGCCGAGCTGGTCAGCGGGATGATCCTCGTGCTGGTCCTGCTGGCGGTGTTCGGTGCGGCCCGTGACCGGTTCCGCATCGAGATCGACGTGCGAACGACCCCACCGTTCCGAGCGGAGGCCTTCGTCGTCGCCGCGACCCTGACCCTTGGGGCAGGTGTGAGCTACGCAACCTGGAGCGCCTATGCGACGCGATACGCCTCGGTGGTCTTCCCCTTGGTGATGCTGCTCGTGGCGGGCGGGATCGCGCGCTTCGCTGACCGGTGGGTGCGCGACGGCGTCGCGCTCGCGATGACCGGCGCCTTCCTGCTCGGCGCCGTGTACAACGTCACCAGCACACGAACCCAGGCGGGGATGATCGGTTCGGCGGTGGCCCAGCGTGCGGTCGCAGGTGATGTGGTCGTCTACTGCCCCGATCAGCTCGGACCGGCGGGAAGCCGCGAGATGCCCGGTGATCTCGTCCAGCTCATCTACCCCACCCTCGACGGACCGGTGCGGGTGGACTGGCGCGACTACGAGGAACGGAACCGCCGGGCTGATCCGGTGGCGATCGCCGGGGAGATCCTCCGCAGGGCCGGGCCGACGCATCAGATCTTCGTGGTCTGGAGCGGCGGCTACGCGACGTTCGAGGGTCAGTGCGAGACGCTGCTTGACACGCTCGCCGCTGCCCGCCCCGGAGCCACGCTGTTGGTCGAGGAGCGGGCGGACACCTACTTCGAGCACGCACAGCTGGTCCTGCTGCCGGCGTCGGACCGATGAGCAAGACCGGCCCGCGCCGAGCCCCCGCCCGGAGATGCTGGGGTGCGCTGCGTGACGACCTGCTCGTCGTGATCCCGGCATGGCTGATCGCCCGTCTGCTGGTCGTCGCGTCCTACGTCGCGGCCCGGGTGGTGTCTGATCGCTTCGGCGCGTCGCCGGCCCCGTTGGCTGACGGCCTGCTCGCCTGGGACGGCGCCTGGTACCGGGACATCGCCCAGCTCGGGTACGGCCGACTGGACCGGGAGGGCGTGCGCTTCTTCCCCGGGTTCCCGCTCCTCGGACGGATCATCGGTGGACCACTCGACCGCCAGGGCGTCGCGCTCGTGCTGATCGCCAACCTGGCTGCGCTGGCCCTTGGTGTGCTCGTACTCCGGCTGATGCGGATCGAAGGCCGGAGCCGGGCCGCCGCTGTGCGCGCGGTGTGGCTGACGATGCTGTTCCCGTCGGCGTTCGTGCTCGTGTGGGGCTACGCCGAGGCTCTGATGCTCGCCGCTGCGGTGGGTGTGTTCGTGGCCCTTCGCACCAGACGACCCTGGGTGGCGACGGTGGGCGGGCTGGTGGCGGGGATCTGTCGCCCCGTGGGCGTCGTGCTCGTCATGCCGGCCGCCATCGAGGTCGCGCGAAGCTGGTCGCGCTGGTCGTCGAGGGAGCGGGCGGGCGGTCTGGTTGCCGTCGCGTCACCGTTCATCGGAGCCTCGCTGTACGGCTGGTGGGTCTGGGCCCGCTACGGCGATCCGCTCCTGCCGTTCACCGTGCAGGAGGAGCTGCGGGGCCAGGCGGTGAACCCGCTCGTGCGCATGTGGGAGGGACTGGGTGATCTGGTGGGGGTGGAGCGGTTCGGGCAGGGGCTGCACCTGCCCTTCGCGGCGCTCTTCGTGGTGCTGCTCGTCCTCACCTTCCGGCGATGGCCGATCTCCTACGGGCTCTACGCGATGGCCGTGCTGGCATTGGCGCTCGGCGCGGAGAACCTGAACTCCCTCGAGCGCTATGGGTTGAACGCGTTCCCCCTCGTGCTCACGCTCGCGCTCTACACCACCGACGAGCGCGTCGAGCGAGCGGTGCTCAGCATCAGTGCAGCGGGCTTCGTCCTGCTCGCGACGCTGGCATGGCTCGGCGCCTACGTGCCCTGAGCCGTCCGTGCGTGCCTTGAGGGGCCAGCGGGCGGAGGTGCTGAGGCGCGCATCGGCGGCTCGCGCGCTCGGAGGCGCTGCGAGGCGTCAGGCGGGGAGCAGCCCCATCCGCACGGGGTTCGCGCCGATCGCAGCGTGCTCGAGGCGCCGGATGGCCAGGATCTCCGAGGTGCGGAAGCTCGCCACCCGGGTGCTCCAGCAGTCGATCACCCGGCGGCCGGAGGTCGTCGCGAAGAAGGTGGTCATCTGCCCTTCCTGCTGGTACGCGTCGGCGCCCTCGACCAGCTCGACCGTGCGGTCTCTGAGCGTCACCTGGTACGTGGCCATCGGCATCCTCCCGTCTCCGGTCACCTCGGACGCTACGACTGGTGCCCTGTGGGAAGGAAGAGGGGCAACCCTGTGGATCTCCTCGGCTGTCCACAGCCCGGTGGGCTGATCGTCGGCAGGCGGCCGGCGATCCGCGAGGTGGCCGGCTCGGTGCGCGAGAGTGCACACGTGAACGACGAGCTCCTGCAGATCACCTGTCCTCGCTGCGGCGTCGCGGTCGCAGAGCGCTTCTACGGCCCCTGTGGTACCTGTCGTGAGGAGCTGCGGGCCACCGTCAGCGGCGAGCGACGCGAGATCGAGGCGGCCGTCTACGAGCCGAAGATGAACGTCACCCCGAACGCCGTCGCCCTCAAGGAGTGACGGCGGCGTCTGCCTCCATGGCGGTCGGGCGGCGTCGAGCGGGTCGCACCCGCATCGAGCGCGCCCGGCGTCTCAGGAGGCGGGGCGCTCCTCGATCGTGACCCGCTGCATGACGTCGCCCCTGCGGGTGGCGTGCACTGCGTCCATCCCCTCCACCACCTGCCCGAACAGGTTGTACTGCTTCGGCAGGCGACCGGCGAGGTCGGTGAGGCAGATGAAGAACTGCGAGCCGTTGGTGTCGGGCCCCGCGTTCGCCATGGCCACCGCGCCTTCCACGTAGTCGCCCTGCACCGGCTCGTCCTCGAACCGGTAGCCGGGACCGCCTCGACCGGAGCCCTCGGGACACCCGCCCTGGATCACGAAGCCCGGCTCGACCCGGTGGAAGGTCAGGCCGTCGTAGAAGCCATCGCGGGCGAGCGCGACGAAGTTGTTGACCGTCTTCGGGGCGAGGCGCGGGTCGAGATCCATCACGATGTCTCCACGCTCGGTGATGATCGTCGCCCGGTAGATCCTGGTCGGGTCGATCTGCATGGCAGGCGGGTTCGGCATGGCAGCCATCCTCTCACGTGTCGGCCCCGGATACGACCTCGAGGCTGCCGGGGTGCGTGCGCAGCCCCCGGAGCCCCTCCCAGAGCAGCGCGTGGATCACCGCGACGGCCCGGTCGAGTGGTGGCTCACGGCTGTCGAGCCAGTCGAGGGTGGCGGCCTCGAGACAGCCGAGGACGCCCCGCGCCAGCAGCCGCGCTTCGGCCGTTCCACCCCAGGCGGTGGCGAGCTGCTCATCCCTCCAGCGCCGGGCCTGCAGCACCAGCGGGTGCACGGTCGCCTCGGCGGTGCTCACGAGCTTCCACGCCGCTGCGTGCTCGGTGGCGAACCGCAGGTAGACCTCGACCAGCTGGTGGAGTCGGTCGCAGAGCGTCGTGTCAAGGGCGAGGTGCACGGGCTCGAGGGCCTCGTCGAGGCGCTGTGAGCAGCGGAGGTACACCGCGGCGATCACGCCGCTCTTGTCGCCGAAGTAGTTGTACACGAGAGCGCGGGAGACGCCTGCCTGCTCGGCGATCTCCTCGAGGGTGACCTCGTTGGGATCCCGCCCGGCGAAGACCTCCTCAGCGGCGTCGATGATCTGCTCGCGGCGGACCCCGGGATCGAGACGTGTCCTGGTGCGTCCAGCTCTCGCCCCCCCGGTCATCCCAACCCCCGAGTCCCCGCCTGCGGAACGGTGGCCTAGCTCCTGGCCTTGCCGCCACCGATCGGTTTCGCGGCGGCTTTCGGGACGACCTTCTTGCTCTCCTCCACCTCGAGCGGGAAGTGACACGCGACGTAGTGGCCGAGGCCGACCTGACGCATCTTCGGCTCGACCTGCGCGCACATGTCCTGCGCCTTCGGGCACCGGGTGCGGAACCGGCAGCCGCTCGGTGGGGCGATGGGGGAGGGGATCTCACCGCCGAGCGTCCCCTCCTCCCGAGGACGCACGGAGGGGTCCGGCACCGGGATCGAGCTGAGGAGCGCCGCAGTGTACGGGTGAGCTGGACGCGAGTAGAGGTCGTCGGGTGGTGCGACCTCGCAGAGCTTGCCGAGATACATGACGGCGACCCGGTCGCTGACGTTCTTCACCACGGCCAGATCGTGCGCGATGAACACCAGCGTCAGGCCGTAGCGCGCCTTCATGTCATGCAGCAGGTTCAGGATCTGCGCTTGCACCGAGACGTCGAGAGCCGAGACGGGCTCGTCGCAGATGATGACCCGCGGGTCGAGCACGAGCGCCCGGGCGATCGAGATGCGCTGGCACTGGCCACCGGAGAACTGGTGTGGCCGGCGGTTCCAGGCGGCATCGGGGTCGATCCCGACAGCCTCCAGCGTCTCGCGCACCCGCTCCCGCTGTTCCTCCTTCGTTCCCCGCTTCCAGATCCGCAGCGGCTCGGCGACGATGTCACCCACCTTCCGCCGGGGGTTCAGTGAGGAGATCGGGTCCTGGAAGATCATCTGCATCCTGGGGCGCACCTGGCGAAGCTCCGAGCCCCGGAGCTTCGTGAGGTCGCGTCCCTCGAAGTGGACCTCACCGGAGTTGGGTCGGGGCATCTGCATGAGCGCCCGACCGGTGGTCGACTTGCCGCACCCGGACTCCCCGACGAGGCCGAGGGTCTCCCCCTCCTTGATGTCGATGCTCACGTCCGACACCGCGTGAACCTTCAGGCCGGTCGAGCCGACCGGGAACTCCACCACCAGGTTCTCGGCACGCAGGATCGTGTCCTCTGCAGCGCGCAGGTGCGCGGTGCCACTGCCGGCCATCTCAGAGCTCCTCGACGTTCGTGGGGCGGATCGATACCGGGGTCGCGGCGGCGGTGGCGCCCGCGGCCTCGTTGCGGGCGAGCGCCTCCTGGCCCTCCGGGGTTCCGACGGGGAACCAGCAGCGGTAGAGGTGACCCGGTGTGGGACCTTCCATCAGCGGGGGGTCCTCCTTCAGGCACCTGGGCTGGGCGTAGCGACACCGGGGTGCGAAGTTGCAGCCGGGCGGCGGATTGATGAGGTCCGGTGGGCGGCCTGGGATGGCCTCGAGGCGGGTGTGGCTCGGGTAGTCGATCTTGGGGATCGACTTCAGGAGGGCCTCGGTGTAGGGCGCCTTCATGTCGGAGAAGAGCACGGGGGTCGGCGCGAACTCGGCGACCCGCCCGCCGTACATCACGAGGATGTGGTCGGTCCGACCGGCCACGACGCCAAGGTCGTGGGTCACGAGGATCATCGCCATGTGCCGCTCGCGCTGCTGCTGCTGCAGCAGGTTCAGGATCTGCGCCTGGACGGTGACGTCGAGGGCGGTGGTGGGCTCGTCGGCGAAGAGCAGCTTCGGGCCGCAGGCCAGCGCGATCGCGATGGTGACCCGCTGGCGCATGCCCCCGGAGAGCTGGTGCGGGTACTCCTCGAGCCGCTGGGCGGGCTCGGGGATGCCCACCGAGCTGAGCAGGGAGAGCGCGGTCTCGTCCGCCTCGTGCTTGTCCATGTGCAGGTGGTGGATGAGCGACTCGGTGATCTGCTTGCCGATCTTCATGACCGGGTTCAGCGAGGTCATCGGGTCCTGGAAGACCATCGCCATCTCGGCCCCCCAGACCGAGCGCATCTGGTCCTGCGTGTAGTCGATGATGTCCTCGCCCTCGTAGTAGATGTGTCCCTCGCGGATCACGTTGCGCTTCGGGAGCAGTCCCATGATCGAGCGGGAGAGCACGGTCTTTCCCGAGCCGGACTCGCCGACCACCCCGAGGGTCTTGCCCCGATCGAGGGTGAAGCTCACGCCGTCGACTGCCCTGACCGTTCCTCGCTCCGTGCGGAAGTACGTCTTGAGGTCGACGACCCGCAGCAGGTTCGTGGATGCGGCGGCCGCACCGGCTTTGGTCGTGCTGCTGATCACCTTGCGGCTCACAGGCCGACCTCCTTCACGTCGAAGTACTCCCGGACCCGGTCGCCGGCGAGGTTCAGTGCCAGCACGGTCAGGAACATGACCGCGCAGGGGATCAGACTGATGAACGGATCGCGGTCGAGCACGGCACGGCCGTCGTTGATCATCCCTCCCCAGGTCGGTGTCGGTGGGGGGACGGAGAGACCCAGGAACGCGAGGCCACCTTCGGCGACGATGGCGACGGCGACGCCGATGATGCTGAACGAGAGCACCGGCAGCGCCACGTTGGGCACGACCTCACGCCAGATGATCCGGGCGTTGCTCGCCCCGAGCGCGCGTGCCGCGGTGACGTACTCGCGCTGGCTGTGCACCAGGGTCGAGGCCCGTACGAGGCGTGCGATGGGTGGGATGGCGACGATCCCGATGGCGAGGATGATGTTGCCCACGTCGCGGCTGTCGCGGAAGGTCACGATCACCAAGGCGAGCAGCAGCGCGGGGAATGCCAGCAGGACATCCATGGCCCACATGATCACGGCCTCGATCCGTCCCTTGAAGTAGCCCGCGATCACCCCGAGCGTCCCGCCGATGGCGATGCCGAACGCGACGGACGCGAAGCCCACCGCGAGCGACACCCGCCCGCCCCACACGACCCGGGCGAAGATGTCGCGACCAAGGGTGTCGGTGCCGAACCAGTGCTCGGGGCTCGCCGAGCAGCGCACGCACGACGAGGTGGTTTTCGGGTCCTGCAGCGGCAGGATCGGGGCGAGCAGGGCGAGCAGGGCAACCAGCGCGAACCACCCGACGGCGATCCAGAAGAGGGGGCCGAGCCGCTTCTTGACCAGGTCCTCGGCTGCGATCTGTCCCGGATCGAGATCGTGCAGCGTCTCGATGACCTTGATGTCACCGTCCGCCGTGCCGGTGATCTCGGTCGCGAGATCACCGCTCTCAGCGAAGATGGATTCTTCGCTCGGCAGCGGTTCGGAGCTGGAATCAGGCGAGCGCGCGGGCATGGCGGATCCTCGGGTCGAGAACGGCGTAGAAGAGGTCGACAGCGAAGTTGATGAGCACGTACCCCACGGCGACGACGACGACCCCGCCCTGGACTGGGATGTAGTCACGGCCGAGGATGCCGTCGACGATGTACTTGCCGATGCCGTTCAGGGCGAAGATGACCTCGACGATGAACGCACCACCGATGAGCCGGCCCATGTTGAGGCCCGCCACGGTCACGAGCGAGAAGGTCGAGGGTCTGAAGGCGTGCCGGAGGAGGATGCGTCGTGAGGGAAGGCCCTTGGCCTTCGCCATCATGATGTAGTCCTCCTGCAGGGTGGCGATGAGATCCGTGCGCAGTAGCCGGAGGTAGACCGCCATCTCGGCGACCGCCAGCGTGAGCGCGGGGAGGAAGAGATCCTTCAGGTTCTCGGCGGGGTTGTCGAGGAAGTCGACGTACCCGGTAGCCGGGAACCATTTCAGGTTCACCGCGAAGATGAGGATCAGCACGATCGCCAGGATGAAGTTCGGCACCGACAAGAGCGCGAACGCGACGCTCGTCGAGACCCGGTCGAAGATGCCACCGGCTCGCTGGGCGGCGATGACCGCGAGCGGGATGGAGACCGCGAGCGCGATGAACTGCGAGTAGATGAGGAGCTCGATCGTGACCGGCATCCGTTGCTTGATCGCCTCCCACACCGGCTGCTGGTTCCTGGCGGAGCTGCCGAGGTCACCGCTGACCGCGTCGCCGAGCCACTGCAGGTAGCGGGCCGGGAGGGGCTTGTCGAGCCCTAGCTCCTGGGTCTTCTGCGCCACGCACTCCGGCCCACCGCCGATCCCACAGAGGACCTGAGCGGTGTCACCCGGGAGCAGGTTCAAGAAGAAGAAGGAGAGGAAGGTGACCGCGAGCAGCACCAGCACCAGCTGGACGACCTTCTTGCGGACGAACCTCATCGGTGTCCCGCTCCCTTCGTCATCGCATCTCAGCCATCTCGTGATCGGGCGTCATCGGTGTCTCACTTCGCCAGCCAGGTCTGTGTGAGGAAGGTGATGCCACCGAAGCCTCCCGGGCCGCCCATTGGGATCGCGGGTGTGCCGTTGGGCAGCGGTCCGTTGGTGATCCCGCGGACGTCGTTGGTGGCGGCCACCACCCACTGGGCACGCACGTACCAGATGTAGGGCAGGTCCTCGTTGATGTAGCGCTGGACGTCCTGGTAGGCCTGCTTGCGCACCGCGATGTCGGTTGTGCCCCGCCCACGCTTGAGAGCCTCGTCGATGCGCGGATCCTTGTTCCGGGCGAAGTTCAGCGCGATGCCCTCACCGGCGTTCTCCGAGGTCCACCAGATGTAGTCGTAGTCCGGGTCGAGAGCGCCGAACTGCCTCCACGCATGGGCCTGGTAGTTGCCGAGCGCGGCGTTCGCGATGAACTGTCCCTGCTCCATCAGGGAGACGTCGACGTCGATCCCAACCGCCGCCCACTGCTCCTTCGCCAGGTTGATCGCCCGGTCGTCGGTGCCAGCGGCGACGAGCGAGAAGCGGATCGGGCCCTTCTCGGACTCGTACTCGTTCACGAGCTGCTGTGCCTTGGCCGGGTCGTACTCCGGGTAGGGCGCACCGTCGCCTCGCCACCTGGAGCTCTGGCTGAAGACCCCGTCGGCGATCTCACCGCGCCCTTCGTAGGTGATCTGGTTGAACAGATCGCGGTTGGTGGCGTACGCGAGCGCCTGACGGACCCGGATGTCGTCCAGCGGGGGACGCGAGGTGTTGAGCATGAAGAACGTCTCCTCGCGCTCACCCCGGTCGAAGACCAGCTGGATCCGACCCTGAGCGGCCTCGTCCTGGAGGCGCTTCGTCTGCTGCGGGTCGGTCTGATGGATCATGTTGATGTCGCCCGACAGCAGCGCCGAGGTGCGGGTGCCCGCGTCAGGCAGCGGCCGGAACTCGACCGCGTCCAGGTAGGGCAGCTGCTCGCCGTTGGCGTCCTTGCGCCAGTAGTTGGGGTTCCGGGTCGCCTTGACCGCCTTGTCCGTCACCCACTCCTGGAACACGAACGGCCCGGTGCCGACCGGATGGCGGCCGCTGTTCGGGTCGTTCGCCATGGCGGGTGCCGTCACCATGCCGCCCTGGCCGGTCATGAACACCGGGAAGGTCGCCCAAGGCTCCTTCATGGTGATGCGGACCGCGAGGGGGTTGCTCGGGTCGACCGCGACGGTGTCGATGTTCTTGAAGGTGATCCCGACGAGCTGATCGCTGCGCAGGGCTTCGAAGAAGATGCGCATCGCCTCGCCGTCGAGCCGCTCGCCGTTGTGGAAGGTGATGTTCGGTCGGGCGGTGATCGTCCAGACCTTGAAGTCGGCCGAAGGGGTCAGCGACTCCGCCAGGTACGGCTGGGGTTGGCCGTTCTCATCGAACGCAGCCAACGGATCGTAGATGGCCAGGCCCACCATCGTGCCGGAGGGCGCGAAGCGGTTCTTGGTCGGGTTGTAGCCGTCCGACTCCGCTTCGATGCCGTAGATCAGGGTGCCACCGCGCTGGGGCTCGCCGGTCGCTGCGATGGTGACGTCCGGATCGAGTGGCGGTGCGGTCCCGTTGGTGTTCCCGCTGCCACCGGTGCCCTGGCTGTCGCCGGAGCCTCCGCACGCCGCCGCCAGGAGCACGACGACGAGGAGGGCCGCTGTGCCCAGAAGTCGTGAGCGATACCGATCCGTTTGCCAGGCCACCAGCCTCTTCCCCCTCCTGTGCTCGACGAGCCCCACGCTCGCACGGTTCCGACGCCGACCGGCTGCACGACGGACGCGACGTCAAATGTGTGCTGTGGCCTGGCGTCTTGTGACTCAGGCCACATTGGCTTGCAGGAAGCTAGGACCCTGTTGCCACCGTGTCAATAAATGCGGGTACGGATGGGCAGCCCCCCGGACCCGGTCTCCTCAACAGCTGGGGAGCGCTCGTCGGGCCCGGGCCTCGGAGGCGCTGCAGCTCGCGCAAAGCTCGCGGAACCTGTCAGCCGAACGGGCGGAAACCGCCTCGTTCGCTGACAGGTTCGGGGGTGGAACGGGCTGGGGAGGGTTCGGAGGTGCGGGGGGTGTGCCCGCGGTGGAGAGCGGGATCTCAGCCGCGGCGGCGGGCGATCGTCAGACCGTCACCGACCGGCAGCATCACGACCTCGGTGCGCGGGTCGTCTCGCACGTGGTCGTTGAAACGTCGGATCGCCTCCGTGTCGGGGTCGGTGGCGCTCGGATCCACGACCCGTCCGAACCACAGCACGTTGTCGGCGAGCAGCAGCCCCCCGACGCGCAGCCGTGGGACCAGCGCCTCGTAGTAGTCGACGTAGGAGCCCTTGTCCGCGTCGATGAACGCAAAATCCATCGCTGCCTCCGGGGGGAGATCACGCAGCGTGTCGATCGCAGCCCCGAGTCGGAGATCGATCCGGTCGTCGACGCCGGCGCGTGTCCAGGCCTGACGTGCGATCGTGGTCCACTCCTCGCTCACGTCGCAGCAGATCAACCGGCCGCCCGGTTGCAGTCCCCGGGCGATGCACAGCGCCGAGTAGCCGGTGAACGTGCCCACCTCGATCGCGAGCTGGGCTCCGGCGAGCGACGTGAGGAGCGTCAGCAGGGCTCCCTGCTCGGGTGTGATCTGCATGATGCTGATCTCACCGAGCTGCTTCGTCCGCTCGATGAGCCAGCGCTGGACGGGGTCGGGCGGCGTGCCGTGCTCGACGAGGTATGCGTGCAGCTCGGCAGACAGGTGGAACGACTTCGGTGCGGTCATCACCCGATCATCCCTCGGGAGCGGACGTCGGGGCACCGGGAAGCACGAGCATCCCGGGAAGCGCCCGAGCCGCGGCATCAGCGGCGCGGGCGACCGCGCAACCGCGTGCGCCTCCTGGTCATCCCGGGGACGAGGCGGGTTGTCAACAGCCTCATCCACAGTCGTCGCGCGGTTGTGGCAGGGAGGGAAGCACCGATGGGCAGAGGCCCTGCGCCCCGGAAAGAGACACCGATGGGGTCCTCCCAGCTGGGAAGCCCGTTGCGGCAGAGCCGCGGCGGTATGCTCCCCGGGTCCGGGGGTCCGATGCGGCCCTGACCGCGAGGTGATGCCCCGGAGCGCATTCGACCCCGAGCCGTCCCCCACTTCCGACCCGGAGCCCGCTGTGACCGAGATCGTGCCGCGCCCCACCGCTGCCTCGTCCCGGCCGCACCGCAGCTTCGACGAGGCCCTCCGCTCCATCGCCGACGTCGAGGGCTGGCTGACCCGGGAGCAGGCGGGCCGCCTGTGGGACCGGGCCTCGGAGCTGCGGCCGGGCGCGAGGATCGTGGAGATCGGCAGCTTCCGGGGTCGCTCCGCGATCGTGCTCGCCTCGTCGGCGCCCGACGGGGTCGAGATCATCACCATCGATCCCCACGGTGGCAACGACCGGGGGCCCCAGGAGATCGAGGGCTTCGAGGCCCAGGCGCAGGAGGATCACGAGGTGTTCCTCGCGAACCTCGAACGGGCGGGTGTGCGCCAACGGATCACGCACCTCCGTCGGTACTCGACCGACGCCCTCGATCTGGTCGCCGGGGAGGTCGATCTGCTCTACATCGACGGGGCGCACCGGTTCTCGCCGGCGCTGTCCGACATCCGACGCTGGGGTGGACGGGTGGCCCCGGGTGGCACGCTGCTCATCCACGATGCGTTCAGCTCCATCGGGGTCACCGGGGCACTGGCGGTGAGCCTGTTCTGGGATCGGGGGTTCCGCTACGTCGGCCGCTCGGGGTCGCTCGCGGAGTACCGCAAGCAGCCGGTGCGGGGGCTCGCTCGGCTCACCAACGCGGCGCGGCAGGTCGCGCAGCTTCCGTGGTTCACGCGGAACGTGCTGCTGAAGCTCCTGATCACGCTGCGCTTGCGGCCCGTGTACCGCCTCCTCGGAAGCGACGGCACCTGGCCCTACTGACCGACGTAGCTCGACCTCACCGACGCAGACCGGCCCTGGCCCCTCGCCCACGCGCCGTCGGTCGCCGTCGGGACTTCCGGGCCCACCCGCGGGATCTCGGCGATCCGTCTCCGACCCCCTCCGCGGTGCCCGGCGTCCCAGCTCGTCGCGCAGCGCCGTCCGGCAGACCGGCGCACCGGCTACTGAGCCATCCCCGGCGCCGTCCCGCCAACGAGGCGCGGGGCGCCGCCGCGGGCCACCATGGGCTCGTGGCACGGCGCGACCTCGACACCCTGCTCTCCCGGCTGGCCGGCGTGGTGGGTTCCCAGCACGTCATCGTCGACCCCGAGGTCACCCGGGGCTACGTCGTGGACTGGACGGGACGGTTCCACGGGGAGACCCCCGCCGTGATCCGCCCGGGGAGTGTGGAGGAGCTCGCCGAGGTCGTGCAGATCTGCGCGGACGCGAAGGTGGCGATCGTGCCCCAGGGAGGTAACACCGGGCTCGTTGGTGGGAGTGTTCCGCTCGCAGGGGAGCTGGTGGTCAGCACGCGGCGCCTGACGGCACTCGGAGAGGTGGATGAGCTCGCCGGACAGGTGACCGCCGGCGCGGGAGTGGTGCTCGCAGCGCTGCAGGAACATGCGCGAGCGGCGGGCCTGCAGTACGCGGTGGATCTGGCCGCGCGGGACTCGGCGACGGTCGGAGGCACCATCGCCACCAACGCCGGTGGCCTGCACCTGATCCGCTGGGGAGGGACGCGCGAGCAGCTCGCCGGCATCGAGGCGGTGCTCGCCGACGGCTCGGTGGTGCGGCACCTTGCCGGGCTGGCCAAGGACAACACGGGCTATGACCTGGCGCGGCTGCTGTGCGGGAGCGAGGGAACGTTGGGCATCGTCGCCTCGGCCCGGCTCCGACTGGTTCCGCGACCCCCGGAACGGGTGGTGGCGCTGGTGGGCTTCGACGGCTTGCGCGCGGCGGTCGGTGCGGTCGCGGCCGTTCGGCGGGACGTCCCGTGCCTCGACGCGGCCGAGGTCTTCTTCGAAGACGGTCTCGCACTGGTCTGCGAGGTCGAGGGCCTGCGGCCACCGTTCGCACGATCGTGGCCGGTCTACGTCCTGTTCGAGGCCTCCGATCACGACGACCCGACCGCTCCGCTCTCCTCTGCGCTGGCGTCAGCGGGAGGGGTGGGCGACGTCGCGGTGGGCACGGACGCCAGGACCTGTGCCGAGCTGTGGTCCTACCGGGAGCTGCACACCTCCGCGATCAACAGCGTCGGGCCGCCCCACAAGCTCGACGTATCGCTGCCGCTTTCGCTCCTGCCCGACTTCGTCGCCCAGCTGCCGGACGTGATCTCCCGCCATGCCCCGGCGGCGCACGTCTGGCTGTTCGGCCACATCGGGGACGGCAACCTGCATGTCAACGTGACCGGGGTCGCAGCGGACGATGACACCGTTGACGGGATCGTCTTCCGGACGGTCGTGAGCCTCGGCGGCTCGATCAGCGCCGAGCACGGCATCGGTACGGCGAAGAAGCGCTGGCTGCACCTCAACCGCAGCGACGCGGAGATCCGCGCCTTTCGACGGATCAAGCACGCGCTCGATCCGCTCGGGATCCTGAACCCGAACGTGCTCCTTCCCCCCACGTAACGCTCCTGGCTTGCCCCGGCGTGACGTTCCCCGCGCGGCGAAGGCGGGTCAGTCCGTCCACTGGCCCCGGCGCACCAGGACCTCCTTGAGGATCGCCGGCTGGTCGGTCATCAGTCCGTCGACGCCCAGATCGAGGAGCCGTTCCATCTCGGACGGCTCGTCAACGGTCCACACGTGCACCTGCAAGCCGCGTCGGTGCGCGGTCCGGATGAACCGCTCGTCAATGATCGGAAGCCTCCCGACGCGGGTCGGGACCTGGACGCAGTCTCCGCCGAGCCGACCGGCTGGCGCCCCGAGGCTGGCCAGTCGCAGGCGGGTGACCTGCCGTGGTCCGAGCGACCAGCACAACCCGTCGCCGAGGAGCTTGCGCAGGCGGGAGAGCCGGCGATCGGAGAACGATCCGACGCAGACTCGGTGCAGCGAGCGGGTTCGGGTGATGACCGCCGCGAGGGCGTCGACAGCCGAGTCGTGCTTGGGGTCGATGTTGACCCGGAGATCCGGCCATGTGCCGAGGAGATCCTCGAGGGTCGGGATCGGTTCCGCTCCCGCGACCCGAGCTCGGCGGACCTCGCGCCAGGGCAGCTCGCGGATCAGGCCGGTGCGATCGGTGAGGCGGTCGAGACGATCGTCGTGGAACGCGAGCAGGACCCCGTCGGCGGTGACGTGCACATCGGTCTCGACGTAGCGGTAGCCGAGCGCAACCGCACCCTCGAACGCGGGCATGGTGTTCTCAGGCCACGTCCCGGCTCCGCCCCGGTGCGCGAAGGCCAGTGGGCCGGGGTGATCGAGGAACGGATGCCGGGGCATGGCAGGACCCGGTGGGTGTCGCGACTCAGATGATGCGGCTCTCGTGACCCGCCCAGTACCGGTCACGCAGCAGGCGCTTGTAGAGCTTGCCGGTCGGATGGCGGGGAAGCTCTTCGACGAAGTCGACGCTGCGCGGGCACTTCACATCGGCGAGGTGCTCCCGGCAGAACGCGATCAGCTCGCGCTCGAGCTCCGGGCCAGCCTCGGTGGGGTCGGCGAGCTGCACCACCGCCTTGACCTCTTCGCCGAACTCCTCGTTGGGGACCCCGATGACGGCGCAGTCGAGCACCTTGGGATGGGTGACCAGCAGGTTCTCAGTCTCCTGCGGGTACACGTTCACACCCCCGGTGATGATCATGTAGCTCTTGCGGTCGGTGAGGTAGAGGAAGCCGTCCTCGTCGAGGCGGCCCACGTCACCGAGCGTCGTCCAGCCGCGCTGGTCACGCGATGACGCGGTCTTGTCGGGATCGTTGTGGTACTCGAACTCGCCGCCGCCGCTGAAGTAGATCGTGCCCTCCTCACCGGGTGGGAGCTCGTTGCCGTCCTCGTCGAGGATGTGGATCTCACCGAGCAGGGCCTTGCCCACCGAACCCTTGTGCGCCAACCAGTCCTCGGAGTTGCAGTACACGAAGCCATTGCCTTCCGTGCCCGCGTAGTACTCGTGGATGATCGGTCCCCACCACTCGATCATCTGCTCCTTGACCGGCACGGGACAGGGAGCCGCAGCGTGGATCGCCACCCGCAGGCTCGACAGGTCGTATCGGGCTCGCACGTCCGGCGCCAGCTTGAGCATGCGGACGAACATGGTCGGCACCCACTGGCTGTGGGTGACTCGGTAGCGTTCGATGAGGGCGAGCGCCTCCTCGGCGTCGAAGTGCTCCATGACCACCGCGGTTCCGCCGAGCTGGTGCACCGACATCGTGAAGCGCAGCGGTGCGGCGTGGTAGAGCGGCGCAGGCGACAGGTACACCATCGAGTCGTCCGCGGCGAAGAGCATCTGGTTGAGCACGGTCACGGCCGTCGGCGTCTCGAGCGGCTCGCTCGGCGCCTTCGGCTTGACCCCCTTGGGGCGACCGGTGGTGCCGGATGAGTAGAGCATGTCTCTGCCGGCGACCCGATCGGGGAGCGGCTCGGGCGAGGAGGCAGCCACCGCCTCCTCGTAGGCGTCGTAGCCGTCGATCACGCCGTCGATCATCAGGCGGGTGGTGACGTTCGGGGTCCGGTCGACGATGGCCGCAGCCACGTCCGCCTTGTAGCGCGAGGTGATGAAGACCTTGGCACCACAGTCGTTGACGATGTACTCGGTCTCCTCCGCGGTGAGACGGGAGCTGATCGCGGTGTAGTAGAGGCCCGCGTAGTGGGCGCCCCACGCAACCGCCAGGAAGCGGGGGTGGTTCTCGAGGCAGAACGCGACGTGACTGCCGGGCTCCAGGCCGGCGTCGCGGAGCAGCCGCGACAGCCGGTTGGCCTCCTCGTCAAGCTCGCGGTAGGTGACCACCTGGCCGCTCGATCCCATGATGTACGCGGGCTTGTCAGGGGTGGTTCGGGCGAAGGCTCCGGGGAACATCGCTCTCCTCGGTGGTCGGACGCGCTGGGGGCGACGCTAGCGCAGCGGGCCGTGGGTCTCCCGAGGGGTCCCGGTACCCTCGGGCCGGTGGAGGTGACCGAGCGGTTCTGCGACCTCATGGCCCGACCCGAGGCGCTCGTCCCGCTCGACGAGGCATGCCTGCTGATCGCGTCTCACGGCGACCCGTCGCTCGACATCACCCGGGAGCTGGACCGGCTGGACGAGCTGGCGTCGGGCTGTCCGGCGCCCACGCTCGACGCGCTGGTACGTCACCTGTTCGTGGACCTGGGATTCCGTGGGAACCATCGCAGCTACTACGACCCGCGCAACTCCTACCTGCACCACGTGGTGGCGTCCCGCCGGGGGATCCCGATCAGTCTCTCTGTCGTCATGATCTGCGTCGGCAGGCGCATCGGGGTGCCTCTGGCCGGCGTCGGCATGCCCGGCCACTTCCTGGTGCGGGACAAGGTCGACCCGAGCGTCTACGTCGACCCGTTCGCAGGAGGCAGGCTGCTCGACCGCAGGGGGTGCGAGCAGGCCTTCCACCGGGTGCAGGGCCCGGAGGCGTGCTTCGATGAGCGGTTCCTCGAGCCCGTCGGCACCTTCGCCATCCTGGCGAGGATGCTCGCCAACCTCCGGGCCATCTTCGCGGCGACCGGTGACCACCGGTCACTCGTGTGGGTGCTGCGGCTGCGTACCGCTGTGCCGGGGGTGCCCGTGGAGGAGCGCAGCGAACTCGCGGCGGCGCTCGCTGCGACAGGGGACCTCCGGGGCGCGGCACTCGAGCTCGAGGCGGTGGCTGCGGTGCTCGGCGGGACCGTCGGCGATGAGTACGCCCGCAGGGCCCAGCGGCTCCGGGCGAGACTGAACTGACGGCCCCACCTACCCTCTGGCCATGATCGACCGCGACGTGAAGCGATGCCTCGGGCAGATGATCAAAGGGGTGCAGGTCGTTGGCGCCGCACACGGCGGAGTCGTGCGCGCCTACTGCTCCCACTGGGTCTGCCAGATCTCCTTCGAGGAGCCGATCCTCGTCGCGTCGGTCTCCCCGCGACACGACACCTATCCCCTCATCGCGGCATCCGGCGTGTTCACGGTCTCGATCCTCGCTGCGGACCAGCTCGACGTCGGGCAGTACTTCTCGTACCCGGGGCGGCGCTTCCGGCATCTCATCCCCGAGTATCTCAAGCTCATCGACGGGCAGCCCGTCGTGCGGGACTGCATCGCCTGGCTCCGCTGTCAGGTGATCGACCGGTGTCGACAGCTCGGAGGTCACGACCGGTACCCGGTCACTCCGCTGGACCACGAGCTGTTCTTCGCCCGGGTGGTGGCCGTGGGTGCGGGCCGGTTGAACGAGCCGCCGCTGCTCTACTCCTCCCGTCTGGGTTGGAGGGTGACGGGTGGCAGCGCCCGGGAGGCGGGGGTCTCGGTGCGCGACCGTCTGCTCGAGCGACTTGACCGCGGCGACCTCGGTGACGCCACCGTGTCGCCGGTGGAGCGTGACTGACGTGGGCTGGCTCGGTCTGCTGCTCGTCATGTCGCCCGTGGTCGTGGTGGTCGCCGTGGCCCGGAACGAGACGCGTCGCCGGGCTCTTCGCTCCGCGACGGTGGAGCTGCACGTCGACGAGCTTGGCGCGCGCCGCGTGCTCGCCGACGGACGCGAGGAGCGGGTCGACTGGGATGAGCTCACCGAGGTGGAGGTGGTCACGGCGCGCCGCGGGCCGCACGGCTCCTACGGTGGAGTGGTGGTGCTCGCCGGCGACGACGTACGGGGCTGTCTCGTCCCTCTCGATCGGCTCGGGGAGACGCGCCTGGTCGAGAAGCTGCAGCTCCTGCCGGGGTTCGAGGTGGATCGGTTGGTGGACGCGCTGGGCCGGAGAGCCCCGTCACGCACGAGTGTGTGGGTCCGCCGGAGCTGAGCGGCCGCGAACGAACGACGAGCATGCTGGCGGGTCACGACCACGCTCGGGTGGGCGGACCCGAGCGAACCCTTGCCCTGCGCGCTCCGAGCGGGGAGGATGCGTGCTGCTTCCCCCCGAGCCGTCCCGATCCCGAGGACGCGACGCGATGATGACCTCTGCCGAACCGCCCGGTCCCGGTCGTTGCCCGTGGTGCTGGGGGAGCCTGGATCCGACCCGGGTGGACTGCCCTGTCTGTGGTGTGCTGCTCGAGGACCCCGAGCTGTGTGAGCTGCAGGCGCTCGACGAGGAGCTGGCCAAGATCGAGCGCCAGCGAGCCCGGGTGCTGGCGGCCCGCCAATCCCTGATCGATGCGCTGCGGCCGCGTCTTCCCGCCCAACCCACGCAGGGACCGGGGACGGGTGCGGCGCCGGGCTGGCTGCCCGCCCCGCCGGCGCCCGGGCTCCCGCCACCTCCGAGCCCTTCGCATCGCCTCCCGCCACCGCCACCACCCGGCCTGCGCCCGGGGTCGACCAGGCAGACCCCCGAGCTGGCTCCGGCGCGTCTTGGGATCCTCCTGCTCGGCGTGGGGGTGGCACTGGTCGCGCTCGCCGCGCTGATCTTCGCCGCAGTCGCATGGCCCGAGCTGAGCGACACGACCCGGGCGGGGGTGCTGCTCGCCGCCACCACCGCGGTGGGGGTGCTCAGCGCAGCGCTCCGGCACCGTCTGCCCGCCACCAGCGAGGCGCTCAGCGCGCTCCTGCTCGGGCTCCTGCTCGTCGACTGGCACGCGCTGTCCGTCGCTGGCTGGGGGACGGCGATCCCCGCCACAGGCTGGTGGGCGCTCGGGACGGGTCTCGTCGCGGCGGTGGCCGCAGGCGTCGGCATCGGGCTCGACCAGGTGGTGGCCAGGACCATGACCCCGGTGCTGGCCTGGGCAGCGGTGGTGCTGGCGATCGCGGCCTTCAAGCCGGTGGCGCCGATGACAGCCCTCGCACTGGCGTCAGTGGTCGCGCTCGCGGTGCCCCTGGCCGACCGGCTCGGGCGACAGCCCGGCTGGCGCGGCGCGTCGGTGGCTGCCGGAGCGGTCGCCTTCGCGGTCTGGGTCGCCGCGCTCGTCTCGGCGCTGGTCGCGGTGGCGACGGCCGGCGAGGAGAGCGGGGTCCTCTCCGCCGCGATGGCGGTCGCATCGCTGGCGGGCGCGCCCACCGCGTGGCGGGTGTTGGGGGGCAGTGCGGGATCCTCAGAGCTGGACGCCTGGTTGAGCGCCGTGAGCGCCCTCGCTGTGGGAGCTGGCCTGATCGTGGGCGTCTCCGGGACGTGGGATGCACCCTCTCAGCTGGTGGTCGCCGCGGTGACGGGCGTCGGCATGGTGGCGGCTGGTCGCCTGCTTCCGGGGCGTTGGTCGGCAGGGCTCTTCGGCGCCGGCGTGGTGTTCCTGTCCGTGGCCGCCGTGCCCGCAGCCTGGTGCGCAACGATCGTCGTGTCGGCCTCGCTGGTGGGGCTGGCCCCGTGGTCCGACGACCTCAGCCAGCTCGTGCCCGGCGCCGACGGCGCCCTACCCGAGCCGCCAGACGTCTGGCTCGTCTCGACGATCGTGGCGGGGTTGGCGGTTGCCATCGCCGCGCTCGCCACCCGCCTGCCCGGGCACGGTCGGGCGCCGTCGCTTCCGGCGACCGGTGCCGCAGTCGGGGTGGGGGCTGGCCTGGCCATGGGGGCGGTGGTGGTGCCGGCGGCGCTCGGTCTGCGCGTGGCGGATGCGCTCGTGTGGTGGGTGATCGTCCTGGTCGGGGCCGCGGTGCTGGCGGTTCTCGTTCGTCGCCCACCGGTGGTCTCTGCAGCCATCGTCCTGGCGGGCGGCGTGTCGATGCCCGCGACGGCGTGGTGGGCGGTGCACCGGTGGAGCACCGTCGCCGCCATCTCGGCGTTCACGGTCGCGTCGGGGGGAGTTGCGGCAGCCGCCCCACGTCGCTGGCGCCCCTTGCTGGCCGCGACCGCGTCCGCCGCGGCACTCGTCGATGTCGGGACGATCGCGGCTGCGCTCGAGGTTGCCGAAGCGGTCATCGGTCCGATCGTCGTGACCCTCGCGGGCGGGATGGTCGTCGGCGCCGCCTGGTGCGGGCGGGTCGGGCGAGCTGTCCGAACGGCGGTGGGTGCCGTGGCCGCGGGGGGTGCCGCAGCGGGCCTGCTCATCGCCTCCGTCGATCCCGATGACGGCGTGCTCGGACTGGCCGTCGGGCTCACGGTCGCCGCCGTGGCCGTGGCCGTCGCCGGGATTGCACCGTCGCTGTCGGCCGTCTCGCGGAGCTGGGCGCGATGGGGCTTGGCGGGGCTCGCGGTCGGGGCCTGGTGGGCGTGGATGGCGCAGGTGAGCACGACCGTCGTCGAGGCCTACACCCTGCCAGCGGCAGTGGTCCTGGGCGTCGCGGGTCTGTCCCACCGGCGGACGTCGTCGTCTGCCGGCTCGTGGTCCGCATACGGTCCCGCGCTGGTGATCGGGTTCGGTCCGAGCCTCATGCTCGCTCTCGGCGACGATGGGTGGCTCCGCCCGGTGCTCGTGCTGGCCGCGGGTGGGGCCGCCCTGGGAGTGGGGGCGCGTGCCCGTCTGCAGGCCCCAGTGGTGGTGGGAGCAGCGGTGCTGCTGCTCGAAGCGGTCGACACGCTCGCGCCGGTGGTCGCGCTTGTTCCCCGATGGCTGATCATCCTGCTCATCGGGCTGGCCTGCGTGTGGGCGGGCGCCACGTTCGAGCGCAGGGTGCGTGACGTCCGTCGGGGGAGTGAGCTGCTCAGGCGGTTCCGCTGACGCTTCCCTTGACCCGCCCGGCGGGCTGCGACGGTGGTTCGGGAGGGGCGCGGGAGCTGCTCTCGATCGGCTGTCTGATCCGCATGCTGGTCACCAGACCACCGTCGCGGCTGCCCCGGCGCGGGGCGGTACCGTTGGGGGCATGCCACGTCGCACGAAGATCATCGCGACCATCGGACCAGCCTCCGATTCCGAGGCGGTCCTGAAGGGGATGCTCGCGGCGGGCATGGACGTGGCGCGCCTCAGCCTGGCGCACGAGAGCCTCGATCAGGCGCTGGCGCGATACCACCGCATCCGGAAGGCTGCGGCGGACTTCGAGCGGCCGATCGGCATCCTCGTCGATCTCCCAGGTCCGAAGGTCCGGGCGGGTGTGGTGCCCGACGAGGGTCTGTCGCTCGCCGAGGGACAGCGAGTCCGGCTCACCCCGGGAAGCGGACCGAGCACCGCCGAGGTGATCCAGGTCGACTACGACCAGCTTCTCTCCGACGTCCATCCCGGTGACACGCTCGCGTTCGGTGACGGGGCCGTGGTCGTCGAGGCGCTGGGCCGAGCGGGTGATCACCTCGAGGTGAGCGTCATCCACGGCGGGGTGCTCAAGGGTCGACCGGGCATCCACATCCCCTCCGAACGGCTCCGGGTCACGAGCCCCACACAGGAGGACCTCCGCTACCTCGACGCCTTCATCGATGCGGACGTCGACATGGTCGCGCTGTCGTTCGTGCGCTCGGCGCACGACGTGCGCAAGATCGGGGTGGAACCACACCCTCGTGGTCCCCTCGTCGTCGCGAAGATCGAGACCCGAGCGGCGGTCGAGAACCTCGACGCGATCATCGAAGCGGCGGGCGCGGTCATGGTCGCTCGGGGCGATCTGGGTTCGGAGTTCGCTATCGAGGAGCTCCCGCATCTGCAGAAGCGGATCATTCACCGCTGCATCGCACTCGGCCGTCCCGCCATCACCGCAACCCAGATGCTCGAGTCGATGGTCCATGCGCCGATCCCGACCCGGGCAGAGGCGTCGGACGTGGCGAACGCGGTCTTCGACGGCTCCAGCGCGCTGATGCTCTCCGGGGAGACCGCGATCGGTCTCGATCCCGTCCACGCGGTGGCCACGATGGCCCGGATCGCGGCACGTGCCGACGAGGAGTTCGACTACGACACCTGGGCGCTCCAGCTCCAGTCGAGCCGAGGGGACGTCGCCGATGCGGCCACCGCCATCACGGACGCCATGACCAGCGCCGCGCATCGGGCGGCGGCGGCGACGAACGCGGCGGCGATCATCTGCATCTCGAGCAGCGGGCTCACCGTGCGTTCGATCGCCCGCTTCCGGCCCCGGGCTCGCATCATCGGCTTCAGCACGAACGAACGCACCGTCCGGCAGCTCTCGATGAGCTGGGGCTCGGTGCCGTACCACCTGGACGCGAACGACACCGCTGATCACCTCGTGCCCACAGCGATCGCCGAGGCGCTGCGACTGGGCGAGGTCAAGCCCGGCGACCTCGTCGTGCTGCTCTTCAGCACCGGCGAGTTCAAAGGCCGCGCTACGGACACGCTCCGGCTGCTGCGCATCCCGTGAGCGTGGGCGGCCCGCAGGCACAGATCGATCTCGCCGTCTACCACCACCGCCCCAGGGTCGAGATCGGGAGCGGGGCCCGGGTCGTCTTCGTGCACGGCACGCTCGATCGGGCTGCGGCGTTCCTCAAGGTGGTCCGCCGTCTACCCGACCTCGAGGTGGTGCGCTACGACCGGCGGGGGTACGCGCGTTCACGGGAGGCTGGAGAGGCTTCCGACCTGGACAGCCTCGTCGCAGATCTGCTCCTCGTGCTCGACGGGACACCAGCAGTCCTCGTCGGCCACAGTCTCGGCGGCGTGATCGCCCTGGCACTCGCCGCACGCCGGCCCGATCTCGTGCGGGCCGTGGCCGCGTTCGAGGCTCCGATGCCCTGGATGCCGTGGTGGCCGAGGCCCGCGGTCGGTGACGACCCGCTCGCGGTCGCTGGACCGGAGGCCGCCTCGGTGGCCGCGGAGCGCTTCATGCGCCGCATCGTGGGCGACGATCGCTGGGAACGACTCCCTCCGGCGACCCAGCAGCAGCGGCGTGCGGAGGGTCCCGCGCTGCTCGCGGACCTGCGTTCCGTGCGCGACGGTCCCGCTTGCGACCCGGCGGCGATCGTCTGCCCGGTGGTGGTGGGATACGGCACCGCCACGGCGGAGCGCCACCGGCGCGCCGCGCAGACCCTGGCGGCTGCCATCCCCGGCGCGGAGCTGATCAGGATCGCCGGCGCCGGCCATGACGCCCACACGACCCATCCGGATGGGTTCGCGGCCTTCGTTCGGCGAGCCGTCGAGCGGGCCGAACTGGGCCACTGACCGGCTCGCGTCGTCGTCTACGTTGACGGTCATGTCCGACCGGAGCCCCGTGAACCTGAGCCCCACCGGGCCGCCGGAGACGATTCTCCCGGCTCCTCCCCCCGAAGCTGTCGAGGCGCTCGCCCGGGCGCTGCGCGAACCGCCGGAGCACCAGCGCGACGCCATCGCAGAAGTGGTGGCCCGACACCCGCGCTACCTCGATGCCTGGGCCCAGCTGGGCCGTCGGGGACGCGACGATGTCGAGCGCTACGCGTACTTCCGGGTCGGGTACCACCGTGGGCTCGACGCCCTGCGGGCGAGCGGCTGGCGCGGCTCGGGGTACGTGCGGTGGGCGCACTCGACCAACAGGGGATTCCTTCGGGCGCTCGACGGCCTGCGGAGCGCCGCGGGGACGATCGGTGAGACTGACGAAGAGGAGCGCTGCGCCCTCTTCCTTCGTCAGCTCGACCCCGATTGGCCGCCCCCGGAGCTCGACTGAGCGTGGCGCGGGTGGCCGGTCCCACCGGGCAGAGCGAGCGGACGTCGGGCACCGTGGTCAGGTGGCTCGCCCTCGCCGCTGGCGCGGCCATGATCGTCGGCGCGGGTGTCATCGTCGCGTGGCGCTACGTCGTGGAACAGCCGGTCCATCCGCTCATCGACCTCGACGTCTACAAGCGGGCGGGCCGGGACGTGCTCGCAGGACGGTTCACCTACTCGTCCGGTGGCGGCGAGCTCGTGTTCACCTACCCGCCGTTCGCCGCGCTGGCAGCGGTGATCACCGCACCGCTGCTCCAGTGGTGGGGACAGTTCCTCTGGACGCTCGCGTCGGTCGCGGCGCTGGTTGGTGTGGTCTGGCTGTCGTTCCGGCGGGCCATCGACCGGGTCCGATCCGAGCTCCGCCCGCTGCTGTTCGGAGCCGTCTGCCTGCTCGCGATCCTGACCCGGCCCTTCGCCGAGCACGTCGCCATGGGGCAGGTCAACGTCTTCCTCGCGCTCCTCTGTCTGCTCGATCTGTGCGCCACGCGGCGACGCTGGCCGCAGGGCGCCCTGATCGGCGTTGCCGCTGCGCTCAAGCTGACCCCGGCGGTGTTCGTCGTCTACCTGGTGGTCACCGGGAGAACCCGAGCGGCACGCAACGCCGTGGCGAGCTTCCTGGTCTGCACGGCCTCCGCGCTCGTCCTCCTGCCGGCCGCCTCGGTCGACTACTGGACGAACAGGATCTTCCAGGGGGAGCGGGTCACCGGCTCGGTCGCGTACACGTCGAACCAGTCGCTGCTCGGGACGATCACCCGGCTCGTGCCGAGCCCGTGGACGGGGGCGGCCTGGCTGGCGGTGGCACTGGCGATCCTCGTGGTCGGCTTCCGCCGAGCCCGCGCCGCGTACCGGGTCGGCGACGAGCTGGGTGGCGTCGCCGTCACCGCGGCGGTCGGTCTGCTGATCTCCCCGATCTCCTGGCTCCACCACTTCGTGTGGTTGATCCCCATGCTCGGCGCGATGGTCGCGACCGGCCAGGATCGGGTGCGGGATGCCTGGGCCGCCCTCGCCACCGTCGTGCTGCTGCTGCCGGTCGGCTGGTGGGGGTGGGCGCTGCTCGACGATGACAGCCATCTGCTGCGGGTCATGGGTGTGCTGCTGCACAACGGGTTGACGCTGCTCACCGTGCTGCTCGTGCTCGGGTACCGACCGGTCAGCGGCGACGACGTCGTGGGCGCGTCGGGGCCCGAGCGCGAGCCGGTCCGGGTGGCGTCATGAGTGCACGTCGAGGTGGTGTCGCACCCGAGCCGTTCACCGGTGCCGTCCTCACCGGTGGGGCGTCGCGCCGGATGGGGGCCGACAAGGCGTTCGTCGTCGTGAGGGGCGCACCGCTGTGCACGTATCCGCAACGGGCGTTGCTCGAGGCGGGCGCTCGCCGGGTGCTCGCCGTCGGAGGAGCGCGGGTCGAGGAGCTGCGGGGCCTGGGGTTCGAGACGGTGGCCGACCGCCATCCGGGGGAGGGTCCGTTGGGAGCGGTGGTGACGGCGCTCGAGGCCGCGACCGACTCGGTGGTCGTCGTGCTCGCGTGCGACCTGCCGGCGGTTGATGCTGTGGCGGTGGTCGCACTGCTCCGGGCGTTGCGGCGGACCGGCGCCGAGGTGGCCGTGCCCATCGCAGCTGGTCGGCGACAGCTCGCCGCGGGTGCGTACCGGCGGGTTGCGCTGCGGAAGCTCAGCGCCGCGTTCGAGTCGGGCATCCGATCGCTCCACGGTGCGCTGCGATCGTTGGAGGTGACCGAGGTCGCGACCGCCGCCGGGGTCTTCGACGATGTCGACGAGCCGGCGCAGCTGCGCCGGTACGCTTCCGTCGATCCCTGAGTGTGAGGAGACCAGGTGGACATCCCCGAGATCGACGTTCACGAGCTGGAGCGGTGCTGCACCGGTGGCGCCCCGGTCATCGACGTGCGTGAGTACCACGAGTACGTCGAAGCTCACGTCCCCGGCGCGGTGCTGATCCCGCTGGCCAACCTCCCGGATCGGGTCGACGAGCTGCCCACTGACCGGTCGGTGCTGGTCATCTGCGCGTCGGGTGGGCGCAGCCGCCGCGCCGCGGAGTTCCTGCGTCGCCAGGGAGTGGATGCGATCAACGTGATCGGCGGGACGATCGCCTGGGTCGAGGCGGGCAAGACGACCGTCGTGGGTCCCGAGCCTGGATGAGCCACGCGGCCGTCTCGAGGTCCCCTCACCGCCTCGTCGATTCGGACGCGGCCTTCGCCGAGGTCGTCGAGCAGCTGCGGGCCGAGCCGAGATATGCGCTCGACACGGAGTTCCACCGGGAGCGCACCTACCGCCCGAAGCTCGCGCTGCTCCAGCTGGCCTGGCGGGACGGCTTGGCGCTCGTCGATCCGCTGGCTGTCGACGTCACGCCGCTGCGGGAGGTGCTCGACGGGCCGGGCACGGCGGTGCTCCACGCGTCGGACCAGGATCTCGAGGTTCTCGAGCTGGCCTGCGGCACCGTCCCGTCGAGGCTGTTCGACACCCAGATCGCAGCCGGTTTCGTGGGGATGAGCTCGCCGTCGCTCGCCGCGACCTGTCATCAGCTGCTCGGTATCGAGGTACCGAAGGCCGACCGGCTCTCGGACTGGCTGGCCAGGCCGCTCCGTCAGACCCAACTCGACTACGCGGCGGCCGACGTGGCGCACCTGTTGGAGGTCCACGACCACCTGGTCGGGCAGCTCGAAGCGCGTGGGCGGCTCCAGTGGGTGCTCGATGAGTGTGAGGAGGTTCGGGTGAGGGCCCGTGGCGTGAGGGACCCGTCGCTCGCCTGGCGTCGGATCAGAGAGGCGCGCCAGCTCACCGGTCGAGCTCGCGAGATCGCGCAGGCGGTTGCCGAGTGGCGTGAGATCGAAGCCGCGGAGCTCGACGTCCCGTGCCGCTACGTCATGCCTGATCTGGCCGTTGTGGCGATCGCACAGCGTCCGCCTCGCGACACCCAGGGGTTGTTCGGGATCCGTGGTCTCGACGACCGACACCTCGGTGGCGGTCGGGCTCGCAGGCTGCTCGAGGTGATCGAGGAGGCGCGGCGTCGACCGCTCAGCGCGCCAGCCGGTCGATCCGACCGGCAGCTCGACCGCGACCTGCGCCCAGCGGTGACCCTAGCCTCGGCCTGGATCAGTCAGCTGGCACGGACGCTCGAGATCGACACGGCGCTGCTGGCGACCCGAGCGGACATCGAAGCCTTCCTGCGGGGCGACGAAGACGCCCGTCTCGGCAGCGGCTGGCGCGCGACGCTGGTGGGGGAACCGATCCGTTCCCTGGTGCAGGGTGAGGCGTCGGTGGCCTTCGACGGTGCAGGTGGGCTCGTCCTCGAGGAGCGGTCACACCGCCCGGTGACCTGACCGCACCGGAGGCGCTCCGGCAGGGGTGGGGGCGGACCGGCCGGGGTGGTCTGGTTGGTGCGGCCGACCTGACGACCCCGGTCGCCCCCAGCGGGCCTCAGGCGGATGTGTGCATCGGGGACGGGTCAGTGGGAGACGAGCAGGGCGCCGGCCATGAGCACGAGCAGACCCACGCCGCACAGCGCGAACCGGAGGTCGCCCCGCCGCAGCCAGCGGATCACCAGCCAGCCGACCCGCACCACGGGGACGGCCACGAGGGTGACCACCATCGCCGTTCCCACCGGTCGAGCCTGCGCCTCGGGTAGCAGCAGCCCCCCGACCGCGAGGATCGCGACCAGCGCCACCGACACGCGGAGCATGGCCACGAGCGCTCGCTGGCGACCGGCGCGGGGATCAGGCGGCGGGCCGATCGGGACGCTCATCCACGCACCAGCAGGACGACGCCGATCACGATGAGCACCGCCGCCACAGCGGCCCGCACGTGCTGGGGGTGCAGGCGTCGTTGGATGGCGCTTCCGATGAGCCCTCCGGCCAGCCCACCGGCCACCACCGCTGCCCCCGCCCTGAAGTCGAGCCGACCCTGACCAGTGACCACGATCAGCGCGGATGCTGAGGTGATCCCCACGGTGAAGGTGCTTGTCGCGGCCGCGACCTTCACCGGGACCCGCATGAGGTCGCTCATCACCGGGGTCTTGATGAACCCTCCTCCGACACCAGCGATCCCTGCGATGAAGCCGGCCCCCAGCATCCCCGCCAGCCCGGCTGGCACCCGGGTGGCGGTGTACGGCACGACTCCATCACCCAACCGGTAGCTGCCGCCGAGGGTGCCCGGCCACTCGCCGGGCACCTCGAAGGCGAACGCAGCCTGGGGAGGGTTGCGCAGCGGCCGCCGACGGGCACCTGCGAGCCCAGCGACGATCGCCACGATCGCCAAGAGTCGTGCCAGCACACCCGCTGAGAGGGAGTCGGCGACCGCCGCACCGCCGATGGCACCGGCGCTCGCGGCGAGCTCGAGTGTGATGCCGAGTCGATGGTGGACTATGCCTTCGGAGAGCTGGCCGGGCGCGGCCGCGAGGGAGCCGGCCGCCACGGTGAGCAGGCCGAGAGGTGCCGCCACCTGTGGCTCCACGCCCAGCAGCACGAGAACCGGTACGAGGATGAGGGCACCGCCGATCCCGCCGAGCGTCCCGATCGCGGCGGTCACGAGGCCGAGGAGTGTGAGGACGAGCGGCGGTGGCATGAGAGGAAGGTCAGGGCTGGAGGGGTTCGAGAACGAGTGCCTGTTCAGGACCGACCGCTCCGGTGAACGGCGCCTGCTCCCCGAAGCCGTCGCTCGCCACCTCGACCACGCCGGCGAAGGGCGGGTCGGCAAGCCGGATTCGCTCAGCGGAGAAGTTGATCACGACGACGCGCTCGTCGCCGGAGGGGTGGGTTCGGCGCCAGGCGAGCACGCCCGGTGGTGCGTCGAGCAGGTGGAGGTCGCCTTCGCGCAGCGCCGGGGAGCCCCGTCGAGCCGCGAGCAGACGCCGGTAGAGGTGCAGGATCGAGCGCGGGTCGTCGCGCTCGGTGGCCACGTTGCGGATCTCGGGCTCCGGGGGCCACGGCAGCCAGGGCTTCGTGGTGCCCCAGCCATGGCCGGGTGACGGATCCCACGGGATCGGTGCCCGACAGCCGTCACGCCCGCCGGGGTCGACCACCCGATCGGGTGGCACGATGGCGTCCTCGAGCCCGAGCTCCTCACCGGCGTAGAGGAACGGAGTGCCACGCAGACCGAGGAGGAGCACCGCCGCGGCACGGGCTCTCGCTTCGCTCCCGCCGTAGCGGGTGCGGTGACGAGGGTTGTCGTGGTTGGAGAGCACCCAGCTCGGCCAAGCACCGAGGGGATCGAGCTCACGGCTGGTGATCTCGATCTGGGCGCGCCAGCGCTCGGCATCCCAGGGGGTGTACAGCGGCGGGAAGTTGAAGGCCAGGTGCAGCTCGTCACCGTGGCCGTAGTAGCTGGCCACCATCGAGGTGTCGAGGAGGTACACCTCGCCGACCATCATCCGCTCATCGGGGTAGCTGTCGAGGAGCCGGCGGATGCCTCGTAGCAGCTCGTGGGTCTCGGGTCGGTGGTTGAGCGCGGAGTGCGGGATCGGGATGAGCTCCTCGGGATCGTCGGCCAGGGTCGGGTCCTTGCCGATCAGGTGCACCACGTCAATCCGGAAGCCGTCGACGCCACGGTCGAGCCAGAACCGCAGCACGCCGTGCATGGCCTCTACCACCTCGGGGTTCCCCCAGTTCAGGTCAGGCTGCTCGGGCAGGAAGCAGTGCAGGTAGTACTGGCCGGTGGCCTCGTCGAAGGTCCACGCCGGGGCTTGGGTGAACGAGGCGACCCAGTTGTTCGGTGGTCCACCTCCGGGAGCCGGATCGCGCCAGACGTACCAGTCCCGCTTGGGGTTGTCCCGGCTCGACCGGGATTCGAGGAACCAAGGGTGCTGGTCAGAGGTGTGGTTCGGAACCCAGTCGACGATCACCCGGATGCCCCGGTCGTGTGCCTCCTCCAGGAGGGCGTCGAAGTCCGCGAGGGTGCCGAACAGCGGATCCACGTCGCAGTAGTCACTGACGTCGTAGCCGAAGTCCGCCATCGGCGACCGGTAGAACGGGGAGAGCCAGATGGCATCGACCCCGAGCCACGCGAGGTGATCGAGGTGCCGGCGGATCCCGGGGAGATCACCGATCCCGTCACCGTTGGTGTCGGAGAAGGAGCGGGGATAGATCTGATAGACGACGGAGGTCTTCCACCAAGGCGTGGCATCCACCCCACGATCCTAGGGGGAGCGGATGGTGGCGGGCGGGGTGACATGAGGGTTATCGGAAGGGAACGAGATCGCCAGGAAGTCGTGGGGTTCGTCAGCTACCCCGTCGACGGCGATAGACTGCGGTGACTTTCCGCAGCCGATCGGGAGTTTGGCCCGTGAAGAAGGGGCGTCATCGGCGCTTCGAAGAAGCCCGAGCAATGAAACGCAGCACAGAAGGCGACCTTGAGGCGCTCCTCGACGCACGCGATGCCGAGCCATGTCCCGAGTGCGGCGCCGAACCGGGACACGACCACAAGTCGTGGTGTCTCAACGACGACACCAGCGACGACTGGCTCAACGACGACACCAGCGACGACTAGCCGGCGTGATCGTCGCGGCGGCCTGACCTCTCGTCTGCTCCGCCTCCCCGCCTGAACGCCACGAGGGTCCGAGCCGTCTCGGGCTCGTCGATCCTCGAACGTGGCTCGCAGGCCCCAGTCGGTGCTCAGCGCGACTGGCGAGCGAGCGCGATGGCGAGCTCGATGGCGCGGTCGATGTCTTCTTCCTCCATGACGACCATCGACCTCCGACCGCCGGCGCGTGCTCGCAGCTGCGCCTCCGCACGCTCGCGATCGGGATCGTGCAGCCGGGTCGGGACGTCGACGAGGAGCTGGCCCACGACGATGCCCGAGAGCTGCGTGCTGTCGCCGAGGATGCGGGGGTGGTAGTACTGCACGGGACCGGCGTACAGCACCCCACGCTCGGCGCGGAAGTCGGGGAGCCGTCCTCCCCGGCTCTCCAAGCGGTCGACGATCCCCATCAGCAGGTAGTGCTGGGCGCGGGTTCGCTCGTCGCACCAGACCCGCACGTCGTCACGATCGAGAGGGTTCATGGCCCGGTCAAGCATGGCGAGCGCGGGGCCGTAGGTCTTGCGATGCTTGCCGGAGCGGGTGCGCTTCAGGGCTCGGGCGTTTGGACGACGACGGCTCACTCGCTGGAGCGACGGGTGATCAAGGAACCGGCCGGCGTCCTGACCGTTGCGTCGGGCCGCACGGACGAGGGGGTCGTCGGCACCACGGTCGCCGGCCACCTCAGCCGCGTATCTCGCGGCCTCTCGGAGCTGCACCAGCGCGGCCACGAGCACCTGGTTCTCGTCGATGTCGTAGGCCCGGGCCGGCGCGGAGCAGACGAACAGGTCCGGATCGCCGAAGCTCGAGGCCCGCGCGGCCATCGTCTCGCTCCACAGCACGGGACCTCGTAGCTGGCCGATGCAGCGCTCGGCGTTGGTGTGGATGGAGGTGGCGAGGGATCGGACAATCGTCGGGAACTCATCGAGCAGCTGCTCGGCTTCCGGGGAGGTGGCCACCATCACTCCGACCAGCTGTGCCACGGTCGCGGGGGAGAGACCGACGAGGGCGGCCACCGTGCCGACCACCTCGAAGGGGCGAGCCAGCCGGTCCCAGAGGCGGTCGAACGCCGCGTCGAGCGGGTTGCCCGGCGTCTGGCTCTGCAGGTCGGCAACCGCCGGGGCCTCCATCGGCGTGTTCAGACCGCCAGCTCCACGCCGAGCACCTCAGCGATCGTGCGTTGCACCTCCGCCTGCTCGGGTGGGTCCAGGTGCTGCGCGACGGTGCGGTAGAGGGTGGTGGCCCTGCGGTCCTCCATGCCCTCGAACTGGGGCAGGAAGTAGGCGTAGAAGACCTCGTAGATCAGTCGGGACTCGGTCGGGCCGTCCTTGGCTCGACGGGCCGCGTACTTGGCGGCGTCAAGGTAGACCGCGGGGCCGAGATCCTGGAAGCGCCGCAGCGGCAGCAGCTTGGTGACGATCTGCCCTGGGCCGGAGAGGAGCTTCTCGTAGGCGGCGTCGTCGGGGGTGCCGACCTCGATGAACGCGAACCGGCGCATGAGCGCGTAGCTCATGTCGAACAGCAGGTTCTTGTCGAAGACGTTCATGGTGGCGATGATCCGCCAGTTCGCCGGTACCCGGATCACGTCGGTCTTCTCCGGTGCCTCCTCACCGGAGGGCACGAGCGAGATCGGGTTCGGCTGGCCCTTGCGCTTGAAGGGCAGCACCACCGCCGACCCGGAGAGCACGGTGAACAGCTGCCCGAAGGCCCGGTCGAAGTTGGAGCGGTTGAGCTCGTCGATGACGAGCCACCGGCCGGTCTCGATGGCCTCGACGAACAGCCCGGGTCGGTAGATCAGGCCGTCCGGGGTGGGTTGGAGCCCGCCGATCGTCTCGAAGGTCGTCCACTCGCTCGTCGCGGTGGTCGGCAGGTAGCCGGTGCAGAACATGGCTTTGCGGGCCACCTCGGCGGCGAGGTAGGCGAGCGTGGTCTTGCCGGTGCCGGGCGGACCGGTGAGGATCACGTGCTTGCCCGCGTCGATGGCTGCGACGAGCTGGTCGAGCACGTAGGGCGGGAAGATCATCCCTGCTTCGTCTGCGGCCTTCTCGAGCTCTGCAGAGGTGAACTGGTGCATGCCTGTCACCTGTCGGCGGTCAGGTTCGCTTCTTGAGCGCTGGATGGGGGACCGGCTGGCCTCGCCGTTGCTCGAGGTACTCGGCCAGGTGGGCGTAGGGCTCCTCGCCCACCATCTCGATGATCTCCTCACGGAGGACCACGTAGACGGGTTCGGCCCCGACGAACGCGAGCGGGTCATCGGTGCACCACCAGTGGAAGTCGAACCCGCCCTCACCCCAGTCGCGGCGCTTCCACTCCCGGAGGATGTAGGTCAGGTGCTGGTTGTCGTCGACGTGGTAGTCGAGTCGCAGCGGGGCCTGCCAGCAGACGGTGGGCTTCCAGTCGATGAAGCGCTCACCCCGGGCCACCGCGGCGAGGTGCAGCGCACAGCCCGCCCCTGCGTCGAAGCCGGTGCGGTTCTGCAGGATGCACGCCCCGTCGACGACGCGGGTGACCCAGTCCCCGTCGTCGTTCTTGTAGATCGCCCCGCCCAGCTCCTCTGCGACCGCCTTGTACTGCCACTCGTCCTCGGTGAGCTGGTCGATGAGGTCCTTCGTGCGCTTCCGATCGGCCTTGTCGGTGAAGTACGCACCATGTGAGCAGCAGCCGAGGTTCAGCTCGGGGGCTGGCGCGTCGTCGATGCCCGGGCAGCCCCGGCCGTAGATGCACGACCAGTTGCTCCCCAGGAAGGTCAGGTCGAACAGGTAGGTCTCGCCGGCGTGGTCGAACGACAGCCACTCGTGGATGTCTTCGGCGCTCATCGGGCTCCAGTGCGGGGACTCGACGGGACGGTCGCGAGGTTATCCCTCGTCGAGAGGGTCACGACGCGCTAGGAATGCCTCCATGGCCGGTGAGTTCGACGACATCCGGGCGCGTCTCGAGGTCATCGCCGAAGAGCTCGCGGACCTGGCGATCGAGCGCCTGCGTGAGTCCATCGACGCAGGGGGGACGGAGCTGCCGGTCGACGAGCGGCGGCTGACTCGCGCCCGCCGAGCGGTCGAGAAGGCGGTGGCCATCCTGCGCGAACCCGACGACGCGGACCGCTGAGCGTCCTGCCGCGCGGGTCACGGGTGCACCGGCGTCCGGGGACCGTTGAGCGTGTCGATGAGCCGCCGGAGTCGCGCGAAGTTCACCTGGTCGAACTGGAACGCGATCCGTGGGAGGTCGGGGACGTCGTTGTCCTCCCGCTCGCTGGCCGAAGCTTCGACCACCTCGATCCGGCCCGTGACGACGATGTCGGCGAACTGCTCGTTGAGCTCCGCGAGCTCCCGGTCGCTGACCGGCGTGCGGAGTCGGATCACGAGGCGCCGCCCCACGAACCGCATGGAGTGGTAGCGGGAGTAGAAGTGGAGGATCTCCGCGACCGCGTCCTCGACGCTTTCGCACTCGCGCACCAGGCACAGGTCATCGGGGCCGATCAACGCACGTGGTCCGAGCAGCTCGTTCTCGATGAACTGGAGCCACGTCTTCCAGTACGTGGAGCCCGGGGCGGAGATCAGCACCACCGGGCAGATCGGTGACCGGCCGGTCTGCATCAGGGTGAGCAGCTCGAAGGCTTCGTCCATGGTGCCGAACCCACCCGGGAGGAGCGCGAAGGCCTTCGACTCCTTCATGAACGTGAGCTTCCGGGTGAAGAAGTAGCGGTAGTTGATGAGCTTCGGGTCGCCCGCCAGAAGCGGCGTCGGCTCGCTCTCGAAGGGCAGGAGGATGTTCACCCCGAACGCCCGGTCCGCGCCCGCCCCTTCGACGCCCGCCTCCATGATCCCGGGTCCTGCACCCGTGATCACCATCCAGCCGCTGTCGGCCATCTCGCGCCCGAACTGCATCGCCACCCGGTAGGCGGGATCGTCGCGTCGGATCCGTGCCGATCCGAAGATCGAGACCTTGGGGATCGCGGCGTACGGCTCGAAGACGAGAAACGAGTAGCGCAGCTCCTTGAGCGCTGCGCTCACCAGCTTGAGGTTGCCCCGGTTGGCCGACTCCCGACCGATGCGCAGCGCGGAGACCAGCATCTCGAAGACGAGGTCGTCGTTGCGGGTGATGCCGGCTTCGTCGATCAGCTCGGCGATCCGGGCGTCGAGCGCGGCGTCGCCAGTGCGGTAGCGCGCCCTCCGGGCCATCTCAGGCCACCGCGACCCGGCCGTACAGGGTGGTGCGCTGCTCGAGGCGTCGGCCCAAGGGCTCGACGAAGGCGCGGAACTGCTCCTCCTCCATGCCTTGGCCGTGGGTCGCGCCGGCGGCCCGGGAGATGTTCTCGTTCATGAGCGTCCCCCCGACGTCGTTTGCACCCGCTTGCAGTGCCTGGGCCGCGCCCTGGACGCCGAGCTTCACCCACGAGACCTGCACGTTGTCGATGAGCCCGTGGTAGGCGATGCGCCCGACGGCGTGCATCAGCAGAGCCTCGCGGAACGTCGGGCCCCGTCGGGACCGGCGTTGCAGGTACAGCGGCGCCGCCATGTGCACGAACGGCAGGGGGACGAACTCGGTGAACCCGCCGGTCTCACGCTGCAGTTCCCGGGTCCGCACCAGGTGGTGTGCCCAGTGCCGCGGCGCCTCGACGGTGCCGAACATGATCGTGACGTTCGAGCGGAGCCCGATCAGGTGCGCGGTGCGGTGCACCTCGAGCCACTCGTCGGTGCTCACCTTGTCCGGACAGATCACCGCCCGGATCTCGTCGTCGAGGATCTCGGCCGCGGTGCCGGGCAGGGTGTGCAGGCCGGCGTCCTTCAGCCGGCGCAGGTAGTCGCTCAGCGGCTCGCCGAGGCGGCGGGCGCCCTCGGCTACCTCCAGGGCGGTGAACCCGTGGATGTGGATGCCGGGTGCCGCTGCCGCCACCGCACGGGTCACGTCCAGGTAGTACTCGCCGTCGAAGTCGGGGTGGATGCCTCCCTGGAGGCAGACCTCGGTTGCCCCGAGAGCCTGGGCCTCCGCGGCCCGTGCCGCGATGTCGTCAAGGGTCAGCAGGTAGGGCGTGCCCCGGAGGTTGAGCGAGAGCGGGCCCTTCGAGAAGCCGCAGAACCGGCACTTGAAGGTGCAGACGTTCGTGTAGTTGATGTTGCGGTTGCGGACGAAGGTGACCGCGTCGCCGACGGTGTCGCGACGGAGCTGGTCCGCGACCTCGGCGACCGCGACGACCTCACGGCCTCTGGCCGAGAACAGGGTGACGATCTCCTCGACGCCGACCTCCTGTCCGAGCAGGACGCCGGCGAGCACCTCACCCACCGCACCACCGGCTGCGGGACTGCCCGGCAGCAGCCGAGGCGGTGGCGAGGCCGCGCCTGCGTACCACGCGGTGCTGCGGGCGCCGAGATGCACCACCTCGACGCCGTCGTCGACCTGCTCCGGGCTCGCGGGTGCGAGGCGTTGCACGTAGACCGCGCCGGGATCGTCGCGGGCCAGCCCCTCGCTGTCGGAGCGGTCGAGGACCGGGAACCGAAGCCGCTCGTCCAGCCATCGGGTGGGCTCCGCGAGGAACCTCGGGTAGACGGTGAGTCGGGGAGCGAGGTTGAAGCCCGCCTGCTCGGTGATCTCTCGCAGCCGCTCGAGCGCGGGCCAGGGGCGCTCGGGGTTGACGTGGTCGGCGGTGACCGGTGAGACCCCACCCCAGTCGTCGATGCCGGCATCGATCAGCGCACCGAGGTCGTCGGAGAGGTTTGGTGGTGCCTGGACGTGGACGTCCGGCGGCAGGATCAGGCGGGCCAGCGCGATGGCCTCGAGGTACTCGTCGGTCGGGCAGGCGGACGCGTGGCTCATCGCGGTGCCGGGCTTGGGCAGGAAGTTCTGGACGATGACCTCTTGCACGTGGCCGTACCGGCGATGCGCGTCCGCGATGGCCTGCAGGGCCGCCACCCGGCTGGCCCGGGACTCACCGATGCCCACGAGGATGCCCGTCGTGAACGGGATCGCCAGGCGGCCCGCGGCCTCGAGCGTGGCCAGCCGCCGCTCGGGCGTCTTGTCAGGTGCACCACGGTGGCAGGCCAGGTCGGCTTCGAGGGACTCGAGCATCATGCCCTGCGAGGGGGCGACCCGACGCAGCAGCGAGAGCTCGTCGGGGAAGAGCGCGCCCGCGTTGGCATGCGGGAGCAGGCCCACCTCCTCGAGAACCAGCTCGCACATCGCCGCCAGGTAGGCCACCGTTGACTCGTAGCCGTGCCGGTCGAGCCACTCGCGTGCGACCGGGTAGCGGTCCTCAGGGCGTTCCCCGAGGGTGAAAAGCGCTTCATGGCAGCCGACTCGCGCCCCCGCGCGTGCGATGCGCAGCACCTCGTCGGGACCGAGGAACGGGTGATCGAGGCGCGCCGGGGGCCGGGCGAACGTGCAGTAGCCGCACCGGTCACGACAGAGCATGGTGAGCGGGATGAACACCTTGGGGGAGTAGGTGAGACGTGTCCCCGTGGTGGTGTCCCGGACCGCTCGGGCCCGTCGCATCAGCTCCCCGAGGGGGCGGGTGAGGAGGTCCTCGGTCATGGGGCGTGACACTACCGGGCGGTCTGTGCGACAGGAGGTGGATCAGTCGCCGGCCAGGTCGCCCGCCGCCGCCCGGTCCACAAGCCAGACGACCCGCTCGGCCCGCACCGCGCTCGCCGGCATCGCCGGGTCGCCAGCCGCCACTCGGGCTAGTGCCTCGCGCTTGGTCTCCCCCTCCACCGTGAACAGGACCAGCCGCGCTCGGGCGATGCCCGCGTAGGTGAGGGTCATCCGCCGATGCGGGTTCCGCCCCGAAGGATCCTCGTTCATCGTCACCAGCTGACCGGGGTCGGCCTCGAGCGCGGCAGAGCCTGGGAAGAGGGAAGCGGTGTGCCCGTCGGGGCCGAGCCCGAGGTGCACGACGTCGAACCGTCCGAGCTCCCCGACCCGGAGCTGGTAGGGCTCCGGGCCCTCCTCACAGCGCATCGGGTAGGTCGCGTTCGCTGCACCGACCCGCTCGAGGAGGGCCTCGCGTGCGAGGCGGTAGTTCGACGCCTCGTGATCGGGGGGGACGCAGCGCTCGTCGCCCCAGTACACGTCGACCTTCCACCAGTCGATCTGCGTGTCGCCGACGCTGGCCAGGCGCTCATAGCACCGTCTGGCCGTCTCCCCTCCCGACAGGGCGATCGAGAACGTCTCCCCTGGACGGGCGTGGAAGGCCTCGATGACCCGCTCAGCGAACTCGGCCGGCACGTCGTCGACCACGTGGAGGGAGCCGTTGGGGATCATGATCCGTCGCCTCCGCCTCGCCGTCAGCTCCCGAGCGAGCGAGCCTTGCCCGCGAGGGTCGTGAGCAGCTCGTCGAACGACTTGCTGAACGCGGCCACCCCTTCGTCCTCAAGCGTGCGGGTGACGTCGGCGAGGTCGATTCCGAGCTCATCGAGGGCATCGAGGACGGCGTGCGCGCCGGCGAGGTCCTCGTCGATGGTCCGCCTCACGGTCCCGTGGTCGAGGAACGCCTCAAGGGTCTGCTCCGGCATGGTGTTGACGGTGTCGGGACCGATCAGCTCATCGACGTAGAGCACATCGGAGTACGCGGGGTTCTTGGTCGACGTGGACGCCCACAGTGGGCGCTGGGGTCGGGCGCCACGGGCCGCCAGCGCCTCCCAACGGGGGCCCGAGAAGGAGGCGACGAAGCGCTCGTAGGCCAGTCGGGCGTTCGCCACGGCGACCCTGCCCCGCAGCGCGAGGGCCTCTGGTGTGCCGATCGCCTCGAGACGTCGGTCGACCTCCGTGTCGACTCGGCTGACGAAGAAGGACGCGACGGACGAGACCCGCGAGAGGTCACCGGAGCAGGCTTCGAGACCGGAGAGGTACGCCTCGATCACCTCTGCGTAGCGCTCGACGGAGAACAGGAGCGTGACGTTCACGCTGTGCCCCTCGGAGATCATCTGCCTGATGGCGGGCAGGCCCTCGACGGTTCCGGGGATCTTCACGTACAGGTTGGGTTCGTCGATCGTCGTGTGCAGGTGCCGGGCCGCCTCGATCGTGCCCTCGGTGTCGCGCGCCAGGCCGGGATCGACCTCCACCGAGACGAATCCGTCGACGCCCGCGCTGTCGTCATAGACCGGACGTAGGATGCGCAACGCTTGGCGGATGTCGTGGGTGACCAGATCCCAGTAGCTGTCCTCCACCGACCGACCGGCGGCGATCAGCGCACGGTACTGCTCGTCATAGGCATCGGAGCCCTCGATGGCCTTCTGGAAGATGCTCGGGTTGGAGGTGATCCCCCGAACGCCACGCTCGACCCACCGCTCGAGCTCGCCGCTGGTGATCCAGCCACGCTTGAGGTTGTCGAGCCAGGGGCTCTGGCCCTGCTCGTCATGCAGTTGTTGCAGTCTGGTGCTCACGTCGCTCGCTCCCTTGGGGCCTGACGGCGTCGGCCCCGGTGCCAGTCTGCCCGTTTCGGATCTGCCGTGGGTCGCTTCGCAGCTCAGCGCGCATCCGCCGGTCCGCTCCTGCCGAGCAGCTCCCGGGCAGCAGCCGCCACCCGATCGGGGGTGATCCCGAGCTGCTCCATGACGACCGGCCCCGGTGCGCTCGCCCCGAAGCGATCGATGCCCACCGAGCGGTCCGCGTAGCGCTCCCACCCGAAGGTCGACGCGGCTTCGACCGAGACCCTCGGCACACCCGGTGGCAGGACCTGGTCACGGTAGCTGGCGGGCTGGGCGGCGAAGAGATCCCAGGATGGCATGGAGACGACGCGAGCGCGGATGCCCTCGGCGCCCAGCTGGTCGGCCGCAGCGAGCGCGACCGCGACCTCGCTTCCGGTGCCGATGAGCACCACCGCCGGGCTCTCGACGTCGCGCAGGACGTACGCGCCCTTCGCGACCCCGTCGGGATCGGCCGTTCCGTCGAGAACGGGGAGGTTCTGTCGGCTCAGGATGAGCGCGGTGGGACCGTCGCTGTCGATGGCGATGCGGTAGGCGGCCGCCGTCTCATTGGCGTCCGCGGGGCGGATCACCCGCAGCCCCGGCATCGCCCGCATCGCCGCGAGCTGCTCGATCGGTTGGTGGGTCGGGCCGTCCTCACCGACGCCCACCGAGTCGTGCGACCAGGAG
>JBBFLY010000021.1:0-42898 GCA_037478855.1 Acidimicrobiales bacterium | reverse complement strand
CCATCGTCCGCGCGGACGTGCCGGTGGGGACAGTGACCAACGGCTGGGTCTATTGCCGGGTGATCGCTCAGGATGGTGAGTTCGTGGCCATGAACCAGGGCGCGGCGGCGCTGGGCCTGGTGATGCTGATCTTCCTGCGCATGGAGACGCATCTGGCTTACGTGATCGCTGCGCTGCTGCTGCTCGGCTTCGGGTTCGATCAGGCCACCAGCGACGCGCTGGCCGACTCGGTCGTCGACACGCTCATCGCCGGCCTGCAGCGCTGAGCGCTGAGCCCGGGGCGCGGGCCGGCGGGGCGAAGGCCGATCACCTCGCTACCCGGAGGTCGCGAACAGCGCCAGAGCTTCCGCGACGGTGGCTTCCACCACTCCCGGTTCGGCCACCACGGCCGCCAACCACTCCGGGCGGTTCACGGCCGCCACGGCGATCGGCCGATCGAGACCGGACCACTGCACCGCCTGGCGCACGTACTCCTGGGCGTAGTCGGGCGGTCGCACGTCGCGGGACAGCTCGAACAGCGCGTACGGATCCGGGGGGAGCTGCTCCAGCTCGGGAGTGGCCCCCATGCGGCTCAGCCGCGGGACGTACGCGGTGCCTGGTCGCACCCCTCCCCCGGCGATGCCCGGTCCGTCAGCCAGGATCGCCCCGCGCACCAGCTCGGGGCGTCCACCGGCGATCAGCAGCGCGACGTAGGCACCGAGCCCCCTGCCCAGCACGGTCGAGGGCCCCAGCTCGGCGAGCGCGGCGTCGACGTCGGCCATCAACAGCTCTGCGGTGTAGCCCCCGCCGCGGGGGATGGTCGATGCACCGTGCCCGGTGAAGTCGAGACCGAAGATCGGGCCGGGCCAGGGTTCGGCCCATGGTGGGGGTGTCTGCGGGGTGGCCTCGCCGAGACCGTGGAGCAGCAGGAGCGGGCGTGCGCCCCCGGTGATGTCGTCGCGCAGGTGGTGGAGCGCGAGCTGGACCCGGTTGTGCACCACGAACCTCATCGGGGCGGGCTCCCCAGGAACTCGAGCACCAGATCGGCCACCAGCCGCGGCTGCTCGATGTGGACGAAGTGCCCCACCCCCTCGAGGGCCTCCAGACGACCGCCCGGTGGCAGGTACGGCTCCACGTCGGCGGGACGGGTCCCCCACCCCATCACCTCCACCTCGAGTCCCAGCACACCGAGGACGGGGACCGACAGCCCCGGCATCCGCTCCATCGACCATTCGGGCCGCCATGGCCCGAAACCGCCGAGTCGCAGCGTGGGATCGATCTTCCAACGCCAGCCGTCGTCGTCGAGGCGCGCTCCGACGGTGACGAGGTATCGGAGCCACTCGATGGGCAGCCGGGGGTTCATCCGGGCCCGACGCTGCGCAAGCTCCTCGAGCGTGCCGGGACGACGGACCGCGTTGGCACAGGTCCGACGGTGGTCGAGCCAGCCGGTGATCTCGGCGTGGAGCATGCGCGTGCGCTCGTGGTCGGACACGTCGGGCCAGTTGTTCTTCGACGGCAGCCCGTCGAGGTTCACCAGGTGGGAGACCCGGTGCGGGAGCGCGTCCGCCAACTCGAGCATCAGCCCACCGCCTTTGGAGTGACCGAGGAACACGACCGGTTCATCGGAGACGCTGTCGAGCACCGCGAGCGCGTCCCGCAGGTCGGCACCCCAGTTGTAGAGCGCGGCGTGCTCCGAGTCGCCGTGGCCTCGCGCGTCCCAGGCCACGACCCGCCAACCACCCTCCACGAGCAACGGCGCGAAGACGTCGAAGGTCCCGGCGAAGTCGAAGCCACCGTGCGCCGCGAGGATCGCCGGCGCGTCGTCGGGACCCCACTCGTAGGTCGCGATGGCGACGCCGCTCGAGGTGACCCATCGCGACCGGTCGGGGCGCCGAGCACCGGGGAACCCGGGCAGGCCCTCCGGGTGGTCGATCGGTGGGGCAGCTTCCCTGCTCTTCATCGCAGTGGAGCCTACGCAGCACACGGCCGGCCGAGGCCAGCCGGTCGGCCCGGCGCGAGCCAGCAGAGTGCTCGCGTCGGTCCGACCGCCATTCTCAGTGATTCTCATCAGACGGGTAGGCTCGCACCGTGAGATCGGGACCGCGCAGCAGGCCGACACGAGGCGCCAGATCGGCACCCGGCCGCACCCCGACACGCGGCGGCAGAACGGCAACCGGCGGGAGACGAACGGGGGACCTCACCGACGTGCACCGCACCGCAGCCGAACGCCTGCGAGGCGAGGCCCAGCGCTACACAGCCGGACGCCGGGCGATCGTCGACGCGCTGGCGGAGGCTCCCCGGCCGCTCACGATCGCCGAGCTGCTCCAGCGGGCACCAACCCTGAAGCAGAGCTCCACCTACCGCAACCTGGCCGTGCTCGAGCAGGCCCGGATCGTCCACCGGGTGATCGGCAGCGACGACGCCGCCCGCTTCGAACTCACCGAGGAGCTCGCCGGGCACCACCACCACCTCATCTGCTCGTCGTGCGGTGACGTCGCAGACTTCATCGTCGACTCATCCCTCGAGGAGCTGCTCTCGCAGGCCATGCAGCGCGTCGGGCGTGCCACCGGCTTCCACCCGGAGCACCATCGGTTCGATCTGGTCGGCACGTGCGCCAGCTGCCGCTGACCGAACACCGTCCGGTCGCTCCGACACGTTCGACCCACCGGCAACGAGCGAGTGGCCGCGACTAGCGTTCCGTCCCGCCGGGCAGCACCGACCTGCACGCGTTCCCGACCAGGAGAAGCAGATGAGCGACGTCGACGGCGAGGTGGCACCAGGCTTCGAGGGCGTGCGCGCCGCCTTTGAGCAGAACTTCGCGGAAGGCCTTGAGATCGGCGCGGCCTTCAGCGCGTACCACCGGGGGGAGAAGGTCGTCGATCTCTGGGGTGGGATCGCCGATCAGGAGACCGGTGCACCCTGGCGGGAGGACACGATCATCCTGGTCTTCTCCACCACCAAGGGCGCCACGGCGATGTGCGCCAACAAGCTCGCCCAGGAGAGCCGGCTCGACGTCGAGGCACCGGTCGCGACCTACTGGCCCGAGTTCGCGAAGAACGGCAAGGACGACATCACGGTCGCCCACCTGCTCTCCCACCAGGCCGGCCTGGCCTGGGTCGACGGCGACATGACCGCCGAGGAGGCGCTCTCCTGGGAACCGGTCATCGAAGCCCTCGAGAACCAGCACCCCGCCTGGACGCCGGGATCCGAGCACGGCTACCACGCCACCACCTACGGCTGGCTGGTCGGCGAGGTGATTCGACGGGTGACGGGCAGATCCGTGGGCACCTACTTCCGGGAGGAGATCGCCGAACCTCTCGGTGCCGACTTCTGGATCGGGCTGCCCGAGTCGGAGGAGCACCGGGTGGCGATGCTGCAGTCGATGATCCCGGCGAGCGTCTCTGTCGACATGCTCGCCAACCCTGGAGAAGACCCGATCGCACAGCTGATCGCCGCGTTCCTCGGCCCCGACACCCCGCTCGGCAAGGCGCTGTTCGCCCCGGGCGGTGCGTTCACCGACCAGGACATCTGGAACTCGCGGGCCATGCGCGCCGCTGAGGTCCCGGCGGCGAACGGGGTGACCGACGCCCGGTCGGTGGCCCGCCTCTACGCCGCGTGCATCGGAGAGGTCGACGGGTTCCGCATCCTCACTGAGGAGCAGCTCGAGCGCGCCATCCGGCAGCGCACCAGCGGCCCGAATACGGTGCTCATGAACCTCGACATCCAGTTCGGTCTCGGGTTCATGCTCCGTTCGAGCGCGATCCCGCTGGGAGGGCCCCGCAGCTTCGGGCACTTCGGTGCGGGGGGCTCGATGGGCTGGGCCGACCCTGACGCCGAGCTGTCGTTCGGCTACGTGATGAACCGCATGGACATCGGTCTCGCCGGGGACCCGCGCAGCACCAGGCTCGTCAACGCCTGCTACGACGCCATCGCCTCCTGAGCACCCACACCCTCGCAGCTCCGGTCCCTCCCGCTGGGCCAGGCGATCCCAGCACGAGCACCCGGGCACCCGGCGGAGCCGAGACGCCACCCGAACACCCGCGACCGTGGGGCGCATGGGAGCACCGGTAGCCTGGTCCGGTGACCACCACTCCCGCCGCCGAAGCGGCGCGCCGGCGCACGTTCGCGATCATCTCGCACCCTGACGCGGGCAAGACCACGCTCACCGAGAAGTTCCTGCTCTACGGTGGTGCGCTCACCGGCGGGGCGGGTGCGGTGAAGGCCCGAGGCGGGCGACGGTCGGCCACCTCCGATTGGATGGCGCTCGAACAGCAGCGTGGGATCTCCATCACCTCGACCGTGCTGCAGTTCCCCTACCGGGACCATGTCGTCAACCTCCTCGACACCCCAGGGCACCGTGACTTCTCCGAGGACACCTATCGGGTGCTCGCCGCAGCGGACGGCGCGGTCATGGTGCTCGACGCGGCCAAGGGCATCGAGCCGCAGACCCTCAAGCTGTTCGACGTCTGCCGCCAGCGCGGCCTGCCGCTGGTCACGTTCATCAACAAGTGGGACCGCCCCGGTCGCGACCCGCTCGAGCTGCTGGACGAGATCGAGCAGCAGATCGGCCTGGTGGCGACACCGGTGACCTGGCCGGTGGGCGTCGCCGGCGACTTCCGGGGGGTGATCGATCGCCGTGACGGCGTCTACACCCGCTTCACCCGGGTCAGCCGGGGTGCTACCGAAGCTCCTGAGGAGCAGGTGCCACCTGAGCGCGCGAGCCATGAGGAAGGCGAGGCCTGGACGGAAGCGCTGGAGCAGCTCGAGCTGCTGGAGTCCGTCGGCGCCGACCTGGACCGCAAGAGCTTCCTGGCCGCCGAGTCCACCCCCACCTTCTTCGGCTCCGCGCTCACCAACTTCGGGGTGCGCAAGCTGCTGGACGCGGTGATCGACCTGGTTCCAGCGCCCACGCCCAGGCCTGACGTGGAGGGCGTGCCACGAGCGCTCGACGCTCCGTTCTCGGGCTTCGTGTTCAAGGTGCAGGCCAACATGGACCCGTCACATCGCGATCGCATCGCCTTCGTGCGGGTCTGCTCCGGGCGCTTCGAGAGGGGGATGGTCGTCACCCACGGCCCGACCGGCAAGCCGTTCGCCACGAAGTACGCGCACCAGGTCTTCGGGCAGGAGCGCGAGACGATCGAGGAGGCGTACCCGGGCGACGTCATCGGTTTGGTGAACGCCACGGACGTCCGCGTCGGCGACACCCTCTTCCTGGGTGAGCCCGTCACGTTCCCACCGATCCCGAGCTTCGCCCCGGAGCACTTCTCCGTGGCGCGGGTGCGCGACACCGGCCGGTTCAAGCAGTTCCGACGGGGGATCGCGCAGCTCGACGAGGAAGGGGTCGTGCAGGTGCTGCGCGATCCGGACCTCGGCGATCAGGCACCCGTGCTCGCGGCTGTCGGGCCCATGCAGTTCGAGGTGGCCCTCCACCGGCTCGAGCACGAGTTCGGCGCACCCGCCGAGCTGAGTCCCACGAGCTTCCGGGTGGCCCGCCGCACCGATCGCGAGAGCGCCGACGTGCTGCGGGGCATGCGGGGTGTCCGGCTGCTCGAGCGAGCTGACGGTACCCTGCTCGCGCTCTTCGAGAGCCAGTACTGGGTCGAGCGTCTCGAGCAGGAGCACCCCGAGCTGCTGCTCGAGCGGCTCGTGGCGGAAGGAAGCGTGGGCTGATCCCATGGCCGATCAGGAGCCGGATCCGCGACCAGGGCAGGTTCGACTGGCTGATCTCGGGCTGACCCCTCCGACACGACGCCCACCCGAGCGCGAACGTCCCTGGCTCGTACCGGCGATCATCCTGGCTTCGCTGCTGGCCGCCTGGACGATCGTGGCGGTCGTCGATCAGCGGGACAACGGCGCCGATGAGCGCGCCGACACCGCCTCGGCCGGTGACGTCGAGGCGGCGGCGAGTCCCTCACCGGACGCCGCTGACACGACGCTCCCACCACTTCCGGCGTTCGACGGGTGGGTCAACCCGGCATCGTCGGGGCGGATGTGGAGCGAGACCGTCCCTGGCCTGCTCACCTTTCGCGGCAACCCGACCCGCAGCTTCTACGGTCTCGGCCCGGTACCGAAGAACCCGGTGGTGCTGTGGAGCTTCCCGGCAGAAGGTGGCATGTGCGGCACGTCCACCGACGGCAGCGGCACACAGACCTGGTGCGGGACCGGCTGGACGGGCCAACCCGCGGTCTGGGAGCGCCCCGACGGGAGCACCTGGGTGGCGTTCGGCGCGTACGACTACGCGGTCCACTGGCTCGACTACGACTCCGGTCGACGGCTGCTGCCCGACTTCAAGACCGGCGACATCATCAAGGGGACGGTCACCGTCGATCCCGACGGCTACCCCCTCCTCTACACCGGCTCACGGGACAACTACTACCGGATCATCGCGATGGACCGCGACGAGCCGGTCGAGCTCTGGAAGATCCACGCCAAGGCGGTCAGCCCCACGATGTGGAACGACGACTGGGACGGCTCAGGGCTGATCATCAACGACTACCTGTTCGAGGGCGGTGAGAACAGCCAGTTCCACATCATCAAGCTGAACCGGGGTTACGACGCCGCTGGCAAGGTCACCGTGAACCCGAAGCTCGTGTTCAACACCCCGGGCTGGGATCAGCAGCTGCTCGACGACGTCGGTGACAACCAGATGTCGATCGAGAACTCGGTCGCGATCTCCGGCAACACCGTCTACTTCGCCAACAGCGGCGGTCTGGTGCAGGGCTGGGACATCTCCGGGTTGCGCGACGGGGGTCGGCCGACCCGTGTCTTCCGCTACTGGGCCGGTGATGACATCGACGCCTCGATCACCGTCGACGCCGAGGGGTTCCTCTACGTCGGCGTCGAGTTCGAGCGGGGCAACGCCCGCTCCCGGCAGGTCGGGCAGATCCTCAAGCTCGACCCGAGGAAGCCGGATGATCCGCTCGTGTGGTCGGTGAAGGACCAGAAGCCCGGCAAGAGCGGGGTCTGGGGCACACCGGCCGTCTGGAAGGACATGGTCTACGCGGCCACCAACGGTGGCGAGCTGCTCGGCATCGACCGCATGACCGGTGAGGTGGTGTGGCGCAAGGCTCTGGGCAGCCAGACCTGGCAGTCCCCGGTGGTCGTCGACGACGTGCTGATCGAGGGGGACTGCGAAGGCAACCTTCACGCCTACGACGTGCGTGACACCCGACGCGACCCGCCGGAGATCTGGACGGTGAAGCTCGGCGGCTGCATCGAGTCGACCCCCGCGGTGTGGAAGGGGCGGATCTTCGTCGGGACCCGTGCCGGCAGGTTCTTCGCCATCGGCGATCCACCGTCTTGAGCTGACCGCCCGGCTGTCGCCACCCGGCGTCTCCACCCCAGGAGGTCCGGGGCGGATCGCGGCCGCTCGCAGCTGGTCAGTGGGCCTCGATCCCGGTGCTCACCAGCTCAGCTCGTCGCAGCCAGTGTGCGACTCGGGCTCCACCTGCAGGGTGGCATGGTCGATGCCGTAGCGATCCGAGAGGACCTCTCGGGCCCGGTCGAGCACCGCGTGGCTGTCGGCCCCCTCCGCGATCATGAGGTGGGCGGAGGCGACCTCCATGTCGGAGGTGAGGGTCCACAGGTGCAGGTCGTGGACGTCGAGCACCGACGGGAGGGCGGCGAGCTCGGCCCGCACCTCCTCGACGTCGATCCCCGGCGGCGCGGCCTGCACGAGGATGCGCAGCGCCTGACCCCCGAGACGGAGGGTCCGGGGGAAGATGAAGACCCCGACGGCAGCAGCGATCAGCGGATCGGCGTAGGTCCAGCCGGTCAGGCCCACGACCGCTGCGGCCACGATCACGCCGACCGAGCTCAACAGGTCGGCGAGCACCTCGAGGTAGGCGCCGTGCACGTTGAGGCTCTCCTGGGAGCCGGCGCGGAGGGCCAGCAGGGCGACAACGTTGACGACCAGACCCACGACCGCGACGACGAACATCTCGAGTCCGAGGACCTCCTCGGGGTGGCGCACCCGCTGGATCGCCTCGACGAGCACGTACACCCCGGCACCCGCCAGGAGGACCGCGTTGGCCAACGCTGCGAGGATCTCGAGCCGGTAGAGGCCGAAGGTGTGCTGTGCCCGCCGCATCGGGCGGTTCGCAACGTGGATCGCGGCGAGCGCCATGCCGAGGCCGAGCAGGTCGGTGAGCATGTGCGCGGCGTCCGAGAGCAGCGCGAGCGAGTTGGTGAGCAGACCTCCGACCGCCTCGACCAGGAAGAACACGGCGATCAGCACGAACACGGCCCACAACCGGTGCTGATGACGCGCGCCGGCGCGGGTCGCGACGCCGTGGGCGTGGACGTGGGCATGAGCGTGCCCGCCTGGGCGGCCGTCCGTCCCCATGCGGACATGGTGACACCAGCGGCACAGCTTCGACACGCCTGCGTGCTTGACCCACCCGCGTGCGACAGCGACACCCGTCGATCGACACCTGCGACGTGGAGCCGGGCCGGGCCCGCGATCGCCCGGTGGCGGACGGTTACGCTTCGACCCTCGACGGAAGGGGGACCATGGGATCAGCACGCCGATGCCGGCTCGTCCTGGCCAGCATCGTCTCGCTCGGGATGCTGGCCGCCAGCTGCACGTCGAACCAGACAGCGGGCCGGACCCCATCCGCCCCCGCAACGGTCGAACCCGTCTACCCGCCCACGAGACCCTGCGAGCTGTTCGAGGCCGGCCACTGCCTGCTCCCGTTCCCGAGCAACACGTTCACCCGATCCGATCCCAGCACACCGACCGGTCGCCGGGTGGCCCTCGATCGCAGCTCGATGCCGGTCAACGTCTCGGGCACCCCGATCGACCCGACCGAGTGGAATCGCAACGACGGCTTCAGCCCGGGCGGCCCGATCGTGCTGTTCGTCGATGGCGTCGACCTGGGCGCGACCGGTGCGCCACCCCTCACCGACATCGGCCGCTCGCTGGCTGACGACTCACCGATCGTCGTCGTCGACGCCGATACCGGCGATCGCCACCCCATCTGGGCGGAGATCGACGCGAACGCGCCACCAGGCCGAGGGGCGCTCGTGATCCGGCCCGCAGTGAACTTCACCGAGGGGCACCGCTACGTGGTGGCACTTCGCGGGCTGAAGCGGGCGGACGGCTCGACGATCGACGCGCCGGCCAGCTTCGCCGCCCTGCGCGACGGCGTCCCGAGCGACGATCTCGACGTCGAAGCCCGACGCCCGGCGATGGATGCGGTCCTCACCAGCTTGGAGGCGGCCGGCATCGCCCGGACGGATCTCTACCTGGCGTGGGACTTCACCGTGGCGTCGACGCAGAACCTGACCGGGCGGGTGCTCGCGATGCGTGATGCGGCGGTCCCCCCAGGCGGTACCACGTCGCTGCCGTTCACGGTGACCAGCGTGACGCCCGGCGCAGCAGGGTCGGGGGTGTTGCGCGTCGTGGAGGGCTCGGTCCAGGTACCCAACTTCCTGACCAACGGTGGGGCGCCGGGCTCGGTGCTCAACAACGGTTCGGCACCTGACGGCATCCCCCGCGCGGATGGCACCCTCGACGCACCGTTCGTGTGCGTGATCCCTGCGTCAGCCGAGCAGTCCGAACCGCTCAACGTACTGTACGGACACGGACTGCTCGGTAGCCGCTACGAAGGTCGGGGGGTCGGCGAGGCGGTCGGCGATGACCTGAACGCGGTGGTGTGTGCGACCGACTGGATCGGGATGGCGGCACCCGACGCACTCGCCATCGCCGGGATGCTATCGGACCTGAGCGGGTTCCGCATGATCCCCGACCGCCTCCAGCAGGCGATGGTGAACTTCCTAGCGGTCGGCCGTGCCATGCAGAGCGCGGACGGCTTCCGCTCCGATCCCGCGTTCCAGCGCCCGGACGGCTCCCCCCTGCTCGGCACCGACCTGGCCTACGTGGGCAACAGCCAGGGAGGCATCATCGGCGGCGCCCTGAGCGCGGTGGCCACCGACTGGGACACCGTCTTCCTCGGCGTGCCGGCGATGAACTACTCCACGCTGCTGCAGCGCAGCGTGGACTTCGACGACTTCGCACCCCTGTTCAACGCGCCCTACCCCGACCCCGTGGTGCAGCAGCTCAACTTCGCGCTGGTGCAGATGCTGTGGGACCGCGGCGAGAACAACGGCTACGCGGCCCACCTCACCTCGGATCCGCTCCCCGGCACCGAAGCAAAGAGGGTGCTGGCGTTCGCGGCCTTCGGCGATCACCAGGTCACGAACTGGGCCACCGACGTGATGGCCCGAACCATGAGCTTGCGGCTGCGGGCGCCGGGGTTGGCCGACGGGCGCTCCCCCGCGAACCCACCGTTCTGGGGTATCGAGACGGTCGAGGCCTTCCCGTACACGGGCTCCGCGTACGTGATGTGGGACTTCGGCACGCCTCCCCCGCCAGTGGAGAACGTGCCCAACCGAGCGGGCAGGGACCCTCACGGGCGGGGCCGCGACGACCCTGCGGTGCTGCAAATGGTCTCACGCTTCCTCACCACCGGTGAGCTCATCGACGTGTGCGGAACGGGCCAGCCATGCCGGAGCGCATCCTGACCGGCTGACCGGGGTCGAAGGCCGCTCAGGTCGCCGAGTGGTGCGAGCTCCGACACCTCGAGCGCGCCCTCGGCATCGATGAACGTGGTGGTGAGGTTCCAGCCGGCGCCGCAGTTGCCGTTGGCGAAGATGCCGACAGCGAGAACGCCGAACAGGTCGTTCACCCTGCGCCCCGCGATGGCACCCACCAGGTCATCGATCGTCAGCCGTCGTCGCTGGCAGCGATCTGGCCCGACGGGAACGTAGGCTGCCGGTGCGTCCGGGCGTCGTGAGCGCGCGGCACCGCCACTACGATGAGCAGCCTTCGGGGCTGTAGCTCAGCTGGCTAGAGCACCTGCTTTGCAAGCAGGGGGTCGTGGGTTCGAGTCCCATCAGCTCCACCACGAGAGTCGGGTGCCGAGAGAGTGCCTGCCTCATCGACCGCCTTTCGGGTGCCGCGAGAGCCCATCTGGACGGGGCCGTTCGTTCCTGGCTTCCTCGGCGGCGGTCCGGCCAAACCTCGACGAGCTGTGCTCACGCTGCGGGCCCGCGCCGTGGTGCTGCCCGAACGTCTCGCCGTCGCGGAGATCGTCGGGTCGGCGGTGCCCACCCGGCTCCAACGAGGGGCCTTTGCAGCCCTCGACGATGCAGGTGCGGTCACGGGCCATGATGGCCGCCCGCTGAGCCGCGCTGAACAAGCGACAGCTCCGCCCGTAGCGGAGCACCTCACCCTGCCCGGTTGGCTGTTCATCATCAGCCCCTCCGAGCTGTCCATTCGCTCGCACCCTCGTCGCCGATCGGCGAGCAGCGGAGCGTTCTCCATTCTGGGTACACCGTGCCTGTGACGCGCTCGGCCGTTAGTGCAGGAGTCTTGAGCTGGTGCGGGGGTCGTGATCGGCGTCTGGTGGACATCGATGCCGAGCCACTCGCCGGCAACCATCGGGTCCGCCGCTCCGCTAGGGCTGCGGCTGCGGAGGGGTGATGCGGTGATGAGCATGGTCGCAGACGTCTGGGCTGGGGTTGACGTCGGAGGTCGACGCAAAGGATTTCATCTGGCGCTGCTCACCGCGGACGGCGTCGTGGTGGACCGTGCCGCCGATCCCTGGGCGGCGCTTGAGCTGCTCAAGGCGTGGCAGCCGGTGCTGATCGGTGTGGACGCACCGGCGTCGTGGGCGCCGCCTGGCATGCGGTCCAGGCTGGAGGAGCGGGCGTTCGCCGCACGGCGGATCTGTCGGATCCGCTACACGCCTGATGCGGCCACGGCCGCGGCGCATCCCGGCACCTACTACGAGTGGATCCACCACGGCCTCGACCTCTGGCATCTGCTGGCAGTCGCCGGTCTGGCGGCCGTGGAGGTGTTCCCCACGGCCAGCTTCACCGCATGGGGCGGGCCCCGCCCCCGCAACCTCAGGCGTGCGGACTGGACGACCGAGGTGCTCCACCGGTTAGGCGTCGACGAGATCGCCGGCGCAACCCAGGCGCGCAGCCAGGACCACCGGGACGCGCTGGCTGGCGCGCTCACCGCCCGGCAGTACCACCGCCGCCCCCACGAGTGTCACGCTGACGGCGTGCTCGTGGTGCCGGTATCGGGTTCGGTGCCGCTCCCGTGACCGACACGGTCGCAGCGCCACGGGCCCGGACCCCCAGCTGCCCTCCGGCGCCGGTGGCGGCCGTCATCGGCAGGTCGGGCCGACGGGTGTGGGGGGTCGCCGGCTCGGTCACGCGGCCGCCGGTCCACCAGAACGACCTGCCGACTGGGTGCTGCGCTAGGAGCCGCTCTGCACGACGATTCGGAACACGTCGTAGACGCACAGCTCCGGCACCGTCATGTCCGGGAAGTCGACCACGTTGATGGGTCCGATCGTGCCCGTCACGCACTTGGACTGCCCCGGCGGTGAGCTGCCGGCGCAGGTCTCCTCGGCCTCGGCGGCCAGCACCACCGCGCTTGGATCGGTGAAGGTGATCTGAAAGCCCTGGGTGGCGTCGAAGCCGTTGTTGAACACGATGGTCCAGTTGAGATCGATGCCGTTCACCAGTGCCGGCTGGCCGGTGACCCATCCCGCGGGGTCACAGCCGATGCCCGAAGGCGTCGTCACCTGCGGAACCCCGTAGGAGTCAAGCTCGAGGTAGCGGGTCACCGGGGCTGCGCCCGCGGGGGTTGTGATGATCTGGGGTGCCACCCACACCGCTCCGCCGACCGCTGCCCGTCGGAGGAACGTGCGCCGACTCGTCAAAGCGCCCGATGCCGGTGCCGGGGACCGACGAGAGCCGTCGAGCGACATCAGTTCACACCCGGCAGGGGGAGTGCGGGATCGCCAAGCATGGTCCAGCCGAGCTGGATCTCGGCCAGCCCGGGATGAGACCTGGCGAGCCGCTGCTTCGCGGCCAGCACCGCCTCACCGAACGTCCCCCGGTTGGCGGCGAACTGCGATGAGGTCTCACGGAGCAGCATCACGTCGCTCGTGGCCGAGGTGAGGGTCACACCACCCATCACCGCTGCCGCCCCACCTCCGGGTGTCAGCAGCAGGCTGTGGGCGAGCGTGTCTGCGGAGGGGAGCACGTAGTACGCGTTCCAGCAGCCGTACAGCGCGACCGCAGAGGGCCTGCCACCGGCGACGAGCGGCACGTCCCGGGTGGCGAAGAAGCCGGCAGGCCCGAGCTCACGCACGCCCGAGTGGCCGATGTAGGAGACCAGAGCCGGGCTGTGTGACCAGCCTGCGAGCAGGGCGGTCCGGGCCCCAACAACCCCACTGAGTCCGATGTCGGCCCGATCGACGCTCCAGCCCGTCAGACCTGTCGCCACGCTGTCGTTCACCGAGCCGAGGTCCAGACCGTCGACCTGGTCGGACGCCAGCAGCGCCCGCGGGGTCAGCGAGCCGCTCGCGTACGCCAGGGTCTTGGCGATCATCGTCTGCAGCTCGCTAGGTGTGCGGGCCGGCAGGCGCCCCAGTGCGACATCCGGGACCCCATCGCCGGTGACATCCGCGTAGAGCGGATCCAGCGGTGCGAACCGAATCCCACCAAGACCCACGGGGCCGTACGGGGACGGGATGAGACTGATCGATCCGTCGTGGTCGTAGTCCCGGTAGTCGTAGTTGTCTGCCCCGACGAGCAACACCCAACGCACGCCGAGGGTTCGTTTGGCTTCGACCAGGTACCGGTCGATCGCCGCTGCGTCCACCAAGCCGTAGCTCTGGTAGATGTCGGCGACGTCGACCACCTTCACCCGTCGGCCCTGCCGCTCGTGGTGGGCGATGAGATCACCCAGCGACGAGCGCAACGCCGAGTGGGTGATCACGAGGTAGTCCGCGGGACCACGGAGCAGATCAGCCGGTGGCCGCGCCGCGCTCACCCCTGGGGCCTTCACCGCGTGATCGGGCACGACCACCAAGTCGGTTCCGCCGGGCGCTGCCACGGTGAACCGGGTCGGCTCCGCGGGATCGGGACGAACCTCCGCGCTGGTGACGATGGCCGGCTGCCAGCTCTGGTCGAAGCGCAGGACCATCACCGCCGCGGTGTCGAGGCCGGTCACCTCGACCCTCCCCTCCCGCGAGGACAGCCGCAGCCCGGCCGGGGTCACGACGTTGCGACGCGGGTAGGTGACCTCGATGTGGTCGAGCGCCACCATGTCGAGGGGCACCCCGGTGTCACCGACCAGGGTCACGGTGACCTGGTTCGCTCCCTCGACGAGAACCCCCGCGGGAACGGCCGCCTCGATCGTGGGCGCTTGGGCGTCGTCGAACCGGACGTCGGCCAGCGGCTGGCCGTTCACCGCGACCCGGACGTGATGCTCGTCGCGGGTCGGGAACCGCGAGATGCCCCACACCCTGACGGCCAGCCGGGTGTCACCCTGGCCGGTGGCGAGCTCCGTGACCTCGAGTGTCCGGGTCGTCGAGCGGGGACGGCCCCGAGCGGTGAGCAGCTGGTCGTACCACGGATCATCGCCAGGTGCAGTCACCGAGTAGTTGCGTTGCTCCTCCGCCCTCACCGTCGCCAGGTGGCTGGTCTGTGCCGGCCCGGTCGGGGTGGGCGTGGTGTCCGACGCGATCGGCCGGCTCAGTCGCTTGTCGAGCTGGAGCTGGTAGACGGCCGTGCCGGTGTAGAGGGTGTCGGCGGGCTCGCCCCAGAAGCTGATGGTGGTGTCGAGCCCGACTCGGTTGCCTCTCCCCTCGACCTTGATCGGGACCGGCTGACCCGAGCGGGTGATCGCCAACTTGGAGCGGCTCACGCCGGTGAGATCGACACCTGCGGCCGCGAGGTCAGCAGCGCTCACCCGGTACCACCCCGGCGAGTCGACCGAGAGGTTCGCCACCGGCCCGGTGGTCCTGCTCGTGATCTTCACCACCGGTGAGGCTGGGGTGGCCGCCGACACCTCGGCCCCGACGGCCTGCCAGTCGACAGGAGCAGGAGGCGTGGGATCTCCCCACGAGCCACCGACGGGGAACGGTCCGTGCAGGTGGGTGGTGCCGTCGAGATCGATCGCCTCCAGCCAGATCTGCTCGACGCCGCTGCGCACCTTGGCCTGGTATTTCTGCGAGCCGGTGGAGGTAGGCGCGAGGCTCGGGATCACCTCCGGCGTGAGCTGCTCGAGGCGCTCGGGACCTGGACCGGCGTAGAGGCGGAACCCGAGGTTGTCGATCTCCTGGGCCGTCCTCCACTGCACGGTGACGCCGTTGCGACCGGCCCGGGACGAGAACCAGGCGAGCTCGACCGGCAGAGCGGTGATCGCCACGGAGAAGTCCTCCGTCTCACCGTCCGCGGATGCGCCGGTGGGGGCAGCCACCGCTCCCGGGGCCGTCGCGACCCGGAACCGGCTGTAGATCAGGTCGCCGATGGCGAAACCGGATCCGTTCGTGCCGAAGTCGGGGACGTTGATGGTGACCGTGAACGTACCCGGTCCGGGTGCAAAGCCCAGGCTGGTCAGCCCGCCGGTCGCGGACACGAACCGTGACGGGTGGAAGATCGACTCGTCCGGGTCGAACGTGCCGTCGTTGTCGAAGTCGAACCACCCGTTCACCCACGCGCCCACGTTGCTTACGCCACTGAGCGTCAGATCGATCGTCGCGGTCGTCCCACCGGCCAGGCCCGATCCGCCATTGATCACCACACCGTCCTCGTCGTCCGGAGACTGATCCAGATCGTCGCCGGTGGCCGGTGAGGTCGGGGTCGGCGCGGCGAGCGCCTCGGGCTCACGGTCGATGACGGACCCGAGGCGGGGACCTCCCGGAACGAAGCGTGCTCTCGCACCGTTCGAGCCGTAGAGCGTCCCGTAGCTGTCGGGCGCGTCTCCGAAGTCGAAGCAGATCACACAGTCGGTGGCGCTGTCGGCGTCGCTCACGGAGCCAGAGGTCGCGGTGGCGACGTTGACGATGTCGAAGGTCGCCGGCGGAAGTGGCGTGTTCACGGTCGCGCTGACGGTGACCGTGGCGGTCTCACCGGGCAGCAGGTCGGGGATCGTGACGAGGTTCGGGGGGGCGCTGCCGGGGTGGGTGACCGGCACCCGGTCCTGAAGGGTGACCACGATGTTGTCGGCGTAGAAGAGATCGTTCTGCTCCAACGCCGCAACCACCCGGAACCGCAGCTCCAGTGCCGTCCCGAGGTAGGCGGCGGGATTGAGCTCGTAGCTGTAGGTGACGTAGGAAGAGCTGTTGCACCCGCTGTCGAAGAGCTGAAGCTGCTGCCACACCGCGCTGGAGTCAGGGCGAGCCTCGAGGACCACCTGGTCGCCACCCGGATCGAGCCCGCTGCAGCGGACATCCACCGAGAGCAGCACCCGCTCCGCTGCGGTGACGTTGCCCACCGCCCTGCTGAGTCCCGTGTCGACCGGTGTCGTGCAGCTGCCGGTGGTGCAGCCGATCCGGATCGCCCGAGTGGTGATCGACGGGTCGGCCACGTTGCGGACGTTGCCCGTGTTGTAGATCGGTGCGGTGAGCGAGTCGTTCTGCTCCTGCCAGCTGGGCTGAGACCAGGCGATGGAGCCAGTGGAGCAGCTCCAGGTCGTGCACTGCAGATCGTCGGCGACCGTCCCGGCGGTGACCGTCGTGTACCGGGCCACGCTGGTCGACAGCCAGGTGAGCAGCGAGGGGAAGGTGTCCACGACGTTCACCGGTGCGAGCGTCGTCGAACCGTTGTTCGTGATCGTCAGGGTGTAGGTGAGGGGGTCACCCGGACCGAGGGGCCCGGTGGCGTCCGAGGTCTTGACGATGTCGAGCGCGGGCCGCTGCACCGGGAGATCCGAGGCGGTGGTCGCCTCCGCCTGGTCGGAGCTGATGGTGGCCCGGTTGTAGACCCGGCCGTCCAGGGTGTTGAGCGGTTCGTTGATCGTGACGAGGAACCGCACCCTCACCGTTCCACCCGGTGAGATCGTCCCGAGGTGGTACCCACCTTCGTCGAGCGGGAACTCACTTGCGGCCGGAGGGGCGGCGTCATCGGGAACCGGAACCGGCCCCGATCCGGTGTCGACCGTCGTCGAGCCGCTGACGTAGGTCACCCCCGCCGGCAAGGGATCCGTGATCGTGACGTTCGTCAGCGCAGTCGATCCGGCGTCGTTGGCCACGATCTCCCAGGCCACCGTGTCGCCGGGGTCGACCCGGCCGTCCGCATCGAGGTCCCCGACCAGCTCCCAGTCCTTCTCCGCGAGCACGATCGCGGCAGGAAGGATCGCGGTGCCCAAGTCCAACCCGGGGGTGCCCACGGGTGCGTTGTTCGGATCCTCACCGTAGGCGGCGGCAATCAAGCTGCCGTCGCACGTGAAGATCCGGGCGCCGGTCATGATCCCGTCGTTGAACGGCGAGCCGTCCGCGGTGGTGTCGGTGATCCGGCGTGACTGCAGCGCGGTGATGGGGATCGCTGAGTCGTAGCGGGCGACGCCGTCACAGGCCCCGGTGAGGGGAGTGATGTTCGCTCCGGTCGAGGGGTCTCCGTCGAAGTCGACGTAGAGGGTGGTCGCCACGGTCGCCGTCACCCACACCGGGCTGGCGTTCAGATCGGGCGTGAACCCCGGCTGCCAGGCAGGCGCCCACCCGACGACGACCGAGGGGGTGAGGAAGTCGACCGGCAACGGGGCGTAGCCCCAGTCGTAGTCCTGGGTGTTGTTCCCACTGCCCGTGTCTGGTGCGTTGGCCCCGACCAAGGCGGTCGCGGTGAAGCGCTGCGGAGCCGTGATCAGGGCTGCCCCACCGAGCGGTGTGTTGAGGATGACCGGGTGGGCAGTCCGGCCGGCGACGGTGTAGGTGGTCGTTCCGGAAGAGGTCTGGACCGTGATCGGGAGCAGGAACGTGTAGGGGTTGAAGAGGTAGACGACCGTCGACTGGTTCGCGTTGTAGGTCGCCGCCGCCGCCAGGTAGCTGGTGCTGAACTGGTTGGTCGGGAACAGCTCGATGAAGCTCACCTCATAGGAGGGGCCGACGTCGGCGACGTAGAGGTCGGCTTGCACCGGCTTGGAGGCGTCGATGGTCGCAGCCTGCACGAGCCCGCCGTTGACGAGCACTGTCTCGCCCTGATCAAGGGTGGTCACGACGTCGACGGTGTCGGTGAGCACCCCGTTGGCGTTCGCGTCGATCTCGACCAGCGTGTCGTCCTCCTGGGCCATCACCGACACCCCGGTGTACTCGGTGGGGGTCGAGTTGGGGACCGGCAGCGGGGAGTCCGTGCCGAGGGGAATCACGAACGAGGTGCCGAATCGGGAGGTGTCGTATGCGGAGACCGCGCCCGAGGCGAGGGCGTTGGCATCCCCCCACCCGGCCTGGCTGACCGCGAGACCACGGTTCGAGGCGATCTTGTCGCGGCCGTCCCAGTAGAGCTCCGCCGGGTCACGGCTCAGCGCTGGCGGGGTGCCGAGCAGCGGGATGCCCGCTGGCGTATCGCTGACCGGCGTCGTCGTACCGGGTCGCCGGCTGTTGTTGAGGGTGATCACGCCGCCGGGCGGGATCACATCACCCGGACAGCTCGGAGAGCAGAACGGCGTCACATCCCCGTTGGCGGGGTTCCCGTCACCCCAGACCTGGGTGGCGCCGGCGCCGGTGACCTGCACGGGGTCGTTGATCACCGGCTCGTAGCCGTTCTCCCACTGGTCGTAGTACACGACCGCACCGGCGCTCGCGACGGTGATCGAGATGGTCGTGCGCGCGGTGGTGCCGATGGACGCCGGCTGACCGGTGCCGGTGCGCAGCGCGTTGATGTAGTCGGGCTCTGCCAGCGGCACGTAGAAGGTGATGACCGGTTCGGGCCCGGGCACCGCGCCTGCCGGCGACACCCCGAGGCCCACCACGGCGACAACCGTGGTCAGCTGCATGGCCGCCAGGAACACGAGCGCGTGGCGCCTCTTCGCAACCGACACCGCCTCATCCTCCAGCTCAGGCGCGAACGAGGTGCAGCCTCTTCGATCCGGTGTAGCTCCGCACGGTACGGAGATCACTGAACAGCGACAAGCCCGACCGGACGAAATGAGCTGAGCGGCTCAGGGGATTGGACCGTCTGACCCACGCTGCTCACTACTTACAGTGACTGTGAAATCACGTTCCGTGCTTTCTCGGCAGTTCGGGACCACCCGCTCCCCGTAAGCTGCGGGGCATGGCCCACGATCTGCTCCTGCGCCACGGCACCGTCGTCGACGGTACCGGCGCACCAGCCCGGGTCGCCGACGTCGCGATCCGCGGCGATCGCATCGCCGAGATCGGCGAGCACCTCGACGTCAGCGCGACCCGGGTCATCGACTGCGAGGGCCGCCTGGTCACCCCCGGCTTCGTCGACGGCCACACCCATCTCGACGCCCAGCTCGGCTGGGACCGCGACGCCACCTCCAGCTGCTGGCACGGGGTCACCACCGTGGTGGTCGGCAACTGCGGTATGTCGTTCGCGCCGGTGCGACCCGGTTCGGGGCCGTGGCTGGCCGAGTTGATGGAGTCGGTGGAGGACATCCCGGCGTCCGCGATCCTCGCCGGCCTGCCGTTCACCTGGGAGCACTACGGCGAGTATCTGGACTGGCTGGGCTCAGCACCGCTCGGCGTCAACGTCGGAGGCATGGTCGGTCACTGCGCGGTGCGCTACTACGCCATGGGCGCCGACGCCCTCGACGAGCGACCACCCACCGACGATGAGCTGGCCGTGATGCTGCACTCGGTCGAGCTCGCCATGTCGGCTGGTGCCCTCGGCTTCTCCACGTCACGCACCCTGCGCCACACGGTTCCCGACGGCCGCCACGTCCCCGGGACCTGGGCCCGGCCCGAGGAGCTACTGGCGATCGCGCAGGTCGTGGGCCGGCACCGCGGGATCATCGGGTGCGCACCCCGCTTCGACGGCGACGGACCGGCTGAGCCGCGTGTCGAGTCGGAGCTCACCTGGATGCGCGAGGCGAGCATCCGCACCGGGGCGCGCATCACGTTCAACCTCACCAACACCCGCGCCCAGGGAGAGCACTGGCGGCTCGCCATCGAGCTGGCCGAGGCGGCCAACGCCGCCGGGGCCTGCATCCGCCCGCAGACCACGGCGCGAGGCATCGGCGTGCTGTTCGGCCTCGCTCACCGCACCCCCTTCGACCACCGCCCCGGCTGGGAGCGACTGGCCGGTGCCACCGTCGAGGAGAAGCTGGCCGCCTTCCGTGATCCCGAGCTCCGGGCCGCGCTGATCGCTGGGGCCGCCGACGGCCCCAGCGCCGACGCACTGCGCGAGTTCTTCATCGTGAACGCTCCCGACGGCAGCGCCCGCTACGACGCCGACCCGGCCCGCAGCCTGACCGCGGAGGCGAACCGTCGAAGGGTGAGTCCCGTCGAGGCCTACCTCGACCTGTGCCTCGAGACGAACGGCGCACTGGTGCTCGCCTGGCCCATCCTCAACCAGGACCTCGGCCCCGTTCGCGAGATGCTCGAGTCACCCACCGTCGTCATGGGCCTCGCCGACTCGGGTGCGCACGTCGGCCAGATCCTCGACGCCTCCCAGCCAACCTGGTGGCTGTCGTACTGGTGCCGGGAGCTGGGCGCGTTCAGCATCGAGGAGGCCGTGCGGCGGATCACCTCCGACACCGCCAGCCTCTTCGGGCTCCGGGACCGGGGCGTGCTGCAGCCCGGCGCGGCTGCCGACGTGAACGTGATCGACTTCGACGCGCTACGCCTGCCGCCACCCACCTTCGCCAACGATCTCCCCCACGGCGCCGGCCGGTGGGTGCAGACCGCCGAGGGCTACGAGCTCACCATCGTCAACGGGGTGGTGACCCTCGAGCAGGGCGAGCACACCGGCGAGCGCGCCGGGCGGGTGCTTACGAGCTAGCTGCGGCGAGCAGCGAGCCGAGCAAGCCGAGCGCGAAGGCGTTCAGGTTGAACCCGGTGCAGGTGCTGGCGAGCGCGTGCTAGCGCCCCGAGAGCTGACCACGAACGCCGCGAGGTAGCCGAGATCGCGGGGCCACTCCTTGACGACGAACAGGCGCAGGCGCGCACCGGCGGGTTCGGGTTGGCCGGTGGCGCCGGTGCTCACCGCAGGAACGCCCACCAGATGCTCGCCCCGAATGCAACGACGGCGCAGAAGATGCTCCCGCCGACGAACAGCGGCGAAACCCTGCCGTCCTCGCCTTCGGGGAGCCGGGATCGCACGCTCTGGAGGAGTCGGCGGGCGAAGGGAACGTCTTGGGCCAGCAGGGCCAGCCCTGCGGCGACGGTGATCAGCCCTGGACCGGGCAGTGCGAGCATGGCGAGACCCACCAGCAGCACGACGGTGCCGGCCACGATGCGCGCCACACGGATCGCGAGGTGGCGCTTGGCCTCCTCGATCGTCTCCTCCCGCCGGCCAGTCTCGATCTCGGCTTCGATGGCGGCCTGCTCGAGTTCGCCGAGCGCTCGGTGGAGCTCCTCGAGGTGTGGGTGCTCGCTCCCACGATCGTCGTCCGACGGTGTTGAACCGGGGCGGGTCACCATCGCGAGGTTACCGATCGACCGGATCCGGGGCGCGTCAGAAGTCGAAGAGCTCGTCGAAGAAGCTCTTGCGCTTGCGGCGCCGGTAGGCCGGCGGAGGCGACCCCACCGCTCCGTAGGGCCGGGTCGTGACGTACGGCTCGTCCCACCGTGCATGGGGCCCGGACCGGGGCGCTGGGGGCGGGGGCGGCGGGCCAGCCGGCGTAACCGGGGATCCTGCGAGGTTGCTGCGTTCGATGATCTTGTCGAGCTCGCCGCGATCGAGCCAGACGCCCCGACAGCTCGGGCAGTAGTCGATCTCGATTCCCTGCCGCTCGGACATGACCAGCGTGGCATCGCATCCCGCGGGACATCTCATGATCTGCTCCTCCTGATGAGACGGATGGCTAGCTTCCGCGCTTCGTCGGCCCAGATGACCGTCGACGCCGTGGCGGCGCAGAGCAGCAGCTGGCCGCCGGTGAGCACCTCGGTGCCGAAGACCTCCCGGAGCGGACCCCAGCGCACGGCCAGCAGCTGCAGCGCGACGACCAACCCGACGCTCGCCCACAACCGCCAGTTGCTCAGCGAATACCGGCTGAAGACGCTGTGCTCTTCGCGGCGGGCGTTGAACACGTTGAACATCTGGAAGAGGACGAAGGTGGTGAAGGTCATCGACCGCGCGATCCCCTCGCCCCAACGTTGCTCAGCTACCAGGTACACGCCGATCACGCCGACCGCCATGACCAACGCGAGGAAGACCAGATGAGCCACGCGACGAGCGTCGAGGATGGGCGCCCCCACCGGCCTGGGTGCACGTGCCATGACCTCGCTGCCAGGAGGATCGACACCAAGCGTCATCGCCGGAGGACCGTCAGCGATGAGGTTCACCCAGAGCACCTGGATCGGGGTGAACGGGACCGGTAGGCCGAGCAGGCTCGCCGCGAGGATGGTTCCGATGGCCCCGAGGTTCGTCGTGAGCTGGAAGCGGACGAACTTCACGATGTTGTCGTAGATGGCACGCCCCTGCTCGACCGCGCGGACGATGGTGGCGAAGTTGTCGTCGGTGAGCACCATGTCGGCCGCGTCCTTCGTCACCTCGGTGCCGGTGATGCCCATGGCGACCCCGATGTCGGCGCGCTGAAGCGCAGCGGCGTCGTTCACGCCGTCACCGGTCATGGCCACGACGCGCCCGTTCGCCTGCAGCGCCTCCACCACCCGCACCTTGTGCTCTGGCACCACGCGGGCGCACACGCCGATCTCGTCGATCTGGCGGGCCAGATCGACGTCGGCCATGGCTGACAGCTCTGCGCCCGTGACGACCCGACCCCCGATGCCGAGCTCCCCGGCGATCGCCTTCGCCGTCCACGCATGGTCGCCGGTGATCATCTTCACGTCGATGCCCGCTGCGTGACACCGGGCGACCGCTGCCGCCGCCTCGGGACGGGGTGGGTCGAGGATGCCGAAGAGGCCCACGATCTCGAGGCCTCCCTCGACCCAGCGCATCGGGTCAGCCACCGTGCCGTCGACGTCGAGCACCTCGGAGGCGGGCAGGGCTCGACAACCCACCGCGAGCACCCGGAGCCCCGAAGCCGCGAGCCGCCGGTTCTCCTCCTCGAGCGTCGCCCGCTCATCCGCACTGAGCGCCGAGCGCTCCACGAGCACATCGGGGGCACCCTTGACGACCAGGGTGACCACGCCGGCACCTGACGGTCGGTGGAAGCTGGCCATGAACTTGGCGGCGGAGTCGAACGGCACCTCGCCCACCCTCGGCCACTGGGCACGCTCAGCCCCCACGTCCACACCGCGGGAGACGGCGGCTTCGAGGATCGCGACCTCGGTCGGTTCACCGATCGACTGTCCGTCCGTGATCGACGCGTCGTTGCACAGCGCGCCGAGCAGGAGCGCCCGCCCCTCGTCCTCGGCGACCACCTCTCGCACGGTCATCCGGTTCAGGGTGAGCGTGCCGGTCTTGTCGGTGCAGATCACCGAGGTCGAGCCCAGTGTCTCCACCGAGTGCAGACGTTTGATGATGGCGCCTCGCTTGGCCATCTGTGAGACGCCGAGCGCAAGGGTGACCGTCACCACGGCCGGCAACCCCTCAGGGATGGCGGCCACGGCCAGCGCCACCGCTCCGAGCGCAGCGTCGGCCAGCTCGTCACCTTGGAGCAGACGGAGGGCGAGGACCGCGGAGACCGCCACGAGGGCGATCAGCGCGAGCCGGTGGCTGAGCGCGTCGAGCTGACGCTGGAGCGGCGTGGGCGGAGGTTCGGCGACCCGCAGCAGCTCGGCGACCCGACCCATCTGGGTGCGCATGCCAGTCGCCGTGACCAGCATCTCAATCCGGCCGCGCACCACCGTGGAGTTCATGAAAGCCAGGTTGCTGCGATCGGCGATCGGCAGGTCTGCGGGGGGAAGGGGCGCAGTCTGCTTGTCGACCGGTTGCGACTCGCCGGTCAGCGCGGACTCATCCACGGCCGCGTTCACGGCGACGATGAGCCGGCCGTCCGCTGGCACCCGGTCGCCCGCTTCAAGCAGCACGACGTCACCCGGCACCAGCTCCTCAGCGTCGACCTCCTGGACCTGCCCATCCCGTCGCACCCGCACCCGGGTCACGAGCATCCGTTTGAGCGCGGCCATCGCAGAGCTGGCCCGGGCCTCCTGGAGGTAGCCGAGGATCGCGTTCAGGACCAGCACCACGCCGATGACGATCGGATCCTTCAGATCACCGACGGCGCCCGCCAGCACCGCCGCACCGAGCAGGATGTAGACGATGCCGCTGCGGAACTGGTCGAGGAAGCGCAGCCAGGCTGGACGCGTCGGTGTGTCGGCGAGCCGGTTGGGCCCCACCTCGGCTCGGCGGCGCTCCACCTCCTCGCCGGACAGGCCGGTGTCGAGGTCGACACCGAGGCTTCGTGCGAGGTCCCCGACCTCCAGCACGGAAGGATCGCGGTCGGCGACGGGGATGGTGGAGGCGCTCATCGTGGGTGTCTCTCCGGTCTCGTGCGGTTGGTGACCGGAGGTCTCTCCCACCCTGGCCGGGCCAGAGCCGCCGGGCCGCCCGCGCCATCCGGGCGCCGGGTTGCCGTGATGACGACGACTCCGTGACGGGATACTCCCCTCGCAGTCGTCAGTCTCGCACGGGCGGACACAAACGACAACCGTCCGTTCCGGAAGGATGTTTCGTCGTTTCGGGGGCGGTCAGCGTGGTGGCAGGCTGGCGTCGTGCCCTCGTTCTCGAAGATCCGCCAGCGACTCACCGCAACCGTGCAGCAGCTCGACCAGGCTCGACTCCAGGAGCGCTACCAGGGCCTGGATCTCTCGCCGATCGGCGAGGCTCCCCTGCGTGTTCCGGTGCGCATCGGCGGTGAGGTGCAGGAAGCGCGCATGGTGCCCCGGGCCGGGTCCCCGGCTGTCGAGGTGACGATCAGCGACGGCACCGGTCGGGCGACCGCGGTGTTCACCGGCCGGCGGAGCATCCACGGCGTCACCCTCGGCCGGGGGATCGTCCTCGAGGGGGTCGCCCGTCTGGAGCGAGGTCGGCTGGTGCTGCTCAACCCCGCCTACACGTTGCTTTGAGCGGGGCGACGGCTCAGGAGCCGATCAGCACCCGACGGACGTCGTTCTCGCTCTCCTCGGTGACGAGGACGATGACCTCGTCGCCGGCGTAGAGCGACGTGTCACCGCGGGGCACCACCACGTGCTCCTGGCGGAGGATCGCGACCACGGTCGAGTCCCGTGGCAGGTTCAGTTCAACGATCTCCTTCCCGCAGGCGGGAGAGGTCTCAGCCAGGGTCACCTCCGAGAGCCTGACCCGGCCACCTTCGAAGGAGAGCAGTCGCACCAGGCTGCCGACGGTCAACGCCTCCTCGACCAGGGCGGTGAGCAGGTGCGGCGTGGAGACCGACAGGTCCACCCCCCAACTGTCGTTGAAGAGCCACTCGTTCGACGGGTTGTTCACCCGCGCCACCACGCGGGGCACGCCGAACTCCTGCTTCGCCAGCAGGGAGATGACCAGGTTGTCCTCGTCGTCCCCGGTCACCGCCACGACCACGTCAGCGCGGTGCGGCTCGGCCCGCACGAGCTCGGACACCTCGCAGGCGTCCGCCTGCAGCCAGGTGACACCCTTGGGCTCGCCGGATGCCCGAGCCTGCTCGACCCGGCGGGGATCGACCTCCACGATCAGCACGTCGTGGCCGGCCTCGTGCAGCTCACCCGCGATGTAGGTGCCGACGTTGCCCCCACCGGCGATGACGACCCGCATCAGCGACCACCTCCCGCAGGCCCGGCTGCGAGCCGCTCATCGAGCCGGTCGATCCCGTCACCGGCACAGACCACCCACACCACGTCGCCATCCTGAAGCAGCAGGCCCGGCTCCCCGAGCGTCGCCTTTCCCAACCGAGTGACCGCAGCGATCCGCGCGGCGCCGGTCACCTCGAGCTCCTCGACTGGGCGACCGGCCCAGACGGGAGGAACCGGCCGCTCGATCAGGCAGACGCTCGCGGAGGGGTCGACCCAGTCGACGCTCGGCGACTCGGGCAGGATGCGCCGCAGGACCCGATCGATCGCCCACTGCACCGTGGCCACCGTAGGGATGCCGAGCCGCTCGTAGATGGCCGCCCGACGCTGGTCGTAGATCCTCGCCACGACCCGCTCGACGCCGAACGCCTCCCGGGCCACCCGAGCGACGACGATGTTGGAGTTGTCCCCGTTCGTGACCGCGGCGACGGCTCCGGCCCGCTCGATGCCAGCCCGCTGGAGGCGGTCCCGGTCGAAGCCGACCCCGACGACGGTGGTGCCCCGAAAGCCCTCTGGAAGCCGGCTGAAGGCCTCCGGCCGGCGGTCGATCACCGCGACGGAGTGCCCCTCGTCTTCAAGTGCCGCCGCGAGACCCGAGCCCACCCGCCCGCATCCGACGACCACGACGTGCACCGCTGCCCTCCTCCAGTGACCACCGCGAGCGCGGCGTCCGCCACGCGGGCGCATCCTAAGCCTCACGCCAGCGGTGCTCCACCCGGCGGGATCCCCGACAGCCGCACCAGCGGATCAGGACCACTTTCCCGGGAACGGGCCGGCGGGCGTAGATTGCCGGACGTTCTGCCGACGGCGGAGGATCCACGACCCACCGGAGCGCCGATGTATGCAGCTGTCAAGCGCCTGATCGTCGGTCCACCGATCGCGTCCACCGAGGAGGCACACACCCGGCTCGGCCGGCCAACGGCGCTCACGGTGTTCGCATCGGACGCGATCTCCTCAACGGCGTACGCGACCGAGGAGATCCTGCTCGTGCTGGTCCCGGTCATCGGGATGGCCGCGCTGAACAGCCTGGTGCCGATCTCGCTCGTGGTCGCTGGTCTGCTGACCATCGTGATCACCAGCTACCGGCAGACGATCTACGCCTACCCCAGCGGCGGTGGCTCCTACGTCGTCAGCCGCGAGAACCTCGGTGTCACGCCGTCGCTGATCGCCGGCGCCTCGCTGCTCGTCGACTACATCCTGACGGTGGCGGTGTCGGTGTCAGCGGGCATCGCCGCCATCACATCGGCGTTCCCGGCGCTGCGGCCCTACCGCGTCGCCCTCTGCCTCGCCGCCATCGTGGTGATGATGCTGGCGAACCTCCGTGGGGCGAAGGAGTCCGGCAAGCTCTTCGCACCACCCGTGTACACCTACGTCGTCAGCCTCGCCCTGCTGATCGGCTACGGGCTCTACGAGGTGTTCCTGCGCGGCCTGCCACCGATCCCGGAGAACGTCGAGTCGCTGGTCACCCTGGCCCGGGAGCACGGCACGCCCATCGGGCCCGACGGCTACCCGATGTTCAGCGGGCTCAGCCTGCTCCTACTTCTGCGGGCGTTCTCCTCCGGAGCCGTCGCCCTGACCGGGGTCGAGGCGATCTCCAACGGTGTCCCGGCATTCAAGAAACCAGAATCCCACAACGCCGCCACAACCCTGATCGCGATGGGCCTGATCCTCGGATCAGCCTTCATGGGCTTGTCCGTGGTCGCCCACAACCTCAAGCCGACCGTGAGCGAGGAGGAGACCCTCCTGTCGATCATGGGGCGCTACCTCTACCTCGACAGCCCGAGCGCGATCGGATCCCTGGGGAGCGCCCTCTACTACATCCTGCAGTTCTCGACGTTCGCCATCCTGATCCTGGCGGCGAACACCGCGTTCGCGGACTTCCCACGCGTCTCGTCGATCATCGCCGCCGACGGGTACCTCCCCCGCCAGCTCACCAACCGCGGGGACCGGCTGGTGTTCTCCAACGGCATCGTGGTGCTGGCAGCCGTGGCGGCCGTGCTGATCGTGGCCTTCGGCGGCGTCACCAGCGCCCTGATCCCGCTGTACGCGGTGGGTGTCTTCACCGGCTTCACCCTCTCGCAGGCCGGCATGGTGGTCCACCACCGGAGGGTGCGGGAGAAGGGATGGCGCCGGAACCAGTACATCAACGCCCTCGGCGCCGCCGCCACGTTCGTCGTGCTGCTCGTCGTCGTGGTCTCGAAGTTCGCGATCGGAGCCTGGATCCCGGTCGTGCTGATCCCGGTCATCTACACGATCTTCAAAGCCATCCACCGCCACTACCAGCGGGTCGCAGCAGCGCTGTCGATCCCCGAGGGATATCGGTCGAAGCGCCACCGGCACACGGTCATCGTGCTCGTCGGTCAGGTCCACCGGGGCGTGCTCGACGCCATCACCTATGCCAGGTCGCTCGCACCCGACCGGCTCCTCGCGGTCAGCGTCGTCTACGACGACGAGCAACAGGCCCGCCTCCAGCAGCAGTGGGAGGAGTACGAGATCCCGGTCGAGCTGCGCACCATCTACTCCCCCTACCGGGAGCTCTCCGGTCCCGTGATGGAGTTCATCGACGAGCTCGACCGGGAGTGGCCCGATGACGTGATCACCGTCGTCGTACCCGAGTTCGTCCTGAGTCACTGGTGGGAGCAGCTGCTCCACAACCAGAGCGCACTGGTGCTGCGGAGTCGACTGCGGATGCGCCCCAACACGGTGGTCACCGCGGTCCCCATCCACATCTACCGCGCCAGCGAGGAGCGGTACTGACCGGATCAGGCTGACACCGGGCGCGCCGAGGCGCGATCCTTCGCCAGCTCGTCCAGCGACTCGTACTCGTCCGTGGTGTCAACCCAGTCCTCGAACTGGATCACCCCGATCTCCGTGAAGCGCTCGCGCAGCCAACCGCCGCTGGCATCGAGCAGGCCGAGCTTCTTGCAGTTCGGCACGATCTTCGAGAACAGCATCAGCTGGAACGGGTCCTCGAGGCGGTCACCCCTGAAGCGTCCGATGACCAGCTTGGGATCGACACCCATGCGGTCCCACACCTCGACGGCGAGCAGGCGGTCACGCATGCGGAGCGCGGCCTCGAACGCGAACTCCTGGCGCTCCCGCAGCTCCGCGTCGCTGAGCTCGGCGTAGTACTCCTGGAGCGAGAGGACACCGAAGGCGACGTGGCGCGCCTCGTCGCTCATGACGTACCGGAGGAGCTGCTTGAGCAGCGGCTCGGGGGTCAGCGCGTGCATGAAGCCGAAGGCCGCCAGCGCCAGGCCTTCCACCATGATCTGCATGCCGAGGTAGGTCATGTCCCACCGGCTGTCCTCGAGGATGTCGTCGAGCAGCATCCCGAGATGGGCGTTGAGCGGGTAGTGGCCCGAGAGCTTGGTGTCCAGGTACCGGGCGAAGACCTCGACGTGGCGGGCCTCGTCCATCACCTGCGTGGCCGCGTAGTACTTGGCGTCGATCCACGGAACGGTCTCGACGATCTTCGCGGTGCAGAGCAGCGCCCCCTGCTCACCGTGCATGAACTGACTGAGCGTCCAGTTCTGCTGCTCGATGTTCCAACGGATCCACTCCCTGCTCGTCCACCTCTCGAGCGGCGTGCCGCTGACGTCGAGGCCCGCGAACTCCCAGTTGGGCTCAGCCCCGGCGACCTGCACCGTGAGCGCCTCCTGATCGACGTCGGTGTCCCAGGGCAGATCGGTCTCGCCGTTCCACTGGGCCCCCTTGGCCTTCTCGTAGAGCTTGTGGAGGCCGGGCCGGGACCCCTTCTCGTAGTCCCAGGTGAAGATCGCGTCGGCGTGGTCTCTCACCGCGTGGACGGCACCCACGTACGGCTGCTCGAGCGCGATGGCGACGATCGTGTCCAGGTCGTTGACGTCGTCACGCCCGATGAGATCTCGGTTCGTCATCGGATCCCCCCTGGTCCCCACCGCCAGCTGCTCAGCGGCAGACGACCTACGGTGATGATAACGCCGAGGACGCCGGAGCGACCCGGGAGTCCACGACCGGATGCCGAGCCGAAGTAGCGGAGCCCGCGGTGTCCGCACCCGCCTCCGTCCCGCCAACGGCGTCACGACCTGCGGGGGTCGGGTTCAGCATCCAGCATCGCCGGCCGGTGTGGATGACGCAGCGCCCGGTGGAGCGCGGGCGCAGCACCGTCGTTGGTCAGGTTCCGTGCCGTGAGGATCAGTCCCACGTGTGAGAACGCCTGGGGGAAGTTCCCGAGCTGGCGGCTTCGCTCCACGTCGTACTCCTCAGCCAGCAACCCCACGTCGTTGCGTAGACTCAGGAGCCGCTCGAAGCCGGCCCGGGCCTCTTCAGTGCGACCGAGCAGCACCAGGTTGTCGAGCCACCAGAAGGTGGTGAGCAGGAACGCTCCCTCGCCCGGCGGCAGACCGTCCACGGTGGTTACACCGGACGAACCGGCTCCAGCACCGCAGTCACCGACGTCGTGTTGCGCCTCCGTGCGGTACCGGCGCACGAACCCGTCCACCAACAGCTCCCGCTCAATGGCCTCGACCGTGCCCACGATGCGCGGATCGGTGGGTGGCAGGAACCCCACGAGCGGGAGCATCAGACAGCTGGCGTCCAGTTCCGTCGAGCCGTAGTACTGCGTGAACGCGCCGACCGCATCGTTGAAGCCCCTCTCACAGATCTCACGGTGCATGTCGTCGCGCAGTTCGATCCAGGACCCGAGATCCGCAACCGGCTCACGGGCACCGGTGCGAGCACTCACCTCGCAGAGGTGGATCCACCGGTCGATCGCCACCCAGGCCATCACCTTCGAGTGCACGAAGTGCCGGCGCGGCCCGCGCACCTCCCAGATGCCCTCGTCGGGTTCGGTCCAGACCTTCCGCACGTGCTCGACCAGCGTGCGGGCCAGATCCCAGGCGTCCGGCGGGAGCCGGTTGCCCAGGCACGCATGGGAGTGCAGGAACATGTCCATGACCTCGCCGTAGACGTCGAGCTGGAACTGGCCGCTCGCGGCGTTGCCGATCCGAACCGGCCTGGACCCCTCGTACCCCGGCAACCAGTCGAGGACCATCTCGACCAGGCGCCGCTCCCCGCCGACGCCGTAGAGGATCTGCATCTTGTCGGGGCTGCCGGCCACCGCACGGCGCAGCCACTCGCTCCACGCGACCGCCTCCGCCGTGTAGCCCGCGTCGCTCAGCGCCGAGAGGGTGAACGTCGCGTCACGGAGCCAGCAGTAGCGGTAGTCCCAGTTGCGCACCCCGCCCGGCCACTCAGGCAGCGAGGTCGTCGGCGCCGCCACCACCCCACCGGTTGGCGCATAGGTGAGCGCCTTCAGGGTGATCAGCGAGCGCTTCACCGCGTCGGCGTAGTCCCCCTCGTAGGTGCAGCGCCCCGACCAGGCGCGCCACCAACGCTCCGTGCGCTCCAGCTCCTGCTCCGGGTCGACGGGCCCGGGCACCGGCAGGTGCGAGGGAAACCACTGCAGGGTGAACGGCACCCGCTGTCCGGCGGACACCTCGAACCGGGCGACGGTGGTCAGATCACGGCCCACCAGCTGCACCGGCGTGCGAAGCACAAGCCCGTCCGCCCCTCCGATGGCCACCTGCCCGCCGTCGATCGAGCGCACCCACGGGACGATGGCGCCGTAGTCGAAGCGCACGATGAGCTCGAGGTCGACCGCCACCGTCCCGGACCGACACTCGACGATCCGCATCAGCTCGACCTCACCTTGCCGCACGGGCATGAAGTCGATCACGGCCAGCTCGCCGCTGGCGGTGGTGAACAGGGTCTCAAGCACCAGCGTGTCACCCCGGTACCGGCGCTCGATGCGAAGCAGGCGGTCAGCCGGCGCGAGCAACCAGCGCCCGTGCTGGCGATCGCCGAGCAGCGCCGCGAAGCAGGCTGGGCTGTCGAAACGTGGCGTGCAGAACCAGTCGATCGAACCATCGCGACCGACGAGCGCGACCGTCTCGGTGTCACCGATGAGCGCGTAGTCCTCGATGAGCGACGGCATGCCTGGCCAGCTTGCCACCTCATCGCCCGTCCTGAGCGACACGCTCCGAGAAGGACCGCTAGGTTGCGGCCATGCCCCGAGCGGACCGCGACACGAACCGGCCCCGCTCGGACGCCCTCGTCATGTTCGGCGCGAGCGGCGATCTGGCGAGGAAGAAGCTGTTCCCGGCCATCTACCGCCTCGCCGCCCGCGGCTTGTTCGACGTACCCGTCATCGGGGTCGCGCTCGACGACTGGACCGACGACGACCTGCGGGCGCGCGCCCGGCAGGCGGTGCACATGGACGGTGGAACGTGGGACGAGCGCGTCTTCGACCGTCTCGCCGCGTCGATGCGCTACATCGCCGGCAACTACGAGGACACCGAGACCTTCACCCGGCTCCGGTCAGCGATCGCCGGCGCGTCCCATCCGATCTTCCACCTGGCCATCCCACCTTCGATGTTCGCCACCGTGGCAGGTGGTCTCGCCGGGGTGGGACTCGCCGACGGAGCCCGCCTCATCATCGAGAAGCCCTTCGGGCGAGATCTCCGAAGTGCCATCGAGCTGAACGACACGCTGCACGAGCACTTCCCGGAGCATGCGATCTTCCGCATCGACCACTTCATCGGCAAGGAGGCGATGCGCAACCTGCTGATCACCCGCTTCACCAACACGCTGCTGGAGCCGTTGTGGAACCGGTCCTACGTCCAAGCGGTGAAGATCACCATGGCCGAGGCCTTCGGGGTAGAGGATCGCGGCGCGTTCTACGACAGCGTTGGTGCGCTGCGCGACGTCATGCAGAACCACCTCCTGCAGATGGTGGCGATGGTCGCCATGGAGCAGCCGGTGAACGAGAGCAGCAAGGCGTTGCGCGACGAGAAGGCGAAAGCCCTGGCCGCAGCCCGCCCCGTCGATCCCCGCCACTACGTGCGAGGGCAGTACGAGGGCTACCTCCGCGTCGACGGCGTGCGGGCGGGATCCGACACCGAGACGTTCGGGGCCTTCCGTCTCGACATCGACTCGCCACGCTGGCACGGCGTGCCGTTCTTCCTCCGGGCCGGCAAGGCGTTGGCCACGACCGTCACCGAGGTGGCGATCGAGCTACGCCCCCCGCCGGTGCCGCTGTGGATGCCCCACCATCGCGAGGAGCTCCCCCCGAACACGATCCGCATCGAGGTGAAGCCGAACGACTTCACCGCCATCACCTTCCTGCACAAGGTGCCCGGCGAGCAGATGGTCCCGGCTCCCATCACCGTCGCGCCACCCGAGAGCCTCTGGGCGGACGTCGGTCCCGAGCCCTACGAGCTGCTCATCGAGGAGGCGATGGTGGGCGACCCGACCCTGTTCGCGCGCGAGGACTCCATCGAGGAATCCTGGCGGATCGTGGAGCGGATCCTCGTCGATCGTCCGCCCGCCACGCCCTACCCCTTGGGATCGTGGGGCCCACCTGAGGCCGACGATCTGGTGCGTGGCTACGGCCGCTGGCCGGGTGAGCCTCCGGCGGCGTCACGCTGACGGCCGTGGCGCGCCCCGATCGGCACCTCGTCCGGCACGGGGCCACCGACTGGAGCGAGCGCGGCCTCCACACCGGTCCCAGCGGCCTGCCCCTCGATGATCACCTCCGCGCGGAGCGGCGACGCTGGGCGAGGCGGGGCGGGTCCGAGCCCGCCCCGGCGGACGATCCCGGAAGCGTCACGTGGGAGGGGTCACGGGAAGTACGGCCGCAGGGCACGCTCGACGTCGGCACGGAAGCGGTCGATCGCGCTGGTGACGTAGGCGACCGGGTCGAGCTCGTCGTTGACGATCAGCGGCCCGAGATCCATGGCGACCACGACCTGCTCGGAGGTGTCGGGCTCCCGCGGGTCGAAGAACACCGCGTTGGCCCAGCGTCGACCCGCTGCGGCCCGGTCGTAGCGCTTCCCACCACCGATCTGGCTGCGGAACACACCTGCCAGCTGATCGGCCAGCTCGGCAAAGGCGGTGGCGTCGAGCCGGACCTTCTCATGGTCGGCAAGCCAGTCGAGGTCGCGCCAGCCCTCACACCCGACGAGCCGGGCCGGTCGCTGCTCAGGAGGGAGGGAGCGGATCGCGCGCACGACGGCACAGCCCACCGCCACGTGCGTGGCGTGCTTGTCGGCGAGGTTGTGGGTGTACACGTTCACCGGGCGGGTCGCGTCGAGAAGAGCTGCCAGCTCGGCGACGAGCGCTTCGAACCCGTCCGGCGAACGCACCTCCCCGCTCGAATGGCCGAGCAGGACGACCGCTGAGTACTGACCCAGTTCCGCGGCCCGGATCTGCTCCTCACGTCGGATGTCGGCCAGCTCACGCGCGCCCGTCGCAGCGTCCGGACCCGGGCGCGTCGAACCGGACCCGTCCGTGCAGACGACGCCCGTGAACCAACGATGCTCGTCGTGCGCGCACTGCCCGATGGGCACCAGCACCAGCAGCTCGAGATCGTCGGGATGGGCGACGACGGCCAGGTCGGTCGTTCGGGCCAGTGCTTCGGATTCGGGTGATCCGTCCGGGACGTGCAGGTGCGCGCTGGTCACGCGGTGTCGCCGGCTCCGGCGCCGCCTCCCGTCTCGCCCCCAGCGTCACCGGTCGTGTCGCTCCCCGCGCCGATCACGGGTGCGGTGATCGCCTGGACCACCGACTTCGCGAGCTCTCGTTGAGTCCGGAGGACCCGCTCGGTGAAGTCGAACGCATCGTCGAGCAGCCGGTCGATCGCTTCGCGGTCGCCGGGCGCGACTGAGGACAGGTTGTCCGCGAACGAGCGCCCCGCATCGAGGATGGCCTCCTGGCTGCGCCGCACCAGTTCGAAGACCTGATCCTGAAGCTTGCTGATGTCCGGTGTCTCAGCCATGGCTCTCAACCTCCGTTGCCGCTGTTCCCTTCGCTGGTGGCCCGCTCACCCTCACTCCGACTGCACGTGGCGATGCCGGCGGACCGGGATCTTCGGAAGCGCCTCCACCGCGGCGGCGTCGAGATCGAGCACCACCCGCCCCTCCTCGAAGCGGGCCGACCCGACGGGGACCACCACGTCGTCGTCGTGGCGGAACACGTGACCCTGCCGGAGCACGATGTGGGTGATGTGTCCGTCTGCGGGGTCGACGAGCAGCTCGTCGACCCGACCCAGCTTCGATCCATCCGCGGCCACCACCTCGTCCCCCCGCCTGATCGACACCTCGCCCTTCGGGATGCGCTCGTAGCCGGCAAGCACCCAACCATCGATCGGGGAGACGTAGGGCTCGAGGAAGTAGGAGCCCGGCTCGAGCGCCAGCTCCTCGGCGAGGAAGCCCGGTTCCGGCCGGTCGAAGCTCGGCTCGTCGAACCGCTCGCACCGCTCGAGCTCATCGTCGTCGAGCCTGACCGTGACCTGATCAGGTGTGGACTCGACGACGAACTCCTCCGGGACGAGCACCCGGGCACCGAGCCGGTGGCGCTGCACGACCAGGTGGGTGACCCGCCGAGTGGTCGGATCCACGATGAGCGCGTCGAGCTTGCCGAGCTCCCGCTGCGTGCCCTTGACGGTGGCGCCGACGCGGAACTGGCTCATCCCCACGATGCTACGGCAGCACGCCCGCAGCGACATCGGGCGAGCGCCTGGGAGCGACCGGCGTGGCGGCGGGCTCCCGGGACCGGGCCTGATGACCTCAGCGCAGACCGAGGCGCCGGCGGTTGAGCGATCGCTCGAGACGTGACTCGACGCTCGGCGCCAGCGGGTCCTTCGCGACGATGCGGAGGCTCCGACCTGCGCCTTCGATCACGACCACGTCATCGACCCCGACGTGCTCGGGTACCAGCGACGCCGGGAAGTACCACTCCTCCTCCGGGTCGGTGAGCACGATGGTCGCCACTGCGTCGTCAAGGGCGATCACCACGCCGCTGCGCGTCGTCGGCTCCATGAGGACCTCTGCTGGCATCTCGTCGGCCTCCCCATCCGAGCCCGTCTCGGCCGCCCGGTCGCGGCCGGAGTCAAGCTCCGGTTATAGAAAAGCACGATTCATCAAATCAATGAATCGGCCGCGAGACTCATTTTTCGCGCCTCCACCTGGGCCGAACGCACCAGCCGCCATGGAACCGCTGCCTGGCGCCGGGTCAGCTCAGGCGTAGAGCTCCTCGATGATGTCGTTGTAGCGGGCCAGGATCCCGCGACGCTTGAGCTTCGACGTCGGGGTGAGCACATCGCTGTCGGGGAGCCACTCCTCACCCAGGATGCGGACCTTCTTGACCCGCTCCACGTTGCTGAAGGGGGCCATGCACTCCGCCACCCCGCGCTCGACCTCTTCGATCACCTGCGGGTGACGGGCCAGGTCCCCGAGGGTCTCGAACTCGATGCCGTGCTGCCTGGCCCAGGCGGGGGCCACGTCTGGATCGAGGGTCACGAGCGCGGCCACGAACGGGCGGTTGTCACCGATCGCTGCGGCCTGCCCGACGAGCGGGATGGTCTTGAGCGCCGCCTCGAGGTTCGCCGGGCTGATGTTCTTGCCCCCGGCGGTGATGATGAGCTCCTTCTTGCGGTCGATGATCCGGAAGTACCCGTCCTCGTCGACCTCCCCGATGTCACCGGAGTGGAGCCAACCCTCCTCGTCGATGGTCTCCGCCGTCTTCTCCGGCTCCTTGAAGTAGCCGAGGAAGACGTTCCCGCCCCGACAGATGATCTCCCCGTCCTCGGCGAGCTTCACCTCGCAGCCCGGGATGCCAGGGCCGACCGTTCCAGGCTTGATCCTCCTCGGCTCCCAGGTCATCGGCCCGCTGGACTCCGACATGCCGTAGAGCTCCGACAGCGGCACCCCGATGGCCCGGAACCAGCGCAGCACCTCGACGGGGATGGGTGCCGCACCGGTTATCGCGAGCTCGCACTGGTCGAGACCGATGAGCTGGCGCACCCCCTTGAACGCGACCTCGTCGAGGAACTCGTAGGTGGCTCGATCCTCCTCGGTCTCCTCGCCCCATGCCATCCTCTCGGCGATGGGTTCCGCCGCGGCGATCGCGTCGGCGAACTGCCGCTCCTTCTCCGGGTCGGCAGCCAGAGCAGCCTGCACCGCGGCGTGGATCTTCTCCCACACCCGCGGCACACCGAACATGATGTTCGGCGAGACCAGTCGGGCGTAGTCGGCGATCTGGGACGGCTCGGGACAGGTCGTGACCTCATACCCACCGAGCATGCCCATGTAGTGGCTGCTCATCCGCTCGGCGATGTGCGCCATCGGCAGGTACGAGACGATCCGCTTGCCCACCAGATCGTCATACGACCAGCCCAGCGCGATGCGGAGGCTCTCGGCCGTCCAGCAGATGTTCCGGTGGGTGAGCATGACGCCCTTCGGTGGCCCCGTTGTGCCCGACGTGTAGATCATGGTCGCCACCTGGTCGGGGTGGCAGTCCGCCGCCGCGACCTCAAGGTCGGCGGGTTCGTGCGTCATGAGGGCCTCGTAGGTGAAGACCTCCTCTGGGGCCAGTCCGGCCGGATCCCTGATGATGCCGAGGTGCTGCAGATCCGGGAGCTCAGCACGCACCGCAAGGAAGCGCTCGAGGAAGCCGACGTCCTCGACGATGCCGAACAGCGCCTCCGCATGGCTGGCCAGGTACTGCACCTGCTGCGGCGAGGACGAGTTGTAGATCGACACCGAGGTTGCCCCACAGAAGTACGCCGCCAGGTCGAGGATGTGGAACTCGGGGATGTTCCGCATCATGAGGACGATGCGCATGTCGGGTCCCAGCCCGAGCTGGCGGTACCCGGTGACGGCGCGGGCGACCCGGTCTCGCAGCTGCTCGTAGGTCAGCTCACCCCAGCTGTCATCCTCATTCCTCCACCGCAGCGCCACCTGGTCGGGGTGGTTCCTCACGGTCTCGAGGAACCGGCCAGGCACCGTCCAGCCCTCGACGATCTGCATGATCTCGTCACTGGTGATCCGGTCGCCCCTGGTGCTCATCGAACTTCCCCCTCGCTGGCGGACGACAGATCCCACCAGTGTGGCGCCAATTACGGCAGCTTGCCCGCGCCCGCACTCCGGCCAGCGCTGGGCAGCTCAGCGTCGCCCCGACACTCCCGCAGGGCGGCGGGTTGCACGCATCGAGGCGCGACCGGCAGACTTGACCGCGCGGTCTAGTTCATCTGCTGACAACCGCTGACGACCGAGGAGAGGAACCCACCATGCCCACCGCAGTGATCGTCGACGCCGTCCGCACCGCCGGCGGCAAGCGCAACGGCAAGCTCTCCGGCTGGCACCCGGCCGACCTGGCAGCTGAGTGCCTGAAGGCGCTCGTGGAGCGCAACGACCTCGATCCCGCGCTGGTCGACGACGTGATCATGGGCTGCGTCATGCAGGTCGGCGCCCAAGCCCTCAACGTCGGCCGCAACGCAGTGCTCGCCGCCGGATGGCCCGAGGAGGTCCCGGCCACGACCATCGACCGCCAGTGCGGTTCCTCCCAGCAGGCGGCGCACTTCGCGGCCCAGGGGGTCATCGCCGGCGCCTACGACGTGGTGGTGGCCGCCGGTGTCGAGGTGATGAGCCTCGTGCCGATGGGGGCGTCCGCGATGGTGCCGAACGTCGGCTTCCCGTTCGGTGACGCCATGGGCCTGCGCTACGCAGACCGCGGCGGGCTGGTGCCCCAGGGCATCTCCGCGGAGCTGATCGCCGACAAGTGGGGTCTCACCCGAGAGGACCTCGACGCTTTCGGGCTGCGCAGCCAGCAGTTCGCGGCCCGGGCACGCGACGAGGGTCGCTTCGACAACGAGATCATCCCGGTGCGCGCCAAGCCCCGGGACAAGGAGACCGGCGAGCTGATCCCGAGCGACGAGATGGTGACCGCGGACGAGGGCATCCGCGAGACCTCGATGGAGAAGCTGGCCCAGCTGAAGCCCGCCTTCAAGGAGGACGGCAAGGTGACGGCCGGCAACTCCTCGCAGATCACCGACGGTGCGTCGGCCGCGCTCATCATGAGCGAGGAGAAGGCCAACGAGCTCGGCCTCACGCCGCGGGCTCGCTTCCACACCTTCGCGCTGGCTGGCGTCGACCCCATCACGATGCTCACCGGGCCGATCCCGGCCACGCAGAAGGCGCTGGAGAAGGCCGGGCTCTCGATCGATGACATCGACCTGTTCGAGATCAACGAGGCCTTCGCCTCGGTGGTACTGGCCTGGGAGAAGGAGCTGCACCCCGACATGGACCGGGTCAACGTGAACGGCGGCGCGATCGCCCTCGGTCACCCGCTCGGCTGCTCGGGCACCAAGCTGCTGGCGACGCTGCTCAACGAGCTCGAGCGCACCGGTGGTCGCTACGGCCTGCAGACCATGTGCGAGGGCGGGGGCATGGCGAACGCCACCATCATCGAACGGCTGGGCTGAGCTGCACCGCTCGGCGCGGCGTCACGGCGCCGACCTGCTCGTAGGCTGATGGGGTGCCCGCACGGGCACCCCATCGTCGTCTCCGATGCAACGTTTCAGCCTCAAGCACCCGGTGATCGCAGGCATCGCCGTCCTCGGCTCGGCGGCTGCGCTCTTCGCGGGCTTCCCGATCCTCGACGTCGCCGTCGCCGCGCTCGGCGCGTACGTGATCCTTCGCGCTGGCGTGGCGATACTCGGTGGCCTAGCCCGCCCCGTGCCCGATCCCCCACCACCCGGTGAGCTGCGCAAGGTGAAGATCACCTACCGGTGCGCGATCTGCGGTGCCGAGGTCCGGATGACGATCGCCCCCGCTGAGGATCCCGACCCACCTCGGCACTGCCAGGAGGACATGGAGCTCGTGGCGCCCATCGACTGATCAAGCCCGGTGCCAGCACCGGGCCGGGTCCCGGTGGCGGTCAGCGAGTCGTCCGGTAGCTGTCACCGAGCCGCCAGCAGCTCTTCAGCAACACGTTCCACATCCGCAACAGTTTCCACAGCGTGTGGACCAAGCTGGGGAGCATCACACGCTCGTAACTCATCCGTCGTCTTCGTGTGACCGAAGCGCAAGCTGCGCGCGTGAACCGTCACCGGCCGTTCATCCGGGAAATCCACAACCCCCGGAGGCCCTGTGGAGGACGCTGTGGAGCGCTCCCATGGAGCGGGTCGGGACCCCTCAGCGGTACTGCGTGGCGGTGATGATCCCGCCGAGGATCGCGCCGAGCCCGGCAAGCAGCCACCAGTTGCTGCTGGCGCCCGGGAGGAGCACGCCGACGTAGTGCAGGAAGATGATCACCATCCCCAACCCGAAGAGGGTGAACATGAGGACCGGCACCCAGCGCGGGCTCTCGTAGTAGGTGCTGGGGATCGGAGGGGTGTACCGGCTCGACGGCTCCGGGGTGCGCCCGGCGGTGGGCGCGGACCGCTTGCGGACCTCCGCCCCGCCCTTCGGGGTGACCCGACCACTGCCTTCGACCTTGCGCTTCGTCGGACGCTTCGGGTTCGCCACGGCCGGCCAGCGTACCCCTGGACTCCTTCCCGGCGTCGACACCAGCCTCCGGAGGGGGCCCGGCCGTCGCCGACGGGTAACCTCCGACCGACATGCGTGCCCGGGTGTTGGTCCTCGACAACTACGACAGCTTCGTCTACAACCTCGTCCAGTACCTCGGCGAGCTGGGCGCAGAGCCGATCGTGCACCGCAGCGACGCACTCACCCTCGAGGAGATCATCGCCCTCGATCCCGACGCGGTGCTGATCTCACCGGGGCCCGGCCGGCCGGCTGACGCCGGACTCTCCAACGACGTGATCCGCCACTTCGCCGGCCGACGTCCGATCCTCGGCGTGTGCCTCGGCCACCAGTGCATCGGCGAGGTCTTCGGCGGTCGCGTGGTCCGGGCGCCTGAGGTCATGCACGGCAAGACCTCCCTCATCCATCACCGGGGTACGGGGGTGTTCGAGGGTCTGCCGAACCCCTTCGAAGCGACCCGCTACCACTCGCTCGTCGTCGAGCGCTCCTCGGTGCCGGACGTACTCGAGATCACGGCGGAGACCGGCGACGGAGTGGTCATGGGTCTGCGCCACCGGGAGCTCGACGTGGAAGGCGTGCAGTTCCACCCCGAGTCGATCCTCACCGTCGCCGGTCACGACCTGTTGCGGAACTTCCTCTCCCGGGCCACCGCAGCCGCCTGATCACCCCCGCCGTCCGAGCGCGACCGACCGGTGGCACCGGCGGCCGCTGCGGTCCGCTCCGTGGCTGGCAGCCGCCGCTCCCCGTTCAGCGGCGCGGATGATCGGGCACCGGCCGGTCATCGGGCACCGGCCGGTCATCGGGCACCGGTCAGCCGCCGCCTCCGCCGCCACCTCCGCCGGAAAGGGTGGTGGTCGTGCTCGAGCTCGTGGTGGTCGAGGTCGTGGTGCTGGAGGTGGTGGTCGCAGGCGGACCGGACGACACGATCAGCCGCACCGTGCTGCCCTTCGACAGCTCGGTGTTCGCCGGGGGATCGGTGGAGATCACCGTCCCGGCCGGCACAGAGGTCGACGACTGCTCGCTCTGGGTGACACGGAACCCGAGCTGACCCAGCACGTTCGAGGCCTCGGCCACCGTCTGACCCACGACGTTCGGCACCTTGACCGGAGCGGGACCGGAGGACACCACGATCGTGACCGCGGACCCCCGCTGTGCCTTGGTCCGAGCGGGCGGATCCTGGGAGATCACCTGGCCGACCGGCACGGTGTCATCTTGCCGTTGGCGCACGTCCGGCACGAAGCCTGCGTTCTCGATCAGCGAACGGGCCGCGGCTTCCGTGCGACCCACCACATCAGGCACCTCGGCTTGACCCAGGCCCGCGCTCACCCGCAGCGTCACCACCGAGTCGCGCTCGACCTGCGCGCCCGGCGCGGGGGTCTGATCGAAGACCTGACCTGCGGGCACGTCGGTGTTGGGCTCCTCGCGGACCTCGAACCGCAAGCCCTGGTTGGCGAGACGGGTCTGCGCCTCCTGCACGGTGAGGCCCCGCACGTCCGGAACGGTGACCTCCCCGCCGCCGCGGCTCAGCTGCAGACCCAACAGGACCAGCACACCGGCGAGGACCAGCAGGGAGATGATCATCACCGCCAGGAAGGCGCTGCTGCGTCGGCGCGGCGGCTCGGGTGACGTCGCGTACTCCGGTTGCATGCCCGTGGCCGGCCCTACCGACGTGCCGGGCCCGGGGCTTGCACCAGCGACCTGCGTGGCCGGTACCGCAACCGTGGGGTTCGCGGCCATGGCCCCCGCAGCAGCGCCGACACCGGCCCCCAAGGCGGTGCCAGCGGCCGCGCTGAGAGCGGCAACCGGCTTGCCGTCGAGGAACCGCCGCAGGTCCATGCGCAGGTCCTCCGCAGAGGGGTAGCGATCCGCCGCGTCCTTCGCCAGCAGCTTCAGGTCGATCGCCTCGAGCGACGCGGGCACCGCGGGGTTGATCGCGGAAGGTGGCGTCGGCTGCTCCTGCACGTGCTTGTACGCGATCGCCACCGGGGTCTCACCGGTGAAGGGTGGCCGGGTGGTGAGCATCTCGTAGAGCACACAACCCAGCGAGTAGAGGTCGGAGCGGGGATCGATCGGCCTGCCCTGTGCCTGCTCGGGTGAGAAGTAGGTGGCCGTGCCCATCACCGCGCCGGCCTGGGTGAGGTTCGCCTGGGTGGCCTCTGACGAGGCCGCCTGTGCGATGCCGAAGTCGGCGACCTTCACCTGACCGGTGGAAGTGATCAGGATGTTGCCCGGCTTGATGTCACGGTGGATCACACCGTTGCGGTGTGCGAACGCGAGCGCCGCCGCCACGTCAGCTGCGATCTCCGCGGCCCGGATCGGGTGCAGCGGACCCTCCGTTCGGATGATCTCCGACAGGCTGCGACCCTCCACGTACTCCATCACGATGAAGTACGTCCCGAACTGCTGCCCCCAGTCGTAGATCGCGACCACGTTCGGGTGGTTCAGGTTCGCCGCCGCCCGCGCCTCCCGCCGGAACCGCTCGACGAAGGTCTGGTCCTTCGCGTACTCCGGGAAGAGCACCTTGACGGCCACTGGCCGGTCGAGCAGCAGATCGCGGGCGAGATACACATCGGACATCCCGCCACGGGCCAGCTTGCGGTGCAGCTCGTAGCGCTCGTTGAAGACCGTGGGTGATCGCGGCTCGTCAGGCATGACCGGATCAGCCTACGTGAGGGCGCGCCCGCACTGAGGATCAACCGCCGCCTCTGCTGGCCAGGGCCTGTGCGAGCACCGCCCGGGCGATCGGCGCCGCGACGCGGCCGCCGGTGAACTCGCTGGCACCCGGCTGGTTCAGCACCACCACGGCCACCGCGACCTGCGGGTCCCCCGGGGGGCCGCCGAAGCCGATGATCCAGGTGTGGGAGTGGGGTGGCT